>DATGXB010000185.1:0-12781 GCA_035299225.1 Nostocaceae cyanobacterium | reverse complement strand
CAGAGGGGCAGAGGGGCAGGGGGGCAGGGGGGAAAGAAAAATTAATGTTATTTTTTAAGTCGGATTTTTCTTATTTTTACCCTCATCCCCCTCATCCCCTTATTTATGATTTTGAGTTGAGCAATTGATTTATAGATGATATTACTATATTTAATTATCAGTTTAAAGTTAAATGTCACCATTTGGTGCAAAATATGAAATTTTAATCACTTCTCATTAAGATAATCTCAATAATTGTTATTTGGGGGTTGACATTTCATCTACCAAATAAATTATCAATTATGAAGTAATCACAAAATCGGTAATTTCAGGTGAAAAGTGCAAAGATAAATCCGTTAACTTATTTGTTTAATTTCAGTTTAAGAATATATTGTCAATTAGTGAAAAACTAAATTATTTGTTACTGAGTTAAAAGTGTGTAATCTAAGTTGACATGAATCAAGCTCTATATTAAAAAGGCATATCAGCTTATTCAATAAGCTTTATTATCGCCCGCCTGAAGGCTATGTAGGCTTTGGCCATCCATCTAAAATTAATCTTTAGCTTGATGGTAATAGTGCTGCACAACGGAAACAATTATCCAGTTCAATTAGGGTATAGTACCTGTTAAATCAACCTTCTTACCTCCTGCCTCCTGCCTTCTTGCACTAGTGCTGCGCGACGGAAATAAATGTTCAACAAAGATAATTTAATTAAATAATGCCAGTGCTTTGGCAAAAATTTCTTCTTCTTCTCTTGTTTGCAGAATAGATTTAACTAGATTGATAAAATCAAAATCAGAATCATCATCATTTTCCATAGTTTTGCTTGCAGCATAAAAGCTAACATCATCAACTATTAATTCATTTGTACTGCCAGTTTGCCAAACTGGTTTTTTACTATTCCAGGATAAGGATCTACCACGTAAGGTAAATTGAAACCAAATAATTTCATCATTACTTAATTCCAGAAAAATATCAAAATAAGGTTCTCCCCCTTGAAACCAGACTCTGATTGTATCTTCTTTTTGGCATCGTTTAAGTAATTTCGGCTCAATTGCTCTTAATGATGCTGCCAGTGAGGCAATTTCTTCTTTATCTAGTATGTAACTTCTCGAATACATATTTTAAGGGTGTGTGCCGGGTTGAATAAAAAGTTACTGAGTGAAAGCCGTTTGCTGCTTGAGTTTTAACTTTCTGCGGTAAATAGTTATTTCTATCAAGCTACACGGAGATAATTTATTGTTTAAGTGTTATAAGTTGAATTATTATACAATATTTTCTTATTTCTAGTAAAAGTTTGTAAAGTTATCTAGTGCAGCATGGCGGAAATAATTATCCAGTTAAAAAACCTGGAAATTGCTATTTAATCAACCTTCTTACCTCCTGCCTCCTGCCTCCTTGAACTGGTTACTTACAACTGAGTTACAAATTATTCACATTGATACAGCCCGTTTCAGGTAAATGAGGTACAAATTTTTGGAACAAACGCTTATAAGTAATTAGGCAGAATTAATTACACAACTTATTTCCCTGTTCCCTGTTCCCTGTTCCCTGTTCCCTTGCTTTACGTAGGAAATTAATTTTGCACAACTGCTTATAAAGAGACTTTTAACCCTGCACCGCACTGAGCGCAGTCGAAGTGTTCTCTGCTGTAAAAGTGTTACAGATTTGCGGTAGAAGAAATTTCTCCTGCTTTCACAAAAAGAATTTGAGAGGATTTCAACCACTGGGAATCGAAAGAACCTAGATGTGTAGTAGTTATTAAGGTTTGAAAGCGGTCTTGAATTGCATCAAGTAACTGATTCTGTCGGGATAGATCCAATTCTGCCAGTACATCATCAAGCAGAAGTAAAGGAGGGTCTTTGACGACTTCTTCAATCAGTTGCAACTCAGCTAATTTTAATGCTAATACTAATGTTCTTTGTTGACCTTGAGAACCGTATTGGCGGGCAGGTGTTTGATTAATTACTAATTCTATTTCATCCCGATGAGGTCCGACAAGAGTAGTACCACGCTGTAATTCTGCAACAGTACGTTGTTGAAGTTGGCTGAAAAAATTTGATGGCAATTCTTCTGGTTGATTTTGAACTAAAGAAACATTAGGAGCATAGTTAATCAGTAGGTTCTCCATGCTACCACTAATATTAGTGTGCCAAGCGGTGGCAATGGGGGTTAAACGTTGAATAGCTCGATTTCGCCTTCTGATCACCTTAATGCCAGCTGTAACTAGTTGTGCGTCCCAAATAGCCAGTTCGGACTGAATTGATTTGAGTGAAGTATCTACATGACTTTTTAAGAAAGCATTGCGTTGACGTAGAACTTGGTTGTATTGCTGCAAAATATGGGCATAAATTGGTTCTAGCTGAATCAACAGCGTATCTAACCAATTACGACGGACTTCGGGACTACCGCGCACCAATTCCAAATCCAGACTAGAAAATTCTACAGCATTGAGAACACCTAAAAAATCCATCTGCCGACGGACTGTTTCGCCGTTAATAGCCACAGTCCGACGGGCATTGCGGCGCAGAGTGAGAGTTAATTCACTGGTACCTGTAATCCGTTCTAAACTAGCCTGAATTTGGGCGATCGCTTCCCCATCTTTAATTAAATCGCGATCGCGTGCCAAACGATGGGATCTTAATGTAGCCAGCAATTCTACAGCCTCCAACAGATTGGATTTTCCCTGAGCATTATTACCTACTAAAATAGTTTTAGCAGCAGTAAAATCCACTTTTTGCTCTTGGTAATTCCGAAACTGTCGCAGGTGTAGAGTTTTCAGGTACATGGCGGAGTGCGGGAAAAGTCATTAGTCATTAGTCATTAGTCATTAGGGAAAGGGAGTAGGGAGTAGTCATTAGTTACTCTTTTTAAATGCATGACTTTCCCCCCTGCCTCCTTAGATGCTCTTTTTGCCTACAAAGCGGAAAAATAGCTTTTCTAATTCAACCCAGACAAACATTAAACTACTGAAACCAACACAAATCAACAATTCATTAAGACTCAGTAGATGAGTGCCAAAGAAGCTTCGCAGGGGTGGAACATATACCAACATTAATTGCAAAATGGTGGTGACAATGACTGAAACCAAAACAAAGATATTAGAAAAAGGATTCATTTCAATTGTCAAAAGATTATTAGAGCGAATTGCTATAGCATGACCCATCTGAGCGAGACAAAGAGAGGTAAAAACCATTGTTTTCCAGCGATCTGGGTCTAAACCACCTTCTGTCACAGTTCGAGCATGATCGTATGCCCACATCATCAGGGCAATTGTAATGATGGCGAAAATAATACCGATACGGATCATGTAAGAACCCAAACCCCTAGCAAAAATACTTTCACGGGGGCTAAAAGGAGGGCGCTGCATAACATCTGGTTCTGGTGGTTCTACAGCTAAAGCCAGTGCGGGTAAACCGTCTGTTACCAAGTTCATCCAGAGAATTTGTAGAGGGGTAAGAGGTACACCACCCAAACCTAAAAGTGGGGCAGCTGCAATAGTCAGAACTTCACCAATATTACTGCCCAGGATATATTTAATAAACCTGCGAATATTGGTATAAACTACTCTACCTTCTTTTGTAGCGGCGACAATGGTGGCAAAGTTATCATCTAACAAAATCATGTCGCTGGCTTCCTTACTCACATCTGTGCCAGTAATGCCCATAGCAATACCGATATCAGCTTGTTTTAGGGCTGGGGCATCGTTAACACCATCACCGGTCATGGCGACAAATTTACCGCGACGTTGTAGGGCTTGGACGATTTTGAGTTTGTGTTCTGGGGCTACACGAGCGTAGATACTGACTAAATCTACCTTTTCCTCTAGTTCTTGGTCAGTCATCTGCTGTAGTTGTTGTCCGGTGAGCACTTGAGCATCTGCTGGGGCAATACCCAAGTCTAGGGCGATCGCTCTGGCGGTAAGTTGATGGTCGCCTGTAATCATTACCGGACGGATGCCCGCTTGTCGGCATTCTTCTACCGCAGCTCGCACTTCGGGACGGGGTGCATCTAGCATTCCCACTAAACCCAACCAAACTAAATTTTGTTCGGCCGTTTCATCATCTCCCTCTTCAGGAATTTCGTTTAATGGTTTATAGGCAAAACCTAACACCCGTAAACCATTACTAGCCATTTGGTTATTTTCTGCAAGTATTTGCTGCCGATGTTCTTCAGTTAACGTTATCACCTGATGACCGAGATAAATTTGGGTACAACGAGCTAAGGTTAACTCTGGTGAACCCTTGGTAAACATCAGGTAAGATTCAGAATTGAGTAAACCAGCTATAGCCGGGTCAACTTCAGTAAAATTAGCGTCACCCGTAGCATTTTCTTCCACTTGACAAACTACGCTCATGCGTTTGCGTTCGGAAGAAAAAGGAAACTCAGATATTCTGGGTAATTTACTATGCCATTGGTCTTTTTCTATGCCAGCCTTTCCCGCCAAGGTGACTAATGCGCCTTCTGTGGGGTCGCCTAAAATTACCCATTGCCCATTTTCTTTTTGTAAAACGGAATCATTACAAACAGCACAAGCCACTAACAAAGCCGGGATTTCGGGCACATCTTCCACCTCGACTTTTTGCCCATCTGAGAGAAAATTCCCCACAGGAGTATAACCTTCTCCTGTCACCCGAAAACTTTGCTCATTGGTATATACAGACTGTACTACCATTTTATTTTGAGTTAAAGTTCCGGTTTTATCAGAACAAATCGTTGTCACAGATCCCAAAGTTTCTACTGCGGGTAGTTTGCGAATCAGGGCGTGGCGGCGTACCATGCGTTGAGTACCCAAGGCCAGGGTGACAGTAATTACGGCGGGTAAACCTTCAGGAACCACAGCCACAGCCATACTGAGGGAAACTTCTAACAGTTCGGTAAATGTGCTAAAGCCTCTAGCTTGAATTGTACCGCCGATGACTACCAAGGCCACCAAAATTAAAGAACCAGTAACTAGGACGTTACCCAGTTGAGTCATGCGTTGTTGGAGGGGGGTGGGTTCACTTTCCACACCTTGTAACAGAGCAGCGATTTTACCCAGTTCTGTTTGCATTCCGGTACTTGTTACCAAGACCTTACCCCGACCTTGGACAACTTCCGTACCTTGAAAAACTAGGTTAATGCGATCGCCTAGAGACGTATCTGATGGTAATGTGAGAGTTGCTTGTTTATTTACCGCTTCCGCTTCTCCAGTCAGTGCGGACTCGCGCACTTGTAAATTAAACTGTTCTATTAAGCGTCCATCGGCGGCTATTTGCACCCCTGCCTCTAGCAGCATCACGTCTCCTGGGACTAAATCCTTGGCCGCTACTTCCGTCAGTTTGCCATCCCGGAGCACCCTGACCACTGGAGAGGATAATTGTTTAAGGGCTGCTAAGGCTTTTTCGGCTCGACTTTCTTGGACATAACCTAAAATGCCATTGAGGATCACAATCGCTAAAATGGCGATCGTATCTTTAAACGGCACTTCACCAGCCTTGAGAGTTCCTTCGCGTAAAGCCATTAAATCTAAAAAACCAGACACGAAGGCCACGCCAATCAGCATCAGTAACATGATATTTGTAAACTGATCGAGCAGAATCTGCCAAGCAGTGCGGCCACCATGTTCTTCTAGTTCATTCGGCCCGTACTTTTGCAACCTCTGTTGAACGGCTGGGGTAGATAAGCCACTGTCTGCTTTACTATCTAGCAGGTCTAAGGCTTGATTAATTTCTAAACTATGCCAAACGGCGGCACCTTCAGGCAAAGAATGAGCAGACATCGTGTAGGTTACAGAAAATGGTTACAAATTTCGATCATAATTTAGTAATGGCCAGAAAACCATCAACTAAAGTTACATTCAGGTTAGGGTTAAATTGTCACAGTTTCAGATTAATGCTGGACTTTTGGCAATTTTCCCAAGATGGATAGTCGAGTGTTTTTTCTGAAAATCGCGTTATTTACATTACGGATTACTGAAACATAATGCACGATAGAAGTCCCCAATTTGGTGACGGCAGATTTGCCAGAATTAATTCTAGGCGTGTTAAACCATGATAATAAGATGCTGAATATGAGTTTTGCACTCCCCAGTTTAACTGTTAACCAGATGTTTGGGCAAAGAACAATCCGACCACTGACCGCCGCTACTATCTATGGTATTGCTTTCCTCCAAGATAAACTGATTGCCATTGATACGATAAAAGGACATTTACTGGAAATTGACCCCCGCACTGACAATAGTAGAATTCTCAATCCCCATCAAGTGCGAGAGTTTCAAGAGGTGACGGGTTTGGCGATTTGGGAAGATACTTTATGGGTGACACGCGGGAATAGTGTTTATCGCTGTCAAATCGCCTCTTTAGGTTTAGAACATTTTGTGACTATACCTTACATGGCTGATGGGGTAGCGGTGTGGGATTCAACGGTTTATGTCAGCTGTCAGCGCTTGGGCTATATTTTGATTTTTGATCGGGACACCCGCAAAGAGATTACCAGATTTTATGCTCCTGGGGTGGGAATTGAAAATCTTGCGGTCAGTCAGGAAACTCTCTGGATTTGCGATCGCACTGAACAAACTATCTATTCTATGGATCGGGCTACAGGTGAAGTGCGGTTTAGTATATTAACCCCCTTTGCTTCACCTACAGGTATCGCCATTGAGGATTTTAGCACTACTGGTGAAGATAGTTTGTATGTCGCTTATGCCGGTGAAGAACCCTATATTCGGGATAACCCCAACGCTGATCCTAACCATGAGTTGAGTTACCGCGATCGCACTTTTATTCATCCTCTGTACTACTACTACGATCCAAGTAAAAGCTTTACCCTTTCCAACGGTTATCTAGTAGAAATGTCCTACGTGGAGGAAATTTCCCCCCTAGATGAAGTTTATCTACCTGATGTAGAATGGCGCATCGCTCTCCCCTCAGAAACCGAACGGCAAAAAATCCAGCACGTCGAATCTATCGGTTTACCTTTCACAGAAGAAATAATTGATGGGCAAAGAGTCGCTGTATTTAAATTTGATGCCCTTACCCCCGGTGAGAGGCATATCTTTGGCTGGAAAGCATTATTAGAGGTGAGAAGTATAAAATATCGCATCACCCCTAAAGACACAGAAGAATTGCCCCCACTCTCACCAGAATTACAAAGTCGTTACTTAGTGGATGATGATGATTTAGCAATGGATACCTCCACAGTGCGGCGTGCTGCCCGTGATGCGGTAGGATCAGAAACCAATTTATTACGGAAAATGTTTAATATCCGTAATTACGTTTATGATGAATTATCCTATGGCATTAAACCTTACATTGACACCCCGGATGTGGTGTTAGAACGGGGTGTAGGTTCTTGTGGAGAATATGTAGGCGTATTACTAGCTTTGTGCCGTCTAAATGGTATACCTTGCCGGACTGTAGGCAGGTATAAATGCCCACCTTATGCCGAAAAACAAGGGTTTCCTCTACAACCTGATTTTAATCATGTCTGGTTAGAATTTTACATTCCCAAATTTGGCTGGTTGCCGATGGAATCTAACCCGGATGATGTTGGCGAAAATGGACCTTATCCCACTCGTTACTTTATGGGATTATCCTGGTATCATATAGAAATAGGCAAAGGTATACCATTTGAAACCTTAACCAGTAATGGTATTCGCCTCACCAAAGAAGATATCCCTATCGGTGACTTGGCTATTAATCACATTCGGTTTACAATTCTTAAGGAATTACCGCCGTTCTAAATTCAATCACAAGAAGTTAGAAACGAGTAGTAGTTAGGGCATAGGAACAGGGCATTTTTTCCTTGTCTCTGTTCTATACTCTGATGCTACTAGTGTCTCCACTTTACATAAACTTTGAGTTTTGTTGAGGAAACTTTAATGCCAACTTAATTGGCCTCAGTAAATTCTTAGAGTAAGCTGTTAAATGTGATTCTGCAATATTTCGGAAAAATTGACAACAAATTTCAATTCAGTTTAGTTAAAACCGGATTTACACGGTTGACACTTTCTTAAGTTTGCATAAAAACAGACTTAGGGACGGTTATTAAATTAACAATCATCACAAGGATAATAAAATGTGAATAACTGGACAAGTTTCGATTCAGAAAAAACTTTAGAACAGACACCAGCTTCCAAAATGCCAAGAGGGACACTGGATTCTGCTTACAATCCTCACTACTGTTCATACCAAGAACAACAAATATATCAGCACTTGCTACATTTGGTACAAATGGAATCTCCCAGCCAAATGATTGAGCGGTGCAAATCCTTATTTGTGGAAGGAGTGGGATATCCTGAACCAGAGATTCTCTTGATTCTGGATAAAATTACCGCCTCCAAACAAGCCACAGAAGAGTTTAAATTCTTCCTTAATCGTTGTTGCCATATTTTAATCAACCGTTGGCATTTACAGCCACAATTACACAGTTTCATTGCGGAATTAGTGAATTTGTTGGACTATGAACCAACTAGGTCGAGGTCTTTCAGTCATCGCTACCGGGAAATTCGGCGGTTAAGGGAACTGGTGAAGCTGTTTACTACCAGTGAACAATATGTAATTTTACAGAGATTTACCCAGGTAGTTAATCAAGCCCTTCCAGCTGAGAATAGTAAGGAGAACCAGCCGTTAATTACCTTGATGCGTCGTTATCCGTATCTGTATGAGCATTGCTTAATGGGTGAAGACTCTACCTTTGAGCAACAACAGACAGTTAAGCAACTACAAGCGCAGGCACAAAAGAAATATGAGATTGATTTATCTCAGTATATTACTTACAAAGTGCGGCGCTCCCAGGTAATTCAGAAAGTATCAGAAGCAGAAGCAAATCGAATTTTGCGACCTGTGGGAAATCCTACCTTATTGAGCGATCGCGAACTTTATGCTACCCTCAAACAATTTATGGGTAAAGCTGAAGGTGGCCACACTTACAACGAATTAGCTCAAAGATTCCTGAAATATAGCACTCAGGTGTCTAACTTCCGGGCGTTTAAGGATGATTTGTATGAATATCTAACTTCATCCGTAGATCAACAATATGGCAAACGCCAATTTAATCAGCGCTTGTACAACCAATTACAAAACACCTTACCACAAGCAGATTCTCAAAAACTCAATGATTTCTTAGTAGTGAGAACCTGTAGTCAACTACTCAACTTTTTAGTTGTTAACAGTCCATCATCACCCCAACACTTTACCTTTGTAGATTTGATCACTAATCAAGGGTCACTTCTCACCATTGGTTTATTACTAAAAATTGTCCTGATTTGTAAAAAAATTAAACCCCATTTAGAAAAGAGATTAGCAATTTTATTTAATCACTATGAATCCTCTACTACCAATTGTATTGGTTGGTTAGTTAAAGTGTTAGAACAGGTAAATATTGCCTTAAGTATTCACTTTGGAAATATTGATTTATCACTGTTTAAACAAATGGTTTAAGGAGGCAGGAGGCAGGAGGCAGGAGGTAAGAAAGCGTGTTATTTAAGCTTCTTCTGGTTGTTTGACTGCATATTTTAACTGCGGCTGTGAGGATTCGCTTCAGGGTGGAAAGTATTTTTCAACTGGGCAAATTCACAAATAGAATTAAAAGCACAAAATCGGCAGTGATAGCCGGGGTTGGGTGGGAATATTTGACTAAAATTCTTGGTTTTTGCTTGGTATCTTTGTAAATCCTGTTGATGTTGATGGGCAATATCCGCTAATTCTAACTCTAAAGTTTTAAACTCATGATTATTTAGACTAATTAACTCGGATTTTTGACAAACTTCCAAATTATAAAAAGAGGCCACTGCTGTTTTCCCCGGATAAAGGTAACGGGCAGCAAGCAGGTAAACCAAAGCTTGACGACGGTCAAAAGCTGATTTACCTGTTTTAAAGTCTAAAATATGTAAAGTATTATCAGATTCAATAAATACGCAATCCATAGTAGCATAGAGACGGAAGCAATAATGCTCCTGTTCAACCATAATCGGTTGAGGATATCCTTCATCACCGGATGTAAGTTGCAGGATGCGCTTATCCAACAACAACGGGTAATGATAATATTTATTTAAAATTTTGATTACCCTCTCTTTGATTAAATCAGCAAAATTACTTAAATTTAACAACTGGGCTACCTTTTCCACGCCATCAGCTTGTTTAAGTAAATGTAAATGATGATGAAATTCATATACACCCTTTTGGGCAAGGATACCAATTTTTTGGGGAATTGTGGCTTGGTTTAATAACGCTTTCACTTGGGGATCATGTTGTCGTGCCTTAATAAAACCTCTTCTCATTTGGCAGTGCCAGTGTTCTTGTCCTTGGACTGGGGCAATTAAAGACCAAAGGTTATAGCTAACGAAAGGGCGATAAGGGATTGACATTGTTCCAAAACAGTGAGAGAAAATTCCTTGAGATACTTGCAGCTACACGCGCTTTGCGGGAAGCTTCCTAATAGTAAAAACGACATGAGGGAGAAAGTGGCAACATGAGTGCTAGTAGCAATTCCGGCAAGATAAAATTTGGTACTGACGGTTGGCGGGGGATTATTGCCGATGACTTTACTTTTCCCAATGTGCGGAAAGTAACTAGGGCAATAGCGAGTTATCTGGAAACTGCCTACAGTAAAGACAGACCAGTGCTGATCGCCTACGATACTCGATTTTTAGCTGAACAGTTTGCCCAAGCAGCTGCGGAAGTATTAGCTGATTTGGGTTGGAATGTGAAAATTACGGAACGGGATTGCCCGACTCCAGTAATTGCCTATAATGCCCGCTACCTTAACTCAGCAGGGGCATTAATGTTTACTGCCAGCCATAACCCAGCGCCTTACTGTGGAATCAAATATATACCAGACTACGCAGGTCCAGCCACTCCCGAAATTACTGATACGATTGTGGCAAATATTGAAACTGCTAGTGATGAATTACCACAGGGTAAGCCATCAGGGGCAATTTCTACCTTTGACCCCAAACCGGATTATTTGCATTTTATCTACACTCTCCTGGATGTAGAAAAAATTAAAAGCGCGAATCTTAAAGTTAAGTATGACGCGCTTTATTCGACTTCGCGGGGTTATTTAGATGAAGTTTTGCAACAATGTGGTTGTGAGTTAGAAAGTTTCCACACTTGGAGGGATGTGCTGTTTGGGGGTGGGATGCCAGAACCCAAGGGTGAACAGTTGGTTGAGTTGGTGGAAGCAGTCCGCAAGGATAAAGCAGATTTAGGTTTGGCTACGGATGGAGATAGCGATCGCTTTGGGATTGTGGATGAGTTAGGAAATGTGCTGACCCCTAATACTGTGTTGTTGGTGTTGGCACGGCATTTAATCAAAAATAAAGGTAAATCCGGGGCAATTGTGCGGACAGTAGCGACTACCCACCTATTGGACAACTTTGCCGCTAAGAATGGTTTACCAATTTATGAAACTGCGGTTGGTTTTAAATACATTGGTGAAAAAATGCGGGAAACTACCGTGTTAATCGGTGGTGAAGAGTCCGGGGGTTTAAGCGTGATTGGGCATATTCCCGAAAAGGATGGGGTTTTAGCTGATATGCTGGTGGCTGAGGCGATCGCCTACGAAGGTAAACCCCTTAGCCAGTTGGTACAAGAAGCAATTGCCGAAGCTGACGGACCCTTGTATAATAAACGTTTGGATTTACACTTGACAGATGCCCACAAAAATGCTGTGATGGATGCTTATGTTCAGAATCCACCTTCAGAAGTAGCGGGAATCAAAGTGAAGGAAGTCGGACGGAAAGACGGGGTAAAACTGTACTTAACCGAAGGTAGCTGGGTATTACTGCGTGCTTCTGGGACTGAACCTTTAGTTAGGGTGTATATGGAGACTAATTCCCCAGAGAAATTAGATCAGATTGCCGAGTTTATGCAGCAGGCGATCGCTAAGTTAGGATAAGGAGGCAGGAGGCAGAATGCCGTAATGCTCATTTTGTCAAGTAATTTTTGCCAACTTTAACTACTACCCCTCTTCATTTAGTGGGGAGGGGTAAAATTAAGCCCTTATGCTTTTTGATATTTTTAATGATGAAGAATATTGCGAGTGTATTGATATCTTTAGTTATAGCAGGTTGGGTTGTGGCGATCGCTCTGATTTCCGTACAAAATGCCACACCTGTATCTTTAAGGTTTTTAGGTTTTCGTTCAATACAAGTTCCTTTCGGCTTAATGTTGGCGTTTTTTGTGGCTGTCGGTTTAATTAGTATGACGATTTTACAGCCGCTTTGGGCTTGGGGGAATAATCGTTCTCGCTATGATGAAGATGCAGAATTTTTTGTAGATGATGAAGATTTTTAGATTTTTACTCACGCAGAGGCGCAGAGACGCAAAGGTAAGTGCATCAAGGAGTGATTGGGCAAGAATTGATGCAATGCGTAATGAGGATATTAATACTTCTGATGTTCCCCCTTTATCGGATGAGTTTTTTAGTAAAGCACAGTTGAGAATGCCTAAATCCATCAATACTAATTTAGATAAGTAAGTTTAGCAAAAGTTGCTTTTACTTCCTCATCACTAGCAAAATCTCCAGCATCCGCTTCTGCGAGTGTCTTCAATATTTCCTCTATTTGTCCCTGATACATTTGTAAATAATTATCTATCACTTCGTGGTAGTGATAAAAATGTAGTGATAAACAAGAATATCAAGAAAAAGTTATTATAGCAGTCCTAAATGATATGTGATACCATTTCACGAAAAGCCTGATACAAATAAAGCATCCAAAATGAAGCCCCATCCTGCAATAGAAGCAACAATTGATGTGTCTAATTGCTTTATTTTTTGTCTAACTACTTCTTTTAGTTCTTCTAAAGTCTCAAAAC
>DATGXB010000184.1:0-13990 GCA_035299225.1 Nostocaceae cyanobacterium | reverse complement strand
GGCAGGGGGGCAGGGGGGCAGGGGGAAATTAATGACTAATGACAATTCCCTAATGACTAATGACTAATGACTAATGACTATTCCCTCCAAAATCATTTAACTGCTTTAGACATGAGCCATTCCACCAAGTCAGGAAACAGCCGATAAACTGTAGATAACATTGTTCCCGAACCGACAACTACCTCATTTTTACGATGCTGAACTACATCCCAAATCGCTTTAGCCACTTCTTCCGGTTGACTAGGGGTATTGGTTTCTAGTAAATTACTCATTGCTTGGCGATAATTTTCTGTTTCTGCTGCATCCCGTCCGCGAAACTGTGCCCTGGTCATAAAATTACTTTTCGTCACGCTGGGATGTACAGCACCAACATGAATCCCTTTTGGTTTTAATTCTAAGCGCAAATTATCAGTTAACCCGGTTACAGCATATTTACTGGCACAATAAGCCGTCATATTAGGCAAAGGAACTTTACCACCAACCGACCCCACATTAACAATTATTCCCTGACCACGTTCTAAGAAATGGGGTAGTATACAATTTATAGTATGTAAATAGCCCCAGAAATTAGTATCCATTAACTGTTGCCAATCTTCCAGTTTTGTGCATTCCACTCTACCAGTTAAGCAGATACCAGCATTATTAATTAAAATATCTATATTTCCGTATTCGTTCAGAGCTTTATTGATTAAGTTTTGCACCTGTGATAGTTCCGTGACATCTGTAGGCACAGCTAACACTCGCCTACCTAACTGCTGGATTTCATTGGCTGTAACTTCTAAATGTTCTACATTTCTTGCTGCTAGAACTAAATCATAGCCTTGCTGGGCAAATAATCGAGCAGTAGCTTTACCAATTCCTTGAGAAGCACCTGTGATAATAACGTTAGAAGTCATAGTCATTAGAATAGTGATCGCTATATGATTTGTGAATATTTGCGTTGAAACTAGGCAGAATGGGAATAACAACGATTCGCAATGCCACAGAAAAAGACTTACCGAACATTGTAGCCATTTATAATGCTGCTATTCCGACCCGTATGGCCACAGCTGACTTAGAAGCGGTATCTGTAGAAAGTCGTCGTGCATGGTTTCAGGGGCGATCGCCTACAACTCGTCCATTATGGATTATAGAAATAGATGGTGTCATCGCCGGTTGGTTGAGTTTTCAGTCTTTTTATGGTAGACCCGCTTATCACTCTACCGCAGAAGTGAGTATTTACATTTCCCCAGATTATCAAGGTCAGGGTTTAGGTAAACAACTTTTAACAAAAGCAATTAATGAAAGTCCTAATTTAAAGATTAAAACCTTAGTGGCGTTTATTTTTGCCCATAATTACCCTAGTTTAAAACTGTTTAAATCCTTCGGCTTTCAACGTTGGGGACACTTACCAGAAATTGCTCACTTAGACGGGGTAGACAGAGATTTAGTCATTATGGGTTTAAAGGTCGGTTAGGGGCAGAGGGACAGAGGGGCAGGGGGGCAGGGAGCAGGGGGCAGGGAGAAAGTCAAAAGTCAAAAGTCAAAAGTCAAAAGTCAAAAGTCAAAAATAATGACTATTAACTGTTCCCTGTTCCTTACTTCCTATTCCCTATTCCCTGTTCCCTGTTCCCTGTTCCCTGTTCCCTGTTCCCTTCTTCCTAATGACTAATGACTAATGACTAATCCTAATTCCCTGTTCCCTGTTCCCTGTTCCCTACTTCCTAATGACTAATCCCCGCTTTATACATAATTTTCCTGTAAAAACACTTAATTAAATTTAATTAATTCTCGAAAACCTAGAGATTAAGAGCAAATCAGGGAATTTTGAGAATAAATCTCAACAAACTTGTGCCTAAAATAGCTCCCTACTATCAACTATAAATGGCATGATAGTAGAAAGATAGTAAAGGAGAATCAAGTTATTCTTCCCTCTCTTGATCTGTTTGCGCGATCGCCTGACAATATTGGATCAGAGTAGTGAGGCGATCGCCTATAGTTTGCATTCTAGATTGAACAGTGGCTGCTTGTCTCGCTCCCTGGAGAAACATAACATCAATTTCTAACAAGCGTATTTGCTTACTGATTTCTGTCCGCAGGGACATTTCCCGCGAGTCCAGATCAACTAAAGGAGCAATTTGCTGTAAAAATACCTGTTGCAAAGAGTTGAGCCGCGATCGCACCTCACCAGCAACCAATAAATTGTTAGTGAGATCAGTACGCAATTGCTGTAAAAATGTTAGTAATAACTGATATTTATGACGATTTTGAGACATCGAAGGCCAGTTGCGATAGTATTAATGTCAAGAAAATTTTCTTCTAGAATAAACTTTCCCCTGCTCGAATGAAAACCATTAGCCTCAAACCCCCTTTGAGGCTTTGTTTGATTTATTTTCTTCATCTTCCTTGACATTAGTAATGGAACACTAAATATCAACCCCATTTTCTCCTGATCTCAGGGTTGCAGCATCTACCAATGGCGATGCTGTCAGTTTTTCTATACTCCACTTATTCACAGAACACCTTTTCCATTGTATGAGTAGTACAGTTGTTGTTAATTCCCCAGTTGATGTTCACCTTCCCAAATGGCTGAAAAATTGTTTACAGGCAACATCAACAAATCGTGGCGAACTAGAAGACCAGCCATCGCCGAAAGCAGGCGTTTCGCCATCGCACAAAGCAGGTGTTTCACCATCCCATTGTGATAACGCTTTAATATGTCGAGCCTTTGAATTTGCTTATCAATTACATAAAGGTCAATATCGTAAATCAGGAGAAGCTTATATTGCTCACCCCGTTGCAGTAGCTGGCTTGCTACGTGATTTAGGGGGTAGCCCTGCTATGATAGCAGCTGGGTTTCTTCATGATGTAGTCGAAGATACAGATGTCACGATTGAAGAAATCGAAGAACACTTCGGTCACGAAGTTAGACAACTGGTAGAAGGTGTTACCAAGTTGTCGAAATTTAATTTTCAAAGCAAAACTGAAAGTCAAGCAGAAAACTTCCGGCGGATGTTTCTGGCCATGGCCAAAGATATCCGGGTAATAGTAGTGAAATTGGCAGATCGTTTGCATAATATGCGGACTCTCCAATTTATGTCAGAAGCCAGTCGTCGCCGCAGCGCCCAGGAAACCAGAGATATTTTTGCACCTTTAGCCAATCGTCTAGGGATTTGGCAGTTTAAATGGGAATTAGAAGATTTAGCCTTTAAATATTTAGAACCGGAAGCTTTTCGCCAAGTTCAAGAACACGTTTCCGAAAAACGCACAGCCAGAGAAGAAAAACTAGTCCAATCCAGCGATATTTTACAGAAAAGATTACAGCAAGCAGGAATAAAAGTTCTAGATATTAGTGGCCGCCCCAAACATCTTTATAGCATTTACCAAAAAATGCAGCGACAGCAAAAAGAATTTCATGAAATTTATGATTTGGCGGCTTTACGAATTATAGTCGAAACTAACGAAGAATGTTATCGGGCTTTGGCAGTGGTGCATGATGCTTTCCGCCCTATACCTGGGAGATTTAAAGACTATATTGGCTTGCCTAAACCAAACAGATATCAATCCTTACATACTGGGGTAATTGGTTTAACGGGTCGTCCCTTAGAAGTGCAAATTCGCACCTTAGAAATGCATCACATAGCTGAATATGGGATTGCTGCCCACTGGAAGTATAAAGAAACAGGAGGTTCTACGAGTCAGTTAACAGCCGCCGATGAAAAGTTTACCTGGTTAAGACAGTTATTAGAATGGCAGAGCGACCTGAAAGATGCTCAGGAATACTTAGATAGCGTTAAAGATAATTTATTTGAAGATGATGTATATGTCTTCACCCCAAAGGGAGATGTTATATCTTTAAATCCTGGGTCTACAAGTATTGATTTTGCCTATCGTATTCATACAGAAATTGGCAACCACTGTGCAGGGGCACGGGTAAATGGGCGGATAGTCCCCCTATCCACAAGATTGCAGAATGGGGATATTGTCGAAGTAATGACCCAGAAAAACAGCCATCCCAGTTTAGATTGGTTGAACTTTGTGAGGACTTCCACCGCCAAACATCGGATTAAACAATGGTATAAGCGATCGCGCCGAGAAGAAAACATTACTCGTGGGCGGGACTTGTTAGAAAAGGAACTGGGTAAAACCGGTTTTGACAATCTGCTGAAGTCAGAAGCCATGCAGACAGTAGCAGAAAAATGTAACTATCACTCTGTAGAAGATTTACTAGCAGGCTTAGGTTACGGTGAAGTAACATTGAATTTAGTGCTGAATCGCTGGCGAGAAGTGATTAAAGCCCAACAACCAGCCACTGACGAACCCACAGCATTTTTACCCAAAGAATCCGCAGCCAAATCCACAAAGGAAACTGCAACCTATCACCGCCCCAGCGATGCACCTATTTTGGGTGTAGAAGGATTAATGTATCATATAGCTGGATGCTGTACACCCATTCCAGGGGAAGCGATTATTGGTGTAGTTACCAGAGGGCGGGGGATTTCCATCCATCATCAGAGTTGTCATAACTTAGATAATGTAGAATGCGATCGCATTGTTCCAGTTAGTTGGAATCCCACCGCAGAACATAGCCACCGCCCCCAAACCTACCCAGTCAACATTCAAATTGAGGCATTAGACCGAGTAGGCGTGTTAAAAGATATATTGTCACGCTTGAGTGACCAAGGCATAAACGTCCGTCATGCCCAGGTAAAAACAGCCATAGGACAACCAGCACTCATGGACTTAGGAATAGATATACGCGATCGCTCCCAACTAGAGCAAGTCTTCATCCAAATTAAAAAAATGAGCGATATTCTCAACATCCGCCGTATCGGAGAAGTTGAAGAAACATCAACATAAATAACAAATAGTGCATAACTATTAGTAGTTTGTAGAGTGGGCATTTTTCGGTAAAACACTGAATACAAGCGGAAAACTTTCGGAAATGCCCACCTCAGCATTAGCATTTTTCAAAAATCAAACATAAATCCCATAGTGCATAACTATTAGTAATTTGTAGGGTGGGCATTTTTCGGTAAAACACTGAATACAAGCGGAAAATTTTCGGAAATGCCCACCTCAGCATTTTTCAAAAATCAAACAGGAATCCTATCGTGCATAACTATTAGTAGTTTGTAGGGTGGGCATTGATAGGTAAAATTCTTAATAGCAGCGAATAAGGAATTACTTCTTCTTTCCCCCCTGCCCCCTGCCCCCTGCCTCTTCCCTCCTGCCTCCTGCCTCCTGCCTAGCCTAACGGCAACGCTTCCGCGAACTGCCTCCTTGCACTAACGCCCCAATACCAAAGTAATAGCCAGAAAAGCAACACTAAAAGTTATAGCCAACAACCAATTATCAATACGTTGTTGATTTTTAATCTGTATTTGAATTCTCAACTTCATATCTCGGTAATTTTGGTCAAAGCTACCACGTAAATCTTCAATTTCCTCGCGTAACTGCCAAACAGAATTATCTGCTGCTATGATCCTACCTTCCACATAAGCTTGCATTCTTTGTAATATTTCCCTATTACTTCCGACTTGTACAGCTAAACCAGAAAGTTCAGAATTAAGAGTTTCTAACTTCTCCCCTATAGTTAAAACTTGCTCTATATCTGTTTGCAAATCAATTACCCGTTGAACTCGATTCTCTAAACTTTGCGCTATATTGATAATTTCCTGTTTATCTACTTCTAATTGTGATAATGACTGCTGTGATAAATGAAAATTTTGGCATAATTGCTCACAGTTAGTTACATTTTGATCTATTTCAGTAATTTTTATTTGAATTTCATTTAATCTAGAGAGAAAAGTTTGCAACTCCTGATATAAATGAGCCAGATTTTCAGTATTAGGTACATCTGATAACTTTTGAATTATATGATTATATATATTTTGGATTTCAAAATAAAATTGTTGAATATTACTTTCAATATTCTGGCTATAGTTAGCAGCCTCTACAACCTCTAATTTAATTAATTCGGCTCTACTGACCTGAATTTCTACAGATGAATTAATTTCCTCAGTCTTTTTTAAAACCTCTTCAGCTTGAATAATGCCAAGAGAAAGTCTTTGAAAAATAGTTTGAATTTGTTCCATCATTTCCATGCTTATAATTTTTTTCATTTGTAAACACCCCAGAAAAATCTACAACATTTTATTAATTACCAGTTGAATATTTACCATCATCAACCACTTTAAAAGTATTTACAGAGTAGGCATTTATAGGTAAAATTCTTAATAGCAGCAAATCATTCCCAGAAATGTCTACCTAAGAATATTTCAAAATCAAACACAAATCCTATATAATTAGTGCAGATTGACAGAAATGAATTTTCAGTCAAAAAACATTCAAACCTAATTTAAACAACCTTTTACCTCCTGCTTTTTGCTTTTTGAAAATAGCTTTTATTCCTTCTGCTTCCCTAAACTACAATCATTGACTGTAGATAAATCTACTCAATAAATACAGAAATATTGACCTTATAAACTTTTCACCCATCGCTGGCAACAGATTAAGCAAACTTACTTATTGACTAGAACGCAGTAGATGCAAATAGTTTTCTGCTATACTGATAGTTTGGGCAGTAATTACAATCTTTTTGTGTTTATCTCTGCTAAGTCCTCCATAAGTAAATGAGCAATTTCCTTTTTTACAGAAATAGTCAAAGTTTATTGTGATGATTTATCAGTAGCGAAAGAAAAAGTTATGCACACAGATTTATAAATCTTCATCTAACTTGTCACAACCACCTTATTTTTGGTAGAAAGTTAAAATGAAAGTGTTTATCTAGTTATTTTTATCGAAATCTTGCATACTATATCTTGTCCTCGTTGTCATCGTCCTATTGATAGTAATGCCATTACTTGCCCTCATTGTCGTTTAACCCTCAAAGCTTACGGACATCCGGGAATCCCTTTACATCGTGCGAAAGATAATAATTATCTTTGTGATAGCTGCATTTATCATGCCGATAACACTTGTAATTTTCCGCAACGTCCCCAAGCCAAGGAATGTACACTTTATGAAAACTTAGAACAAAGGAAGCAAGAAATACAACAACAAATCAATTCTCAAAGTTTTGGTGAAATCGGGAAAAAATGGATTAAACGCTATCAAGGTTTATTATTACTGATGGTTTTATTACTAATTTGTTTTTTGTTTGTTCTCTTAACGTCTTGAATTTAACTTACATAGGGTGGACATTCGTGAGCATAATTCATTTTTATTCAGAAATTTAGCCAGGGTATTGCATAATTGCGGGATGAAATTGTAAAGTTCAATATTGAAAACCTTTGTCTTTGTGCCTTTGCGCCTACCGCAAGCGGAACGCCTGACGGCGAATGCGTGAGACAAAAAAACATCCCACCAATCAGCAACGCCTTTAGCCAGAAATACCCACTTTACGCAGACTTTAGCTAAAAGATATGGTAAATTTTATTGAGAGATATTTTTTTAGTCAGACGGCAGAAGCTTTTGCTACTAGCTGGATAATCAATCTCAGGTGGGATGTTAACCAAAGTTAAATAAAGCTTGTATCAGTTTTTGGGTAATTTGTACACAGTCTTTAGGAAGATGAACTAAAGTAAGACTCGGTTTACATTACTATTGGTGTAGTAAATGCTTGGTATATAGAGAGGCTTGGTTAGTCCAAGCCTTTTTTCAGATGCTTTTTTCAGATGTAAGTAGCAGTGCAAAATTAATTTCACTCGTGCAGGTAGACGGTGCAGAGAAAAGAAAAACAATTTGTTAAACCCAAGTTGTAAGTTATTTAGTTAAGCCTGGTAACGTGTAATTGATGATAGATAATTAATGATTACATTCCCCTTTTCATCCTGTAAATCCTTAAATCCTGTCCATCCTGATTCAGACTATTTACACTGAAAAATTACTGTTTTAAACTATCTCGAAAAGCCTTCACCGCTTGACTTTGATTAGGATATTTGATATATTTAGCTAAAGCAGATAAATCCAAATTTGGTAAAAACTCACTACGATTAATTAACTTATAACCATCTTCACACCAACGATAAACTGAAAATTGCTGATTTTGCCAAATCCAAACTTCCGGCACTCCCAAACCTTGATAAACCGCTAATTTATCAATACCACCGCTAGAAAGTACAACCTCAATAGCAATATCAGGAACTTCCTTTAATTGTCCAAAACAGTAACATTCATCTGGTTCTAACCCTCTAGCTTTCGCTTCTTTCCGAAAAGTTGTAGAACCATAACCCGTTAAATCAATATCCATCTCTAAAGCGTAAATTTCAATTAAACGAGCAATACTTTTTTTATCTACTTCATGTTCTAGAGATGGGGTAGTGATTTCTAAATTACCTGCAAAATAAGTCATCCGCAACCCTGAAATATCATCTAAAGTTTCTCGCAGGTTTGTATATTGCTGCCAAGTGATATTATTTAATAATAGGCTTTGTTCTCCATTATTTTTGCTTGCTTTTTGATTATTTCCAACGTTGTTTAATGTATTCATTAGCTGCTTTAACATCAAGTGAACGGTTTGAGTTACCAGCACGTATAAAGAAATGTACTTCCTGTCCTTCGCTAATGTAAATCGGTCTTGGTGAAGGTTCAACAATTATTTTACAAATATCTTTAGCCTCAACTTCGTGAAAGGTTATTTGAAAGCAAGTACCGCAATCTAATCCGCAAGCACTTAGTAAAGCACTCATCAGATTATTTTCATAAATATCACGGTTCTTTTGTTTATCTAGTTTTGGGTTATAGTCGCATTCAATTCCAACTATTGATGTATTATCATCAACTCCAATTAGTAAAATTCCCCCAGATTTAATATTGAGAAATGCTGCAATAGTTTCTAGAATGCGTTTGTTGAATTTTTCTCGTTTGTTTTTCTGGAAATCCCACCAAGCAGAAGATTTAAACTCTAAAATAGAACCTTCACCTTGAGCAATTAAAGTGGAGATATCTGATATTTGTGTAATTTCTTCATTGACATTATCTTCATTTTGTTTTTTCTCTGCTGCATATTTGTGAGCAATAACTTCACCGTTATTAGTTTCTACAATTTGGACTGTTTCAGCTTTGGGAAAACTGTATTTAGCAGTTGGTTGATTTTCTGACATAGTTTTATTGAGTTTGTTGAGAGTATCAAGTAAAGGGTCTCTTTTATTCTCTTCTTCCAAAGCAAGAGAATTATAATTTGCAATTGTATAATTATAATAATTACAGTTCTTTTGAATTGAGGAAATTACATATAGGACTTCACTAAGAATATAATTTTCATAAACAGACAATAAACACTTAAATAGGGAAGGTAATGCAATACTACCAACTTTTTCTAATGCTTCGGCAGATATCCAACGCTCCTCTTCATTAAAATTATTTTTTAAACTTTCGATAAGAATATCAATTCCTGCATCATTACCAAGTTTACTTAATGCTAGAGCAACAGACCAACGAACATAATCACTTTTATCATCAGATAAAACTTTAAGTAGATGAGGGATAGCTTCTTTATTTCCTATATTCCCTAATGCTTCAGCAGCTTTAATACGAACATAATCATCTTTATCTGATAAAGCTTCAATGAGTTTTGGAGTTGCTACTTTACTGCCAACTTTTCCTAAAGCTTCAATTATTATGTGACGAATATAACTTATTTCAGGAGTAATTAAAGATTTATTGTCTAAAACTTTTAACAATCGCGGAACAGCTACTTCAGTACCAATTTCACCTAATATATCTGGGAGTTCTTGTAAAAAATTTGAACTTGTACAAGCTCCCAACAGAGCAGGAATAGCTATTGAATCACCTATTTTTCCTAGTGCTTTAGCAGCGTACATACTAACTGAATTTTCTTGATGGCTTAACAACTTTATTAAGGTAGGAATTGCTGTTTTGTTACGTAGTTCGCCCAATGCATCACAGGCTTGATAAATAATTGCAGATTCTTCATATTCTAAAGCTTTAATAAGATAAATAATTCCTGACTCATCACCGATTTTACCTAATGCTTTAGCTGCATTCAACCTCACAAAACAATCTTCATCTGACAGAAGTTGAAATACAGTATCACTCACTGTCTTTGTGCCAAGATTACCTAGAACTTCAACACATCTTGCACGAACAGAAGCATCTTTACTTTCTAGAATTGGGACTATTCTACTAAGAATTTTTTTTCCACTAATATTATATAGTGCTTTAGCCAAAATATTACGAATATAAAATGATTGATCTTCTAATGATTGTTGTAATAAAGCATTAAATACTGCTTCCTTATCAATATTTTCTAATAATGCTTCAACTGCTACAATATTAATAGAGAAATCTTTTTCTGACAAAACTTTAATGAGGGTGTCAATGGCTAAATGATTCCCAACTTTGCCTAGTTCTTTAATAGCCGAACGACGAATATATTCATGTTCTTCTTTTTCTATTTCTAAGTTATAAATATCAGAATCTGTATATTCTCCATAAATAATCCAACTCTTCTTAGTTTGTACAATCTTGATAAGATCATTGATGACAATATTACTATCAATTTTAGCTAATGCGATAACACAGTTTTCATCCTTATAAAATAAATTATGATTTAATAATGAAACTAATATGCTAATAGCACTTCTAGAAAGTGTTACTCCCAAAAGGTTTATTTTAAGTATTAGGGGAAGTTCTTGGTTAAATACTAATTTAACTGTTTTTTCTTGATATTCTGTTTTAACTTCTCCTGCTAATCTTGCACCTAACATTAAATCTACTTCTAAAGATAATTTTACTACTCTTACTGCTTGCGCTTCATTATCAAGTAATGCTAACATTAATGCTAGTGGTTCAGTCCATTTTAAATAATTGAGATAATCCCGTTTTAATTTGGCATCACTGAGATTTTTAATTTGTGGTAATAAATATTCGGCGGCGTAATATTCTTGAAGGAGTTGATGACGAAATTCTATTTGTTTATTGTTGGTATATTGAATTAAATGATGTTTCAATAATTCCTCTAACCAAATTTTGGCTTTATTCGCTGCACAGTCAATTTTACCTTCTAGAAATTTGGTTAAAATTTCATCTGCTTCTTGCTTTTTAATAGTGAATCTAGGTTGTGTGGGTTCTTCACCCTGCATCATGGTAAAGGCTAAATGCTGCAATAATTTTGGCAACCACAGCCGAAAATCCTCATTAACTTGAACACTATACAAAAATTTCTCATCATAAATTTGAGTAAAATCATGAAATGCTAAACCCAAATTTGTGGGAATATCTCCTGTTTTTTTGAAAACAGTACATAAAATTTCTAATAGAAATAAAGGTGTTTGGGCGAAAGTTTGTAATTTTTCACCTAAACGTTGCAACATTTCCTCACTTTTATCCGGCAAATAAGCGCGGACAAATTGCTGCATTTGAGTTTCTGTGAGAGGTTGTATTTCTAGTTTTTTCTCAATTTCTAAGCTACCACCTAAAGCTATATCACGGGTGGTAAATATCATTGGGTTGCGGCGGTATTTTTGGCGAAATTTGTTTAATTCTTGTCTCGCTTCAGCTTTGGGTAATTCATTTACACCATCGAATAAAAGTAAAAATCTATTTTCACCCAGTAATTTTTTGATTTCTGTTATTTCTAAGTATAAATAATGGTATTCAAGGCTGTTTTGAATTAGTTCTAATGTGTTGGTTTCATATTGACGTAATTCGATTAAAACGGGAATTTTATCTAATTCTTCTATGGGTTTCTGTGCTTCTTCCCAAAGTAGCCTTTGTAATGCGGTGGACTTGCCTGAACCTGGCCTTCCTACTAGCAAAACGTGAACGTGGTGGTTAGCAGCGTATTTTCTCAACCCTTCCAGCACGTTGAAACGTTCGATTTGTTCTCTGTCTGGTGCTTCTCCTTGCCGTTGTGGTGGTGGGACGGTTTGCACCATTAGACCAGATAACCAAAAATCAGGTTTATCACAGGTTAAAGCGTCGCTGGGTGTATATTGTCTTTCCCAACGTTTATATTTTTTATCGTCGCAAATAGATTTTAGGTAGGGTTGGAAGTCAGGGGACATACACCGATGGGGTGAAGATGCTGCTGTTTACTATGATACTTGATAATTTTGTGGGTGTAAATAATCGGAGGTGTTTATACTAATAAGGGTTGATTTCTACCTTTTTGATATGTGGCAATTTTTTCTGAATTTCCGTAATTGGGTAATTTTGGGTTTACTCTGTTTGATTTGTACTTGGTCTTTACCAGCGCTGGCTGATGTGAAGGTGAGTGCGAGGTTAGAGGAACAGATTTTACAAGTTATTCGCAAGCATCCAGAGGTTTTAGTTGAATCTGTGTCAGCATATAAGCGACAAGAGGAACAAAAAATACAACAAGCTAGAGAGGCTTTTTTACAAGAGTTGAAAACTAATACTCTGGCTGTAATTGGTGATTCTCCGGTTACGGGTGCGACTGATTTGAAAACGGTTTTAATTGAATTTTCGGATTTTCAATGTCCTTATTGTGCGAAAGCTCATGATACTTTAAACGAGTTATTGGCTAAGTATCCTAACCAATTTACTTTGGTTTATAAACATTTTCCTTTGATACAAATTCATGATCAAGCTGTGCCGGCGGCTGAGGCTGCTTGGGCTGCTGGTAAACAGGGTAAGTTCTGGGAATATTATGATGCTTTGTTTAGTAATCAAAAGCAATTGGGTGAGAATTTATATCTAGAAATTGCTAAGAATTTGAATTTGGATTTGGAGAGGTTTAAGAGCGATCGCACATCCGCGGACCCAGCTATAGAACAGGATCTCCAATTGGCCTATAGTTTACGTCTCAGTGGTACTCCTTCTTTTGTCATCCACAGCCCTAATTATACTGGTGCTGTACAGTTAGACCAAATTGAGCAAGTTTTGACAGCTAAAAAGGCATAATTCTTATTCTCTCAATTTTGTATAGACTACCACCAAAACTTACAGAAAATACACCTTTAGCTAGAGGTTTTTACCCTATCTAAATTGATGTACTAATGTTACGTGTAAGGAGTAGTTGATGAGGGGTGAAGTCATGAATCATGTTTCGCTCCTCATATTCTTTTTTAGTTACAAAAGGGAACAGGGAACACTTCGACTGCGCTCAGTGCGGTGCAGGGAACAGGGAAATGAATTCTCAGGCTAATAGTTAAATTTGGCTCAAGTCAACTAAACTTACCTCTTTTCGAGAGATAATTCCTTTGATTAGTAAGCTTTAGCTTACTTTCACTATGAGCCTAAGAATTTATTCTGAGTTTGTTAGCAACTATAGGATTACGATTTGATTTTTGAAAAATTAGGGGTGGGCATTTTCTAAGATTTTTCGCTTTTATTGAGGATTTTACCCAAAAATGCCCACCCTACACATACTTAAAATTTTTCACGAATCATTTAGGATTCCTATATTAGCCTCAAACTGGATAACCGATACAAAAAAGCTAACTAATGCTAACAAAAGCCAGCTTTTTCTTCCTGCTTCTTTCTAGAAGTGTCGGCACTATCTAGTCCACAGGCTAACACGGTCAATCTAACCGCTTCTTGTTTGAGGTTAATCGCAGCGTTTAAATCTCTGTCACACTCAAAGCCGCATTTCTCACACTGAAATACTCTTTGAGACAATAACAGAGATGATTTTTTCTCTCCACAACTAGAACAGGTCTTACTACTGGGATAAAATCTATCCACAATTACTAACTTACTGCCATAAAGTTGTGTTTTATATTCTAGCTGCCTTCTAAATTCATAAAAGCCCATGTCGGCAATAGCTTTTGATAATTTCCCATTTGCTAACATCCCCGATACATTCAAATCTTCTATCCCTATAACCGCGTGGTTTTTGCTGATATGGGTGGTGATTTTATGTAATGTATCTTTCCTGATGTTCGCTATTTTTTGGTGTAATCTCGCTATTTTGAAAGAGGCTTTTCTATAGTTATTTGAACCTGGTTTTTTATGGCGGTTCAAATATTGCATTCTTGCTAACTTTTTCTCATACTTTTTATAACTTTTTGCCCCATCAAAT
>DATGXB010000183.1:0-21107 GCA_035299225.1 Nostocaceae cyanobacterium | reverse complement strand
TTGTTTCTTACCCTACAATTTTTCCTGGTGTCTATGGCGTGGTGGAACCACTCTGACCCCTTCCCGAACTCAGATGTGAAACGCTACTGCGGCGACGATAGTTGTCGGGTCACTGACCGCCAAAATAGCTCGATGCCAGGTTTATTTTTCCACTGCCTTCTGAATAAATTCAGGAGGCTTTTGGTTTTGTTAGTATCTTGATTCCAATTTCGAGATAGTGTGTAGAGTGTAAACCTATTCTGACCAAATAATTTTCAATTTTTACTGCCATTTTAGTTCAATCAGGACTGCGGTTAATTATGAACCTGAGATTAGATAAAATTTAGTTCTTAACTCTTTTAAACTCTCCTTCTAACACTTTAGGCTTGATAAACTAACTAGCTTAGATTTCGTAATTATTCCCAGTTTTGTTGTTTATGCTTTTATAGGCGAAAAAGCATATAAATTTAATATTTGATTTCTATGTTATTATGTATAAGCACTAAAATTTTACCTACAGAACTCATAAAGATTATTATTTAAACTACACTGATTCTCATTATTAATTTTGTGTTCTTCTAACGAAATTACAGCAAAAGCAGAAAAAATTTGCTCATTACCTAACTCTAAGCAATTATTTCCAATTCCAAGACTGAATTTTTAGCTAAATTTTAGCTGTATATTATCATTTCCTGATTCTTTAGTTAGGAATATTTGTAGCAAAATTTGAGTCGGTGGGGGTATGGTGTAATCTGTGGATATTGGAGTAAAGGGAAGATGATGATAAAAATTTTGCACTTGTCAGATATTCATATCGGAAGCGGTTTTTCTCATGGACGGATAAATTCTACGACGGGTTTGAATACACGTTTAGAGGATTTTGTCAATACTTTATCTTTGTGTATTGATCGGGCGATCGCTCCTAATAATCCTGATGATCAGGTAGACTTGGTATTATTTGGGGGTGATGCCTTTCCTGATGCGACACCAGCACCCTATGTACAAGAAGCATTTGCTAGGCAATTTCGGCGGTTGGTTGATGCGGGTATTCCTACGGTTTTATTAGTGGGAAATCATGACCAACATTCTCAAGGCTTGGGTGGTGCAAGTTTAAATATTTACCGCACTTTGGGAGTTCCTGGGGTGGTGGTGGGTGATAAATTAACAACTCATAATATCCAAACTCGTAAAGGTATAGTACAAGTTATTACTCTTCCTTGGTTAACTCGTTCAACCTTAATGACTCGTCAAGAAACTGAGGGTTTATCTTTGGCGGAAGTTCATCATTTATTAATTGAAAAATTACAAGTAGTTTTAGAAGCAGAAATTCGCCGTCTTGATCCAGATTTACCGATAGTTTTATTAGGACATTTAATGGCAGATAACGCTACTTTGGGGGCTGAAAAATTGTTAGCAGTTGGTAAGGGATTCACTTTACCTTTATCTTTACTAACACGTCCTTGCTTTGATTATGTGGCTTTAGGTCATGTGCACCGACATCAAAATCTGAATAAGTCTAATGATCCACCAATTATTTATCCGGGAAGTATTGAAAGGGTAGATTTTAGCGAAGAAAAAGAAGAGAAAGGCTATGTAATGATAGAATTAGAAAAGGGAAATGTGAAATGGGAATTTTGCCCTTTATCTGTTCGCACTTTTCGCACAATTGAGGTAGATTTATCTAAAGTAGATGAGCCACAAGCAGTATTATTGAAGGCCATAGCTAAACATGATATTCACGATACTGTCGTTAGGTTAATCTATAAAATCCGTTCAGAACAGCTAGATTTTATTGATAATTCTGCTGTACATAAAGCTTTAGAAGACGCTCATACTTATACTATTCAACCAGAGTTAGTGAGTCAGTTAGCTAAACCCCGGATTCCTGAATTAAGTGCTAGTAATAGTATTGATCCGATGGAAGCTTTAAAAACCTATTTAGATAATCGTCAAGATTTAAAGGATATTGCTGAATCAATGTTAGAAGCGGCAGAAAAATTATTAGCCAATGAGGAAGAAATTTGGTTAGAAACTGTGACGGTTGATTAGTAGATGATTTATTGGTTGATGAATTGGAACGAATGTTGTCTGGGTTTTAAAACTGTTGACTACAGATGTTCCTCCAAGCGGAAATTTTCTAGAGGATTCCTGTTTGATTTTTAAAAAATCGGTGGGCATTTCCTATAATTTTTCGCATCTATTCAGGAGTTTACCCCCTAGCCCACCCTACACATACTTAAATTTTTTCACAAATGATTTAGGATTCCTATAGGAAGCGTCTCTACAAACTCATTAATTTTTAATTTTTAATTTTTAAATACTAACTGGGTATCCTGTGAACAGGAAATTACCCATAGTTTATTTATGTCTAAGTTTTTGTCTGTAAGTCTAATAGCCGCTTCTCTACTATTAACAAGCAACTATCCCACTTTAGCAGGTACTTGTGCTTCTCGATGTGGACCTCCTCCATTGCAAGTTAAGCCAGGGCAATATATTCGGATACAAGTGGTAAATAAAACTTATAGAACTTTAAAAATTGAGGACGCACAAGCTAGAAAGCAAATTTCTCTAGTATCGGGACAAGAGCTATACTTTGACCGGGAGGGTGTGACAGAACCAAATTTATCAATTTTGTTTTGGGATGAGGAGGGGAGGTCATTACAGGGGGTGGTTTCTAAACCAAATCCGTGGATTTTGCGCTTAGAAATTCGTCCTAATAATCGTTACCCAAGTGACAGGTCTCTTTACATTCTTAACGATGGCCGGGTAAATGTATTCTAATGGTGCAAAATAGTCTATAGTGCCCAACTTGTTTAACTTTGATTGTGCCAGACCGACCTTACACTGAACTTGATTCCACTTCCCAGCGCTTACCTAATCAGCGTTGGCAATTTTATCCTGCAAAGCCGGAATTAGCTCAAGAATTGGCGAGTTTAATCCATCTTTCTCCAATTATCGGCCAATTACTGATTAATCGGGGGATGGAAACGCCGGAACAAGCGCAAACTTTTCTTGATCCTGAATCTTTAAATTTAGCCTCACCTTTAGAAGAGTTCCCAGATTTAGCATTAAGTGTGGAATTATTGGAAAAGGCGATCGCCTCTCACACTAAAATTGCTATTTGTGGTGACTATGATGCTGATGGTATGACCAGCACCGCTTTATTGTTGCGGAGTCTCCGCGCTTTGGGTGCTGATGTTGATTATGCTATTCCTAGTCGAATGCACGAAGGTTATGGCATCAATAACCGGATTGTGGAAGAATTTAAACGGGAAGGAGTGGGTTTAATTCTCACGGTTGATAATGGGATTTCGGCTTATGAACCTGTTGCTAAAGCTAAAGAATTAGGTTTACAAGTAATTATCACCGACCACCATGATTTACCCCCAAAATTACCACCGGCTGACGCAATTCTTAACCCTAAATTAATTGCGGAATCTTCACCTTATCGGGGTGTTGCTGGGGTTGGTGTGGCTTATATTCTGGCGGTTTCTTTAGCACAACAATTAGGGGAAGGTAGAAATTTAATTCCGCCGATGTTGGCTTTATTTACATTAGGAACTATTGCTGATTTAGCACCTTTATTTGGTGTGAATCGCCGTTGGGTGAAAAGGGGTTTAAAATTATTACCTAAATCCCAATTACCGGGAATTAAATCTTTAATTGAGGTGGCTGGTGTTCAAGCTAGTAATAATGGTGAAAGTTCCCAAAATAACCAAAATTCCAAAACATTAAAACCGGAAGATATTGGTTTTCGACTCGGACCCCGGATTAATGCTATTGGGAGAATTGGAGATCCGCAAATTGTCATTGATTTGCTAACAACTGATGATTGGGGGATAGCACTAGAAAAAGCGATGCAGTGCGAACAAACCAACACCCAGCGCCAGCAAATGTGCGAACAGATCGAAAAAGAGGCGATCGCTATTGTTGAAGATTTATATGTAGTAAATTTACATCATGACCGTGTATTAGTCGTTGTTCAAGATAACTGGCATCACGGAGTTATCGGGATTGTGGCTTCTCGCTTAGTGGAACGTTATGGAGTACCTGTATTTATTGCTACTAAAGAAAATGATGATTTAATTCGCGGTTCTGCTAGAGGAATCCCGGAATTTCATGTTTTTGAAGCTTTACAATTTTGTGATGATTTATTAGGTAAATATGGCGGACATAAAGCTGCTGGTGGTTTTTCTCTCCCATCTGCAAATTTACCAAGTTTTAGATTACGTTTATCGGAATTTGCTAATCAGTGTTTAGAAATTCACCACCTGAAACCTGTATTAAAAATAGATACTCAAATTACCTTTGACCAAATTACTCCAGAACTTTATCAACAATTAAACGTTTTGCATCCTTGTGGAATTGATAACCCCGATCCGGTGTTTTGGACTGCCAATGTTAGGGTTGTTGAACAGCGAATAGTCGGTAAAGGTCATATTAAATTAACTGTAGCACAAATCATCAATCGGATGAGGTACGAAATTCAAGGGATAGCTTGGCGCTGGGGTGACTATTTCCCCTTACCTCAAACTTTAGATATTGCCTACAAATTACGGGAAAATAACTTTAATGGTAAAACCACAATTGAGTTAGAATTATTAGGAGTCAGATTACCAACTTCCGATTTACCCCCGTCTCGTGCTAGTTTTGAATATAATCACCGTCAATATACCTGCGGTTTTTATCAAAATGGCATTAGTACAGAGTTAAGAATTAAAAATTCTGACGGAAAAGTTTTAGTAATGCAGCCAGGTGCAACAATCGGTTTACTAGGAAATAGTCGGGAAGATGCTCAACAGATTGATTTATCCCAACCTCAATTTAATGGTATCGTTCAAGCTGCTATGCAAGCGTTGAAAATTAAAAACTAAAAATTAAAAATTAAAAATTAAAAATGGATGATTTCAATAATTTATGTTTCCCTGTTCCCTATTCCCTATTGCCAAAATACAATGAGTGCTGAGTTACCATCATACAAACCTCAAATGTTAAGATTTGTAAAATTTATACCCTCAGCACCCACGTTTTATCGTACACAAATACTACAGATCGCCGTTGCGGAAAGCCAAAACAAAAATTACTGCTGGACCTGCAAGCACGATTAAACCAACAAAAGTTAGCTGTAAAATAACTTCCCAGTTGAGATTCGCTAAAGCTTCCATTTTTTCTTTTATCCTCCCAGTAGTTTTAAAAGATTCAATATTCAACAGCACAACTCGCAACTAATCATATCTGGCTAAGGGCAACCAGATTTAAGTTACTTAACAAAATTATATGAAAAAACATCAAACTGTAAAATAGCAAACAGACAAAAAGGATTTGAGCAAATGGCTACTTGGCAATGTGTAAAACAGTGTGGTGCGTGCTGTCACTTAGACCCCACAGAACGACCAGATATTGAAGATTACCTGACACCAGAAGAATTAGAATTGTACTTAAGTATGGTGGGTGAGGATGGTTGGTGTATTAACTTTGACCACCAAAACCGCGAATGTCAAATTTATGCTGATCGTCCCCGGTTTTGTCGGGTGACAGAGGAAACCTTTACGGAAATGTTTGGGATTGAACCAGAGGAGTTGAATGATTTTGCTGTAGACTGCTGTCGTCAACAAATTGAAGGGGTTTATGGCGATCGCAGTTTAGAAATATTGCGTTTTGATCAAGCTGTTGGCTTCATCCAATATTAAGGCTAATTTTGGCTAGAGTTGGTTGCAATTTGTGACAAAAATCTGAGAAAATGAGAAAAATATGAAAATCACTTAGTTACCAGCATAATAACTGTGAAACTTGACTCAAAACCCGTCAGCATTTCTGACACCTCTCCAACTACTAGCCAGTTAGACATACAAAATAGTAGTAATGTAACATTGCAGCCTGTAAGTGGTGATTCCCTGAAACGAGAACCGCTACTTATAACATTAAGTACAACCTTTATTACAATTTTTTTGGCGGAAATAGGCGATAAAACCCAATTATCAACCTTGTTAATGAGTGCAGAATCCCATGCACCTTGGGTAGTGTTTCTGGGTTCTGGTGCAGCTTTAATTACAACAAGTTTATTAGGTGTTTTATTAGGTGGTTGGATAGCTAGTAAACTCAGTCCCAAAACCGTGGAAAAATCAGCCGGTGTGATGTTATTAATTATTTCCCTGATGTTGGTTTGGGATGTGATCAAAAATTAAAAATTTAGAATCCCATAGCAAAAAGATGGTGATTTAAAAACAGTATTGTTGCTGTTGCTGGGAAAATACAAAATTTTGCATTTGTAATTTTTAATTATGGACTGGAATCTTTTAGGACTGAGCTTTATTACAGTATTTCTGTCAGAATTAGGTGATAAAAGCCAACTAGCGGCGATCGCTCTTTCTGGTCGGGGTCAATCACAGAAAGCGGTATTTTTTGGTACGGCAGGGGCATTGCTGCTAACTAGTTTTTTGGGTGCATTAACTGGGGGAGTCGTATCAGAGTTGATGCCCACACGGATATTAAAAGCGATCGCAGCTGGAGGATTTGCCATTTTAGCTATCCGGCTGTTGTTACCCAAGAATGAAACCGAATCAGACACCTAATTGAGATTTACAGCCAAAAAAGAGCATTTTTATATATTCACTGACATTAGGCGTAGAATTGCTGCGCCTAAGATAAAATAACTACAGAAAATCAAATTTTTTGCATAAGATAATCTAATCAATAACAGCGTAAATCCCATAGATGATTAGCCTAGTTTACTTGGCTAAATTTATAACAATGGAATAAACTAAGAAAACCAGCAATTCCAGACAAAAAATGTAGAAAATGAATTGCGGGAACAATCTTAGCTGATAAAATTATGCAAGTTAAAAAAGTGTAATAACTTGCCAGTAATTTGATTGCTGGGGAAATAGGGTAGTTTTGAGGTGCATCTTCAATGTATAATTCCCAGCTACATGATTTTTAGCTATACAACGGTTGCAAGTGAATTAATTGCTAACCTAAAAATCCATACCTATTTAGAGAGGTTTTAAAGAATTTGACTGTAAAAGGTCAGAATTGCCGATTTTTTTGCAATTTTTCCCCTTTTCCTAAATAGTGGTTAATAAAGTTGTAGATTGCTATATATTCCATTTTTTGAGCAACAGAGAAACACAAAAGTTAAATTTCCGTCCTCTACTAACAATCAACGTTCACAGGCCATGATGACGAATATATTGCATCACCCAAAAAAGCATAAACAAAAAATGCGATCGCACAAATGGATAGAGCAAATATCATTTAAAACTATGACACTCACATTTTCGTTTTCAGGGTGGCTGCGTAATGTGGTAGCTAGTCGTCAGAATTTAATGAAAAGATGGTTTCCTCTGTTGGTTTTGTGCTCATTTCTGACAGTATTACTCCTAGACAACTTTACACCAGTAATAGCCCAAATACCCCGTCAGGAAATTAGAGGGGTTTGGATGACAAGCAACGACCTGAACGTGATGAAAGATCGGTCAAAAGCACAAGAGGCTGTCACCAAACTGAGAAAACTTAACTTTAACACTATCTATCCCGTAGTTTGGAACTCTGGTTATGTCATGTATCCTAGTGTCGTAGCCAAAAGATTAGATATTCAACCCTTTGTATTTCGTGGTTCAGATGGCCATGATATTTTAGCAGATTTAATCAATCGAGCTCATAACCAAGGTTTATTAGTAATTCCCTGGTTTGAATTTGGCTTTATGTCCCCTCCCACCTCAGAACTAGCATTAAATAAACCAGAGTGGTTCACACAAAAGCGGGATGGAAATCAAACTTCTATTAGTGCTGCTGGTGAAGTGCAGTGGTTGAATCCCTTCCATCCAGAAGTACAAAACTTTATTACTAATTTGTTGGTAGAACTGGTAAATAATTATGATATTGACGGTATTCAGTTTGATGATCATACAAGTTTGCCCCGTGAATTTGGCTATGATCAATACACATTAAACTTATACAATCAAGAAACTCAAAAAACTGCCCCTGCTAACCCTGAAGATCCAGAGTGGGTAAGTTGGCGAGCAAATAAAATTACTGAATTTATGATCAGACTAAATCAAATAGTAAAACAGAGAAAACCTAAACTGATAATTTCAGTTTCTCCTAATTACTATGACTTTGCTTATAAATTGCAACTGCAAGACTGGCTAAATTGGGTCAGACTAAATATTGTAGATGAGTTAATTGTGCAAGTTTACCGTTCTGATTTAAACAGCTTTATTGCTAAAATTACCCGTCCCGAAATGCAAGAAGCACAACAATTAATTCCCACTGGTGTGGGGATTATGGCAGGATTAAGGACAAATCCTGTATCCATGCAACAAATCACAGCCCAAGTTCGTGCAGCCCAAAGACAGGGCTTAGGTGTAGCTTTCTTTTACTACGAAAGCTTGTGGAATCATTCCCAGGAATCTAAAAGCGATCGCCAATCTGGATTTCAAACTCTCTTCCCCTACCCAGCTTTAAGAGCGCGTGTAGACTAACACAAGCATAATACAATTATTTTCACAGCTTTACAGGACGGGTAAAATGCCCGTCTTTATCTTGAGTTAATCAAATTAATCATCCAAAAAAGTGGCACAATCAACAAAAGTAAACCAAAAAATTTTCCATCCAAAATTATGGTATCTTTGTACGATTATTCAGATTAGGAATATATCAGCAGTATAATATACTGTCTTTCGATAAGTTTCTTAACTAAACTGGTGATAAACTGGCGAAGATGTTCATTTAGCATTCATGCTCCTGATGCAGAGTGGCAGACATAACTATCCAGTGAAAAAGGTTCAAAAGCTAATTAAACAGCTTTCTATGCTCTTGCCTTTGGCATAGCTGCCTTCTTGCACTAGTTATCAATTGCCTAGCCATAGCCTGAGAATTTTTACTTAAGCTTAAGGTAGGCTGTTAAGTCAACAAATAAACATATTGCCTGGGAACTAAATTACACCTAGAGCCAGCAATAGGAAACTGTTGATCCATAAAGATAAGCAAGGAGTGGGAACTGATTATAAACTTAGAAATTCTTCATAGATAGAATCACTATGTTACCATCTGGATGGTTTTAAACGCATCCCATTTAGCGTTTCTGTATAAAGACCAACGACCCTAGCGTCTCTAAAATTTGGTGGTTGAGGAGAGAACAATAGTGCAAGATAGCATATCAGTGGCAGAACCAAACCTATATTCACAGCGCAGCCAGCCACGACCAATCCGCGTAGGCGTGATTGGAGTAGGTAACATGGGACAGCATCACACCCGCATTCTCAGTTCGATGAAAGACGTAGAACTGGTGGGAGTGGCTGATATTAATGTAGAACGTGGGTTAGAAACTGCCAGCAAATACAAAATCAAATTTTTTGAAGATTACTCTGATCTTCTACCTCATGTAGAGGCAGTTTGTATTGCTGTACCGACCCGTTTACATTATGCAGTTGGTATTAACTGCCTGTTAGCCGGGATTCATGTTTTAATTGAAAAACCGATCGCGGCAAGTATTTCCGAAGCGGAATCTTTAGTCAATGCCGCAGCCGAATCGCAATGTATTCTCCAAGTGGGACACGTTGAGCGATTTAATCCAGCATTTAGAGAACTCAGCCAAGTGCTAAAAACTGAAGAGGTTTTAGCCTTAGAATCTCACCGTCTGAGTCCTTATTCTGCCAGAGCTAATGATGTGTCTGTAGTGCTGGATTTAATGATTCATGACATTGACTTACTCTTAGACTTAGCCGCCTCACCTGTAGTCAAATTAACAGCCAATGGGACTCGTTCTTTAGACTCTGGCTACCTAGACTATGTGACAGCCACCTTGGGTTTTGCCAATGGCATTGTCGCTACTCTCACTGCCAGTAAAGTCACCCATCGGAAAATTCGCCGATTAGTCGCCCATTGTCGTAACTCATTTACAGAAGCGGATTTTCTCAAAAATGAAATTTTGATTCATCGTCAAAATACTAACCCTCTCAATGATCATCGTCAGGTACTTTACAGACAAGATGGAGTAATTGAAAAGGTTTATACCACAAATATTCAACCCCTAAGCGCTGAGTTAGAACATTTCGTCAATTGTGTACGGGGTGGAAATCAGCCTTCTGTGGGTGGTGAACAAGCCCTCAAAGCTTTGAGATTAGCCAGTTTAATTGAACAAATGGCTCTAGAAGAGCGAGTTTGGAATCCCTTAGACTGGTCATCGGAAGCAAGAGTACAATCTTTAACACACACCATTTAAGGGTTGAGAAACAGGGGGAGAGAAATTCCCAAGTGATGATTTTGGGTTGACTCTTTCCCCTTTTTGTGTTGGTTTAGATGATGACAGGGCGATCGCAGCTCTTAAGTCAAAAATTTTAGTACCAAGTTATTTTGTCTAGAATGAAAAGCCATATAGACAAAAGCCACAAATTTTAGGAACTCACTCCATGCTGGAATGGATCACCAACACCATCAACTCAATGGGCTATTGGGGAATAGCTGTGTTAATGTTTGTGGAAAATCTTTTTCCCCCTATTCCCTCAGAATTGATCATGCCCTTAGCTGGGTTTACCGCCAGTCCCCATCAACCAGGGGGGGCAAAACTCAACATTATAGGGGTATTTTTAGCAGGATTGCTCGGTTCCGTATTAGGAGCATTAATCTGGTACTATCCTGGTAAATTTTTGGGAGAACATCGCTTAAAAAAATGGGCTAACAAATATGGTAAATGGCTAAGTATCTCTAGCAAAGATATTGATCATGCTAAACACTGGTTTAATACCAAAGGTAGCAAAGCAGTATTAATTGGTCGCTTAATCCCAGGTATCAGAACTTTAATTTCTGTACCAGCAGGTTTAAGCAATATGCCCCTAGTTCCTTTTTTAGTGTACACAACCTTGGGTAGTGCAGCTTGGGTTGGATTGCTGACTTATGCAGGATATCTGCTAGGTTTACAGTATAATCTTGTAGATAAATATTTAGCACCTGTATCCAAAATTGTCATAGGTAGCTTAATTTTGATATTTATAGTTTGGATTTTCCAACGTCAGCGTAAAAATACTAAATTATGAAATTGGGTAATACATCTTGGTCAAATTGGCCTAAACTATGCCAAGTAATGCTAGAGTCGCGTTGGCAAAGTCCAACACCAGTTATTGCCTGTAATCAATTTGTTCGTATTCCAGGCCACATTTAGATTGGTTTGAAAATTTTTAGCGATGGCGAAACGCCCAGCGTAGGTGATGGCGAAACGCCCGCCGTAGGCGATGGCGAAACGCCCAGCATAGCTGATCGCATTCTTGTAAAATCAGCATGATAACTTGTAACAGGTTAAGTAAGCACTAGGAGCATTCATGACAGACCAACCTTCAGCAGCCAACCCCATGAACGCCGCCGCGATCCCCATGAACCGAGTAGCGGCTAACATACCCATCAACACAGCAACCAAAACCACTAACAGCATTGGTGGAAAAAACATTCTCAGCGTAGACCTAGGCCGCACCTCTACTAAAACCTGTGTCAGCCGAGAACCTAACAATGTGTCTTTTATCCCCTCCAATGTCAAACAAATGACCATCGAGCAAATACGCGGTGGTGTATTTGAAGCCAAAGCTACCGACCCATTAATGGATTTGTGGATGGAATACCAAGGTAGCGGCTATGCTGTCGGTCAATTAGCCGCCGACTTTGGTGCTAACTTGGGAGTTGGCCAATCCAAAGTAGAGGACGCATTAGTTAAAGTATTAGCTAGTGCAGGTTACTTTAATCTCAAAGATGAGATTGTCGTCGTATTGGGTTTACCTTTCCTCTCCTTAGAACAGTTTGAGCGGGAAAAATCCCAACTAACCAGTTTAGTAACTGGTCCCCATGTATTTAATTTCCGAGGCGAGTCCATATCACTCAACATCACCAAAGTATGGGTCATGCCAGAAGGATACGGCAGCCTGCTGTGGACAGAAGCACAACCCAACAAAGGGGTAGCAATTCCCGACTTAACAAAAATTTCTGTGGGTATTGTCGATATCGGACATCAAACCATAGACTTAATAATGGTGGATAACTTCCGCTTTGCTAGAGGTCTTTCTCAAAGTGAAGACTTTGGCATGAGCAAATTCTATGAAATGGTAGCCAATGAAATAGAAGGCGCGGATAGTCAATCTTTAGCTTTGATTTCTGCGGTTAATAAACCCAAAGGTGAGCGTTTCTATCGTCCCAAAGGCGCAAGCAAACCCACCAACTTGGATGATTTTCTCCCCAATCTCACAGAAATGTTTTCCAGAGACATTTGCAGTCGTGTGTTAGCATGGCTACCAGAGCGTGTAACCGACGTAATCATTACTGGTGGTGGTGGTGAATTCTTCTGGGAAGATGTACAACGTCTACTCAAAGAAGCAAGAATTAATGCCTACCTTGCGGCTCCCTCACGTCAGGCGAACGCTTTAGGGCAATATATTTATGGGGAGGCGCAATTGTCTGCTGTTCGCGCTGCTAGGTAGAAAAACCGATGTTCCAATGGTCAAAGAAAGTAGTTAAATCCGTCACGTTCAATCCTGACATTGCTGATGAGAGCTTGTTAGCGCAGATAGAAAGTTATTTAGAGGCTCAACCCGATAAAACTTTCAGCGATTTGTGTAAAGAAGCCCTTTGGCAAGCTTTATGTGTCCCACAATCGTCATCTACCAGGCCAGTTCTGAATACAGCTGAAAGTTCTCAGATTGAACAACGTATCGGTGAGCTACAACGTCAAGTAGCTGGCCTTGAGGAACGTTTTTTCGCCAAAGAATCCAACCGTTTGGAGGCAATGGAAAGCCAAATTATGTATTTGACTCAACAAGTAGCACAATTGGCAATCATGCTGAATGAGCGTCCATATACTCCACAGCCGACTTCATCAATACCCACGGCAGAAGTAGTTAATAACTCTACTTATATTCCTGATCCTATTCCTCAAGAGGTTGACCCAGTGATTAGTCGCCTGAGTCAGTTTCTTGATGATTTTTAAAGAATAATCAGGTTTTGCAAACGTTTTAACAAAATAAGTGCGCGAAGCTTTACAGCTAAACTTTTTACACCCAGTAATTAAGCCTAATTCTGGGTGTAATCTTTTTCAAGCCTGTACCAATTGCCGTAATTTCCAAGAATAGCTAGATAACAGATTAGTGAGAATGTGAGCTATGATTGGCACTAATAAGTTACCACTTAACAAAGCACTATATCCCAAAATCAAACCGATAATAGTAGCCCAAACTACATAAGGCCATTGTTGTGGCCCACTGAGGTGTAAAACACCAAAGCAAAGACCAGATACTATCACTGCTACATGATCTAATCCCAAAGCTGGGATCATTACACCACGAAAAAGTAATTCTTCGCTTAATCCAGGTAACAATCCTAACCAGATTAAATCAGGTAAAGCTAAAGGCTTGAGGACTACTTCCAGATAATAATCCGCACTTTTTCGGTACGCAGGAAATAAGCGATAGGCTAAACTGCTTAAAGCAGTAATAAATACACCTAGTCCTAAACCTAAGCTGAAATCTTTTGCATCCCAATACCACCTAAAAAGCATGACGTTGCCAAATCGCAACCACAATTTGGCTACTATCCACAAAATCATCGCGGTAGAACCCATAGCGATGAGGACTTGGGTTCGTGTGAGGTAAGGAATTTCTGGTTGTTGATTTTTTTGTTCAATCACAAGCTTTTATTGCAAACAAAATAACTAATGACCAATGACTAATAACCAATAAGTTTTGGACTTATAGCAGTTGGGTTGATCCCTGCTTTATGAGCAACTAAAACACCAACAGCTTCTAAATATGAGTTTACTCGGATAGATTTGATCCTTAAAGAAGATGCAGTAACTTGTAGCAGAGTGTGATTTTCTGCAACAGTAATAATCTGGCATGATGTTTGACTTAAACTCAGTAAGGCACTACCACCACAAGCATTTGCGGGAAAAATAGCTGCATCAACTTGGTCGCTCCAGATGTCTGTTTGTGAAGAATTGCTAAATTTTTTATCAATCACCAATTGAGGAGCTTGACTTAAACCGACTAAAACACAAGGTAAAAAGGTATAGCCGATTTCTTCAGCTGCGGAACGAGGGGACAAATGAGGGTCTGGGGGTGTAGAAGATAAAGCTGGAGCATGAGCGCAAGGTATTTTCAAGGTTCGCACAATTAAATGGCTAATTACTGCTTCTGCACCTGCAATGGGGTCTACTCCTTGACCTTGATGATAGTTTTGTACAGCTTGCGGATCTAAATCATCGGGGAAACGGGCAACAACTGCGATCGCCTCTGCTCTCTCTTGTATAACCAATTTCTCGGCTGCCCGCAATAAACTATCTGGATTTTCAATTGTTCCCCAACTGATTCCCGTATCAGAATTACGTAATTTTACATTTAAAGGAGCATCTGTAATTACATGATTAGTAAGATTTAATCCTAATGTTGCTCTAGCCGCATCAGCCACTTGTAGCTGTCTGAGCATTAATTCTGGTTCAATACCCTGGTCTAAAAGCAAACCAATTCTATTACTACGAATAGGACGTAAACCCCATTCCCCCGCCGCAAATTTATCCAGCGCATAACCTTCTACATAAAAAGTGTTAGGGAGAGGCCAATATAGACTAGCACCATTGAGGACATTGGGATGAGTAATTAGGCGATCGCACACTTGAGACAAAGCCCTAGCCACCGGTAACGCATCCCCCGCATAACCACCAATTGCTGCTCCCACACCCGTTGGTATAATTAAAATTGCTGTATATGGACGTTGCATAAATTAAAAATTATTAAGTTAAAAATTAAAAGTTTAGCCCCAGAATCAACTCTGAGGCCAGTTAAATTAAGACTCAGAACTATTAGTAGTCACAACAGCTTCAACCGTAACTTTTTCCTGTTCTTCATCTACAGCAGTAATAGCCCAGCGTAGAGGTTCACCCTGTTTTTGCAACTCAGATTCAATTGCTTTTTGTAACTCAGTAGCAGTTTCTTGGAGGTCAATTTCAGCCGTAATAAAATGGGTAGTCATGATAGTAACATTTAGTAAACTGTGATTTCTAGGATAACCGAGATTAACAGTAAATCAATACCGATATAATTGACAGTAATGAGTTCTGAGTAACAGCCCATCAATTAATTAATTCAACAAATATTAATTTGTTATGGAACTTAGGACTCATTACCCAGAACTCAAAAAAATATTGTCAGCATATTTCAGCTTTCAAACACATTCAATTTTAGAGTAATAATTTTAGATTTCTCAGTTCAAAATCCAAAATCCAAAACCTAAAATTCTATTGGTCTTTACCAAATTGTTTTTGATAAACCACTTCTTCTTTTTCAGTCTCAATTTTTAAATCAGAAAGCGGTCTAGCAACACAAAGTAAAGCATAACCTTGTTTTTGTAAATCTGGACTCACACCCATACCATCAGTTTGATCAACTTGTCCTTCCGTCACTAAAGCCGCACAAGTGGTACAAACACCAGCATGACAGGAAGCTGGTAAATCTAAACCCTTAGCTTCTGCAACCCCCAGCACAGTTTCATTTTCAGGAACTTGGATATTGTAAGTTTGTCCTTGGTGACGAATTTCTACGTTGTAAGTTTTGACCATAAACAGCAGCAGCAGAATACAATAATAGACAAATTAATTATCTTATCTGATCCAGGGACACAAAATCAAACTGTTCACAATCAACATAGCAACTTTCCAATTGTAAAATTTTCCAATAACCACCTACCCCAGACAGAGCAATTAATGATATAAATATAACATGATAGACCATGACCGCTTGTTCAAAGAATTACTAACAACCTTCTTCTGGGAATTTCTCGAACTCTTTTTCCCAGAAATTACCACTTATTTAGAACGAGATACAATCACCTTTCTCGACAAAGAAATATTTACCGATGTCACTGCGGGAGAAAAATATGAAACAGATATCATAGTCAAAGCCCGATTTAGGGGACAAGAATCATTTTTTTTAATCCACTTAGAACATCAAAGCTACTATGAAGTAGCTTTTGATTTCAGAGTTTATCGCTACTTCGCCAGATTGTATGAAAAATACGGTTTACCAGTATATCCCATCGTATTATTTTCCTACGATAGCCCCAAAAAACCCGAAAAAAACTTTCATCAAGTCGCCTTTCCCAACAAAGTAATTTTACAGTTTAATTATGATGTAATTCAACTAAATCGCTTAAATTGGCGAGAATTTTTACAACAACCAAACCCCGTAGCTAGTGCGCTGATGGCTAAAATGAATATAGCACCATCAGACCGTCCTAGAGTAAAATCAGAGTGTTTGCGTCTGTTGGCTACATTACAATTAAACCCCGCCAAAACACAATTAATTTCCGGGTTTATTGATACTTACCTGAAACTCAACGCGGAAGAAAATAAAATTTTCCAAACAGAAATTGCCAAATTTCAACCAGTTCAACAAGAGGTAGTTATGCAAATCATCACCAGTTGGATGGAAGAAGGAATAAAACAAGGAGAATTGAAAGGAGAATTGAAAGGAGAATTGAAACTGATCAAACGTCAATTAACGCGACGTATAGGTGAAATTCAACCAGAGTTAGAAGCACAATTAGAGAAATTATCTGTAACTCAATTAGATGATTTAGGTGAAGCTTTACTAGATTTTACCACTGAAGCTGATTTAGTAGCTTGGCTACAAAAGCAACCGCAAAAATCAGCAGAAAATGAGTTAGTGGAATAATACTTTGCAAATGCGAATTTACTCATTTTCATGAGGATAATGTTCGTCGTTAAAAGTAGGTTTTTATTACAAAATCTGTAAAATGACCTACTTTTAAAAATCTTTACCGAATTTAATCTAATATCAGAAACAAGGTTTAAACTGGAAATTACTAAATTTTAATCAGTTCAACAAGAGGTAATTATGGAAATTGTCACCAGTTGGATGGAAGAGGGAATAAGACAAGGAGAATTGAAAGTCATCAAACGTCAAATAAGAAGAAGTATAGGTAAAATTACACCAGAGTTAGAAGCACAATTAGAGAATTTATTTATAAGTCAATTAGATGATTTATTTGAAGTTTTACTAGATTTTACTGCTGAAGCTGATTTAGTCAAGTGGCTACAACAGCAACAGCAAAAATCAGAATAACAATATTAAAAATAGTTATTTTTTGCCCTTCTCTTTTTTCAGATAAGCCTTAGCCCAAGCATAACGTTCTGGATCTTTCTTCAATAAATATTCTGCTGCTTCGTTTCGTTTTATTTCATCTTTATTACTAGAAATTACTCGTCTAATTTCATCATCAATATCTTCAGTTTTAGCACCTCTTTCGATAGCTTCTTCAAACCATTCATCACCTTTTATATATTCATATTTGTCATAGCATATAGCCCCCATTAAAGTATAAGGCTGATAGGCTTCAGGCTGATAATTCATTGCTTGTTTTGCACAACTTTCTGCATCAGCTAAACCATCCATATCTCTAAAAGCTGCACCTCTAGTTACTAAAATGGCTGATTTTAGTTGATTATCTCTAATTTTGCCTAAATCAATATTTGTAAGAACTAAAGCCTTTTTAGGTTCATTTGCTTTGCGCCAATAACTACTCGCAGTAGGAATTTTCCATTTGTTTCCTGTTTTTTTAAGTTCTTGTTCATAAAATTCAGCTTCTAATCTGTAATGTGCAATAGCAATTTTACCATCACGAGATAACATATTTTGTTCTATCATTTGCACAACTAATAGAGGGTCTAAACGATTTTTACTCTCTAGTTGTAGCATAATTGTATAAAACGGATCAATTGGCAAATTAGGATCTATTAATCCATACTTTTTCTTTAGTAATGTAAAGTGTTTATGTTGAGCAAAAGTAATTATATCTTCATATCCATTCTCTTCTAACCAATCAATTTCTAAGTCATTTAATAAATTACCATTTTCTACTTGAGATTTGAGATAGTAGGCGCGTTGGTCTTTATAAATTTTCAAAGTTTCTTCGAGGTTTAAATCTATTAAAACTTGAATATCTGCTTCATTCAATTCAACACTACCATCAATTTTCTCGAGGACATTAAACAATTTGCTGTAAAATGATACATCTTGACATGATTCGGCTTTATACTTAATAGTTAAATCAATAAACTCCTGTTGTTTTTCCAATTTTTTAACAATATCTATTGTTTCATTGAGTTTTTGCTGTTCTAACCAAGAAATTTCTGCATCATTTAGCTTTTTATTTTCCTCCAGTTTTTGCAAGATTTTATATAGTTTACTTGATAGCGATATATCAGGATGTTTAGTAGCTTTATACTTTTCTTTTAACTGAGTAAATTTAGCTTGTTTTTCTGATTCTTGTTTTTCAAAAATCTCTAAAGTTTGAAAAAAATCATTTTCTAGTAACCAGTCATATTCAGATTCATCGAGAGATTTTTCTAGGTCTAATTTTTTAAGAATTGGATAAAGGATATCATCAGGGTATAGGTTTTGATATTTGGTAGCTTGAAACTTTACTTTCAACAGAGTAAATTGTTTGATGTTTTTAGCTGTTGTTACCACTTGAGATAAATTATTATTTTGTAGTAACTGAATTTCTGCATCTGATAAGTTACCTTCTGTGTCCAGTTTCCAAAGCAGGGGATAGAGAAAACTATTTAATGATGTCTCCCAAATTCTATTGATATTGTACTTGATTTTGAGTTCAGAAAATTCATTTTTTAATCTTTCGATTTCACCCTTTGTAAATTGTTGTAGCGAGATAGTTTCCATAGTTTCTGTTAATTCATTTTCTTTTAACCAGTTTAATTCTAAATCATTGATAATAATTCCTAAGTCAGCTTTTCGCAGAATTAAATAAAGGAGGCTTGAAGGTGATGAATCTTGATAACTTTCGGCTTGGTATTTAGATTTTAAAGCAGCAAAGTGTTTGACTCGGTTTTGGTAGTCTTGATTTATATTAATGGTAGACATAGGAAGAGTTGATGTAATTACTAAGTCGAGTATAAATACATCAATAAAAAGGGGTATTCCAGAAAACTACCCCAGCAAATAAATGTTTTTTTAGCAAGAAAATGTTAAGCTTTATAAAACTTTACATTGTCCATGTTGTCTTAACAAATGGTCACATAAAACCAAAGCTATCATTGCGTCAACCATCGGAACTGCACGGGGTAAAACACAAGGATCATGTCTTCCTTTAGCAGCCAATAAAGTTTCTTCACCTTCACGGGTGACGGTTTTTTGTTCTTTTCTAATGGTGGCTGTGGGTTTAAATGCCACTCTTAAAATGATATTTTCGCCGTTGGAAATTCCGCCTTGAATACCACCGGAACGATTAGTTACAGTGCGAACTTCGCCATTTTCATCTATATAAAATTCGTCGTTGTGTTCAAAACCGGTTAATAAAGTTCCGGCAAAACCTGAACCGATTTCAAAACCTTTACTAGCAGGAAGAGACATTACAGCTTTGGCCAAATCTGCTTCTAATTTATCAAAAACTGGTTCTCCTAAACCTTTCGGAACATTGCGAACGACACATTCAACTACACCACCAATTGAATCACCTTGTCTGCTGGTTTGTTCGATTAATTCAATCATTCGGGTAGCGCATTCCGCATCAGGACAACGGACAATATTACTTTCTACCTGTTCTAAAGTAACAGTATCAGTATCAATTACTGCTTCTAAATCCTTAATTCGCTTAACATAGGCGATAATTTCTATATTAGCAGCTTGACGAAGAATTTTTTTAGCGATCGCACCCGCCGCAACTCTCCCGATAGTCTCCCTCGCTGATGACCTCCCCCCACCTTGCCAATTACGGATACCATATTTAGCATCATAAGTAGCATCCGCATGGGAAGGACGATATTTTACCGCCATCTCATCATAATCTTGGGGACGAGTATCTTTATTCCTGACCAAAATTGATATCGGAGTCCCCAAAGTCTTACCCTCAAAAACTCCAGACAAAATCTCGCAAGTGTCCGCTTCCTTTCTGGGAGTTGTGATTTTACTTTGTCCTGGTCTTCTTCTATCTAGTTCAAATTGAATTTCTTCCGCCGAAATTTCTATTCTAGGCGGACAACCATCAATTATAACTCCCACACCGCCGCCGTGAGATTCACCAAAAGTAGTAATACGAAACAAATGCCCAAAAGTGCTACCCATGATATTGAGGAGATAAATGCCAGAATATCCATTTTACCTAGATTTGGGTTTTGTAAACCACATTTCAACATAAGCATTAATGGCAACAAACCAGTTAATCTCCTTAAAAGCTAATGCCAACAAATATTAATTAAATTTATTCTTATGTATACTTTTTAGTATAAATATCAAGAAACCGTATTTTTACTAAAATGCTTAGTTAAATTTTGTGATAGACTACGATAAAACTGTGGAGTAAAGTCAATATGCGTTTTTTAGTTAGCCTTTTAGGATTTGGGTTAATCATTTTGGGTATTTACTTTGTAGGACAAAATATAATTTTCACAACTAATGTTTATCCTTATTGGTGGCGGGGTATTGCTGCTGATTTTTCTGTACTGGCTCTTACATTAGGAGTAATTGTATTAGTTATATTCCCTAGAGATATCAGAAATTTGGGATGGGTTTCCATAGGGATTGGTATTTTATGTGTGTTCGTTAGTAGTCAAGCCATTCTTCGTCCCACAAGTTTAGCTCAATTTTTGCTTTCATTAGCAGCAATGGTATCTGGCTATAAAATGATCACAACTGGACGCTTACCCTTTTAAATTTATATCTCAATCAAGTCCAGAATTAATTACAGCGAAAAGCTTTTTTTACTATATATAAAAAATGACAAAAACGCCCCCCGATTAGGAGAGCGTCTTTGTTTATTTAAACTTCAGAGATTAACCGTTGATAGCAGGAGCGGTTAAAGCAACAGGAGCAACTTCACCAGCAGCTAAGTCTAAGGGGAAGTTGTGAGCGTTACGCTCGTGCATTACTTCCATACCTAAGTTAGCGCGGTTGATGACATCAGCCCAAGTACCGATTACACGACCTTGAGAGTCAATTACGGACTGGTTGAAGTTGAAACCGTTGAGGTTAAACGCCATAGTGCTGATGCCTAAAGCGGTGAACCAGATACCTACTACTGGCCATGCAGCCAAGAAGAAGTGTAAAGAACGGCTGTTGTTG
>DATGXB010000182.1:0-59939 GCA_035299225.1 Nostocaceae cyanobacterium | reverse complement strand
GGTGTCGGCGTTTGAGCAAAGATTATGAACGATTACCCGAAACTACAGAGACTTTTATTTACATTGCCATGATTCGCATTATGGTCAGACGATTGGCATGATTTTTTACTACCTTTTACTTTTAAAACATCCTCTTAGAATGATTCGCTTTTATCACAATTTAATCAAGAAATGCCCACCCTACAAATGCTAGGATTTACTGCTAAAATACATGATGAATTGGTTGGAAACATAGATGAGGTGGGCATTTATCAAAATGGTTCGCTTTTATCACAATTTAATCAAGAAATACCCATCCTACAAATGCTAGGATTTACTGCTAAAATACATGATGAATTGTAGGGACACGGCTGTAAAATTATGGATATTTAACCTCAATCTTAGTTAGCTAATTTACTTTTAATTTACATAGTTTGGGCGGGCGATATGCCCACCACACAACAGTTTTCACTGTTGCAATGTGTAAATTAAAAGTTTAACAGATTCATGCCGTGTCCCAAGAATTAGAGAGTTCCAACTAAAGAAATATCCTTTTTTTGTAGGGTGTGTTAGCGACAGCGCAACGCACCTTTAGCCTCTATTTCCATTGGATGGTGCGTTACACTACGTTAACGCACCCTACGAACTTGGATCATTTATTTTTTGGTCTTCTCTTAGGCTTTTTTCAACCAGCTAAACATAGCGCGTAAATCTTTACCGACTTCCTCGATGGGGTGTTCTGCTTCTTGACGACGCATTGCGGTAAAGCCTGGTTTTCCGGCTTGGTTTTCTAATACAAATTCTCGTGCAAATTGTCCTGATTGAATTTCGCTGAGAATTTTCTTCATTTCGGCTTTGGTTTGGCTGTTGACAATGCGGGGTCCGCGAGTATAGTCGCCATATTCGGCGGTGTTAGAAATGCTGTCGCGCATTTTGGCCAAACCACCTTCTACTACTAAGTCAACGATTAATTTAACTTCGTGCAAACATTCAAAATAAGCTAGTTCTGGTTGATAACCTGCTTCCACTAAGGTTTCAAAACCGGCTTTAATTAAAGCACTTAAACCACCACATAATACTGCTTGTTCACCAAATAGGTCGGTTTCGGTTTCTTCGCGGAATGTGGTTTCTAAGATACCTGCACGAGTACCACCGATACCTCTAGCATAAGCCATTGCGCGATCGCGTGCTTGTCCACTAGCATTTTGATATACCGCAAATAAGGCGGGAACACCTTGACCTTGTTCATAAGTCCGTCTCACTAAATGACCGGGACCTTTAGGCGCTACCATCACTACATCTACGTCCGCAGGTGGGACAACTTGCCCAAAGTGAATGTTAAAACCATGAGCAAAGGCTAATGTATTACCCGCTTCTAAGTTTGGTTCAATTTCGGTTTTGTAAATGGTTTTTTGTACTTCATCAGGTAATAAAATCATGATGAAGTCCGCAGCCTTAGCCGCATCAGCTACATTTTTAACAGTTAAACCAGCCGCTTGGGCTTTTTCTGTTGACTTACTACCCGGATATAAGCCCACAATAACATTTAAACCGCTATCTTTTAAGTTTAGGGCGTGGGCATGACCTTGGGAACCATAGCCAATAATTGCAATAGTTTTTCCGGCTAAAAGGTCTAAATTTGCATCTTGATCATAATACATCCGGGCCATAAAGCATCTCCTGTCTGCGGGGGTTGTGATTAATTTGGCAGATTTATGATTTTACCTTAATTTGTGGGGTCAGTTTCACTGGGTTAGGTCAGAATGTGCGGTCTGGGTGGATGAATTTTTTTTAGATAAATGCGTAATTTTTTATTTAAAAAATGATATGATGATGAGTTTAAACTAAATTCTATTTATCTAATAGTCAAATTTGTTACCCCAAAATAGTAACTCCAATTACTTTAAGCTTTGATTTAAATGTTCCTAAGAAACAGAAAAAATGTGACAATTTTGTTACAACTTTGTTAAGAATAGTTACAGCAGGCGCAACAGAAGGAAATATTTATGATGGTTGATGCACCACATCAGGTAGTAATAGTTGGCGGCGGTTTTGGCGGACTGTACGCTGCAAAGGCTTTAGCCAAGGCAAATGTAAATGTCACCCTAATAGACAAACGTAATTTTCACCTGTTTCAACCACTCTTATATCAGGTAGCTACTGGGACTTTATCGCCGGCGGATATTTCCTCGCCGTTGCGTTCTGTGTTAAGTAAGAGTAAGAATACTAAAGTTTTGTTAGGGGAAGTCAATGATATTGACCCTACCGCCCAAAAGGTAATGGTAGGTACTGAAGCTATCCCCTACGATACTTTGATTGTTGCAACTGGCGCGAAACACTCTTATTTTGGTAAAGATAATTGGGAAACCTTTGCACCGGGATTAAAAACCGTAGAAGATGCCATTGAGATGCGGCGGCGGATTTTTATGGCTTTTGAAGCGGCAGAAAAGGAAAAAGATCCGATTAAACGCCAAGCTTGGTTAACTTTTGTGATTGTGGGTGGTGGCCCGACTGGGGTAGAATTAGCCGGTGCGATCGCTGAATTAGCGCACAAAACCTTAAAAGAAGATTTCCGTAATATTGACACCTCAGAAGCCAGAATCCTTTTATTAGAAGGCTTAGACCGGGTTCTACCTCCCTTTGCACCGGAGTTATCCCAAGAAGCGGAAGCATCTCTCAAAGCCTTGGGTGTAGATGTGCAGACTAAAACCTTAGTAACCAATATTGAAAATGATATTGTTACTATTAAGCAAGGTGAAGAAGTCAAAGAAATTGGTGCTAAAACTGTATTGTGGGCTGCGGGTGTGAAAGCCTCAGCGATGGGGAAAGTGTTGATCGAGAAAACTGGGGCAGAGAGCGATCGCGCTGGTCGTGTTATGGTAGAACCAGACCTGAGTATTAAAGGACACTCTAACATTTTTGTAGTTGGTGACTTAGCTCATTTTGCCCACCAAAACGGCAAACCCTTACCAGGAGTTGCACCAGTCGCCATGCAAGAAGGGCAATATGTCGCTAAACTAATTCAAAAGCGGTTACAAGGCAAAACCTTATCCCAATTTAACTACAATGATCATGGTAGTCTAGCCATAATTGGACAACACGCCGCAGTCGTAGATTTAGGATTTTTCAAACTCAAAGGCGTTTTTGCTTGGTTATTCTGGCTATTAATTCACATCTACTTCCTCATTGAATTTGACAACAAATTAGTAGTCATGATTCAATGGGCTTGGAATTACTTAACCCGCAATCGTGGCGCAAGATTAATCACAGGAAAAGAAACTTTTGTGCCAGTTGAAAATAATAATAGTCATTACACGCCAGTGAACACCAGACAACCATTAAACATCTAAATTCCATTAGGAAAATATTAGCTTTGTAGGGTGCGTTAGCGACAGTGTAACGCACCAAATTATTTCTAATATAGAACTACACAGCACGAGAATTTAGGAACAGGTCGCATTTTGGTTAATCTCCTTGTTTAGATATCTTCAACAATTCTAAATCCTGCGTGTTGATAAAAGTAAGGTCTAAACCAATTCCGATAAAATTGTAAGGCTTGTGTTCCCGTAGTTACCCAAGCACCACCCAACATCATTTTATGTTTTTGATCAAAGAAGGGTGTAGAGTTGTCTTCATAGAGAAAATGGGGGTTAAATCCTGGTAAGGGATGAAAAGTTTCGCTTAACCATTCCCACACATTCCCCCGTAAATCTTCAAGTCCAGAGGAATTTTTATCTGTATTTAGCATTCCCACAGGACTGGGTGAACCAAATTTTAAGTTAAGATTGAAATTATTTATTTTCTCTATTTCTAAGTTGTTTTTATTGTCATTACTTTGATATGTGGCTAAATTCCATTCTGCTTCACTAATCAGACGGATTTTTTCACCTTTCCAACGACAATAAGCACTAGCTTCATAATGATTTACTTCCACTGGCCAATCTAAAGGAAAGTCAATTTGATCAAACATAGCTCGATATTTATAGTTTCCCTCCTCATCTACTACCCAAAATTTGGGATGTTTGATATTATTTTGTTTTTTCCATTCCCAAGCTTCTTGATCCCATAAATCGGGATTTTCATAACCGTCAGCGTTGACAAATTCCCTAAATTCGGCGTTAGTGATCATGTATTTACTAGCTGTAAATGGTTTCACTTCAATTTGTTGATCACCATATTCGTTATCCCAACCATAAAGAGGAAATTCTGCTTGTTTTCCGATTGTAACTGTTCCTCCAGAAATTTCCAGCATTGGATTATTATTAATTTTCCCATAGGTGGATGCATATTCCCAATTTTCAGGACGTGCAACTTTTTCTACAGGAAGTTGTCTAATTAACATGGAGGAAGTTTCAAAATGAATCCGTTGATGTTCAATTCCCATCATTAAAGCCCAAAGAGGATGATTGGGAAGAATGGGAAAGTTTAATGGTGCGTTTTTAATAGTTTCTAAAATTACTTGATAAGCTTGATGACGGTATTCCCAAACTGCTGCTATTTGTGGCCATTGAATATGGGAAATTGCGGCTTTTAATTCCTCTGGTGTTTGGGGATCTACACCAACCTCAAACAAGATTTCATAATTTGGATTGATGGGTTTTTCTAACAAGTTGACGCGAATTAATTTGTTAATATAAAAAACGGCTGAATGACCTAAATAAAAAATTAGAGGATTTCTTAAGGCATCGGGGTTGTAATAAAATGTTGCTTCTTCAATGATGCTTTTCATTAAAATATCTTCTAATGTCCAAGCATTGTGGAAGTAGTTAATGATGTCTTCTCGACTACAGTTATTGAGTTGAATTGGTGGTTGTGATTGAAGGATATTCATGATCTAAATTTGTTAACTTTGGGAATTTGCCTTGATGCTTTTGCTAGGATGTGTAGGGTGGGCATTGTTGGGTAAAATACTGAACAGAAGCGGAAAAATCTAGTCAATGCCCACTTCAGTATTTTTTAAAAATCAAACAGGAATGCTATATTTTTTAGTTATTTGCAGGCTTGACAGAGAATTAAACCAAACCATTTTTGAGGGTCAGTAAATATTTGTAGTGGTTTTAATCCTGCCGATTTTAGTTCTGTTTGGATGATGTCTAAATCAAATTTGCGAGAAATTTCTGTGAGTATGCTTTCTCCTTCTTCTAGGCTAATATTAAGGTTTAAACTTTGGAGATGGACAAGATGAGTTTTTTGACAATGCAAATACATTTCAATTTGATTTTCTTGTTGATTGTAAATGGCTTGATGGGTAAATAAGTTTGTGTCGAAATTTCCCTGGAAACGCCAATTTAAGTGAGATAACATATTTAAGTTAAAAGCAGCCGTAACTTGTTGACTGTCGTTGTAGGCTGCTTCTAAAATGTGTTTGGGTTTTTGCAGGTCTATTCCAAGTAGGAAATAATCATCGGGTTGGAGGATGTTAGCAATTTGATGAAGGAAGCGATCGCACTCTTTTGGCATAAAATTTCCCATAGAACTACCCAGGAAGAAAATCATCCTTGCTGGCCGGTCTGTGGGTTGAAGCTGACTTAGCGCTTGGTCATACGTACCAACTAACCCCTGAATCTGTAAAGCTGGGTATTCTTGTTGTAATTGCAGTACACTAATTTTAAGTATCCCCGCACTCACATCAATAGGTACATACTTACAATAATAATCTTGATTTTGATAAGCATCTAACAATATCCGAGTTTTGCTAGAACTACCACTACCTAATTCTACAAGCTCACAAGCACCAGTAATTTGAGCAATTTCCTCAGCGCATTTCTGTAAAATTGCGGCTTCTGTACGTGTGGGGTAATACTCTGGTAACTCGCAGATTTCCTCAAACAGTTGAGAACCCCGATCATCGTAAAAATACTTAGGTGGGATGGTTTTAGGAGTTTGAGATAGTCCTGCGATTACATCCTGTCCGGGTTGATTTTCCGAAGCTGTTGTAGGAGTTGTCAAATGCTTAATTTGCCAGTTTCCTGCTTGGTTTTGAGCTAACATCGTATATTTTGCTTAATTAGGTCGAGATAAACTATACTACTTTTGGGGATCAAATATCTCTGTCTAATTAGCGATCGCACAACCTTCATATATAATCTAAAACTAGGAAAATAATTGATATGTAATAATTTCAGCTTTTGCAAACTAAAAGTAAAATTTCATAAATTTTAAAATTTATACTCTAAGTTTTTCCTAATTTATTCCATATACAAAGTAATTTTTGCGACTCAAAACAACAGTAATAATTAATTTCTCTACAATCTCGTTTGTGCTAACAACCAAATTAATGCTGTCCACTATAAAGCCTAAAATTGTTGATAGTACCCACTGAACCCAACTCAGTCAATTAAGTATTGTTCATAATTATTGTTTAATCTAAGTATCTGATTAGTGCTTATATTACTTACTCAAGGATATAGCTGGATTTATCGTTCTTCAGTAAATTTTTATTTCTTGTTATATTTTTATCTATGCAGCTTAGTTTTACTAACCTCAACAGCTTGTAAGTAATTAGGCAGAATTAATTACACAAATTCTTTCCCTGTTCCCTGTTCCCTGTTCCCTGTTCCCTGTTCCCTGTCTCCACGTAGGAAATTAATTTTGCACGACTACTTAAAAACTCTGGGTAATTATAAAAAGAAGTTATTTTGCAAACTTGCCGGATCTCCGAGTGGACAGTTGAATAAGTGAGTAGTGTTGACTATTTTTTTGGTCAAAATGTTGTATGTGCTAAATTTACAATTTGTGATTTAAGATGCATCAAGCTTCCCAACGTTGGCGCTTAGGTTTAGGGTTATCATCCGTTACCGTTTTTTTGTGGGGTATTTTACCTCTAGCACTAAAAATTACCCTACAAGCGTTAGACGTTTATACCGTCATCTGGTTTCGCTTCTTGATGGCCTTTATTCTGTTAGCGCTGTATTTAGGAGTGCAAAAAAAATTACCAACTTGGGAACAATTGCGCTCTACTTCCCGGACATTATTAGCGATCGCTACTTTGTTCTTAGCAAGTAATTACTTTTTGTTTCTCCAAGGTTTAGCAATGACCGCACCTACTAACGCAGAGGTAATTATTCAATTATCAACTGTGTTATTAAGTTTCGGTGGATTAGTAATTTTTCGAGAACGATACACATCCAAACAATGGCTTGGTGTGGCTATCCTAACCTTGGGTTTTGTCTTATTTTTTCATGCTCAACTAACCAATTTAATAACAGCCCAAGGACAATATTTATTAGGTAGTGGATTAGTAGTTTTAGCCGCAATTACTTGGGCAATTTATGCCTTAGCTCAAAAACAACTACTACTATCTTTAACGTCTGCTCAAATCATGCTGATAATTTACGGAGGATGTGCTTTATTATTTACCCCTTTAGCCCAAATCAAAACTATTTTTACTCTCAATAGTTTTCACTTCGGCACATTATTATTTTGTGGTCTAAATACTCTCATTGCTTATGGTGCTTTTGCTGAATCATTAGCACATTGGCCAGCATCACAAGTGAGTGCAGTTTTAGCTTTAGCTCCAATTATCACCCTAATTTTTGTGCAGTTAATGTCAAGACTTTCACCCACATTAATTAGTACAGAACAACTCACATTACTGGCCATATTAGGAGCATTTTTAGTTGTAGCAGGTTCAGTAACTATTGCTTTAGGAAAATCTGATTAACATTAAAATCAGTTATTCATTTGCTTAATAAAAACTATTTTCATTAACCTAGCAGGAGATTGTTTATGAATGCAATTTAATTGATATTTAAAGTTACATCAATCATACTGTAGCAAGATTTTTTTGAGTTTGTTATGATTTTTCATGGAATGTTTTTGAGTAAATTCTGAACTTTTCAAGGTGGATATAATACCTCATGAATTGACTCTCAAACATTAAGTTTTTGAGTTTCGTTTCCAAAAAATTGATTGTGAAAAAATTGATAGCATTGAGGCGATTTACTCAACAATAATTAGCCATTTTTAAGGTGCATAAATAACTACTAAAGCTAACGCCTCGCTATGTAAATCCAGTAGACTAGTTAAGCGATGAATAGTTTATTTAGTAATTGGGTCAGCACCCTGAAAAAAGCTTTAATCTTGCTGGTGCTGTCAATTTTGCTGCCCACTTTTAGTATACATAATTATACTATGGCAGCAGAAAAAGTTTATGCTTCTTATTCTGCACTAGAATTATCTATACCCGTAAAAACTTTAGAAATTTATGCTAAAACGGGTTCAATCAATGGTTATTTAGGAATTTATCAACATTTTTTCCCCTTAGAACAACTAGAAGAATTACGGGAAATTTTGAACAAACCCATTAAAATTAATCCCGTGATTGCTTCTCAATTACTTAATACACAACAAGGTGAATTTTTGCTGCACCGATTAGCACAGTTAATTAAAAATCAATCTCCTCAATCAGAATCAGGATTTTATGCTTTAAGGTCAGCTTTAATTTTAGCAGCTGGAGAACCAGAAGGTTTAACATTAATCAATTTGTTGCGTAATTATCCAAAAAATAGCATTCATATTGATTTAGCACATAGTTTAGAAATAGCTGGTGAACTAGAAAGGTTATTACAGGATACAAAAGCAGCCATTGCTACTGTCACGCAACAGTCAGATTTAGAAGCCGCAACAATTCCAGATGTGAAGTTTTCAGAACTACCAAATATCCAAAACTCAGGTAAATTTACACAGCGAAAATATACAATTAAATTTTTTGATGCTTCACGCGATCGCACTTTAACTACAGATATTTATGTCCCTGATGTGCAAACACCCGCCCCGATTATTGTCATCTCTCACGGTTTGGGTTTAGATAGCAGTAACTTTCGTTATATTGCTCAACATTTAAGTTCTCATGGATTTGTCGTAGTTGTTCCTAACCATCCCGGTAGTGATGCAAAACAATTAAATTCACTCATTAGTAATCACACTGGAGAATTAGCCGCACCCAGTGAATTTATAGACCGACCTTTAGATATAAAATTTATCTTAGACCAACTAGAAAAAAGCAATCAAATTGATTCAAGATTTCAAAACCGGCTGAATTTGCAACAGGTAGGAGTATTTGGCCAATCCTTTGGAGGTTATACCGCATTAGCTTTAGCTGGGGCAAAAATTAACTTTCAACAACTAGCAAAAGATTGTCAACCCCAAGCTTTAGAAGCCACTTGGAATATGTCTTTATTATTACAATGTCATGCTTTAGGGGTAAAATCAAATTCTGGGCAAGAGTATAATTTACAAGATGAAAGAGTTAAAAGCGTAATTGCCGTTAACCCTATTACTAGCTCAGTTTTTGGTCAAGAAGGACTCAGACAAATTCAAACTCCTGTGATGATTGTTGGTAGTAGTGAAGATACTATTGCTCCAGTTTTATACGAACAAATTTTACCATTTTCTTGGTTTACTCATGTTGATAAATATCTAGCTTTATTAGTTGGTGGCACTCATTTTTCTACTATTGGCAACAGTAGCTATCATAGTCAACAGGTAGCATTACCACCGGAAATGGTAGGTGATGCTACCAAAGCTAGAACCTACATCAACACTTTGAGTTTATCTTTCTTTCAAACTTATATAGCTCATAACTCAGACTATTCTCCTTACCTAAATCCTACCTATACCAAAAGTATTTCTAGTGAATCTCTAGGTTTAAGTTTAGTAAAATCTCTTGCTCATACACCATTAGCACCAGACTTAAATCACCAATCTCAAACAACTAAATCTGTAAAAAAAAATTTTCTCAGATTTTGGTCAAAATGGGTTATTGGTTGTTGGATACTGGGATGTTTTTAATAAAGTCATATAGATTTTGAATTTTAGTTGTGAGACTTTGAACAGTCAAAAAACCTTGCAAATTATCGAGACATTCTATCAAACATCTCCACTTTCTTTTTTTCAGATTCCATTGATTTTTATTCAATTAGTTACAGAAAAAGTTAGAATTGTTTTGATCATCTCAACCATTTTTGACTGTGCAAGGTTTTCTCAACTTAAACAAACCTGATGGCTGGACTTCTCACGACTGCGTAGCGCGGGTGCGGAAACTGCTACGCTTAAAACGGGTAGGACACGCAGGAACATTAGATCCAGCAGCTACCGGAGTTTTACCCCTCGCTTTAGGTAAAGCCACCCGACTCTTACAATATTTACCAGGGAATAAAGCCTATAATGCCACTATTCGGCTAGGTGTAAGTACAAATACTGATGATTTACAAGGGGAAGTGATTTTTTCTCAACCTTGTCCAGAATTGAGTTTAACAGCAGTAGAACCAAAACTTCAGCAATTTATTGGTAAAATTGAGCAAATACCTCCCAGTTATAGTGCCATTCAAGTAGAAGGTAAACGCCTGTATGACCTAGCACGTCAGGGTGAAATAGTCCAGGCACCAACCAGAACAGTAGAAGTTTTCAATATTCAAGTGTTAGACTGGCGGAGTAGTGATTATCCTGAATTGGATGTAGCGATCGCTTGTGGATCAGGAACATACATTCGGGCGATCGCTCGTGATTTAGGTGTATTATTAAATACGGGAGGTACATTAGCCGCCTTAATTCGTACCCAAAGCAGTGGATTTAATTTAGAACACAGTCTCACCCTCACTGATTTAGAAACCCAACTCCAAGCAGGAACATTTCAACCTATTTCCTCAGATATAGCATTAAAACATCTTCCCTCAATTAACTTAGATTCAACACAAGCAAAAAAATGGTGTCAAGGTCAAAAAGTACCCCTAGATTTAGATATAGATTCCGATAATTTTCTGCGAATCTATGCAGAACAAACGCAATTTTTAGGAATTGGCAAAATAGAAAATCAACTCTTAAAACCTGTTACAGTGCTTGATAGTGAATAAATTTTACTGAGTGGAAAATAGAATTAGATTTTAATAAACTTTTACTAACTTAGGATGAAAAAAATGAGTAATTTTTACATTGACGAAAAGCAAAAAACCGATGAAAAGCAACAAAAGAAAAGCAATTCAAGTTGGTATTAATTTTGATTCCAAGAGTCTTTTTGATAAATTGAAAATACTCCCATCTCAAATTGTCACTGTCACGGTACTTTTAACTTTATTTTTATTTGTTCCCCAAATTTGGACAGCTTGGCAAGCTTACCAAAGCTTCAATAGCATCATTAAATATGAATTACGCTTACAAACATTAAGCGATGAAATTATTTATTACGATGAAGTCTTAACCATGTCAGCACGAATGAATGCTGCTACAGGTAACTCATTTTGGGAGAAACGATACAAATTTTTTGAACCCCAATTAGATGCAGCTATCCAAGAATCAATTAAATTAGCTCCCCAAGCTTATAAAAATGAAGATGCCAAAAAAACTGACATTGCAAATAAAAATTTAATTGCAATGGAATATCAATCATTTAATTTAGTTAAAATAGGTAAAAGAGCCGCAGCGCAAGCAATATTATCTAGTCGTGAATATGAAGATGAGAAACGAAAATATGCTGCTGGTGTTGCTAATAGAAATAGAGCTATTTTACTTCATCTAAATAAGAAAGTTGCTGAATATCGCCAACAACTATATTTCTCAATTTATATCTCTGGTTTTAGTATTGCCATGCTCATTCCCTTGTGGATTTTAGTTCTAAACTTATTACAAGGATATATAAAAGCCAAGAAAAACGCTCAACTTGCTTTAGAAAAAAGCAATCACGAATTAGAAATCAGAGTTGAAAACCGAACTCAAGAATTAAAAGGTAAAAATATCCAACTGCAACAAACATTAAAAGAACTCCAACAAACACAATTACAACTAATTCAAACAGAAAAAATGTCCTCCCTCGGTCAAATGGTGGCTGGTATTGCTCATGAAATTAACAACCCCATCAACTTTATAGATGGAAATCTCACTTATACCCAAGAATACACCGAACAATTGATCAGTTTAATCCAACTTTATCAGCAAAGCTATCCTCATCCTCCAGCAATGATTCAATCAAAAATTAAAGAAATAGACTTAGATTTTCTATATGAAGATTTTACGCAACTAATTAAATCTATGACGTTGGGAACGAATAGAATTAAAGATATAGTTCTATCCCTTCGTAATTTTTCTCGTCTAGATGAAGCCGAACTCAAGAAAGTGAACATTCATGAAGGTATTGATAGTGCTTTGATGATTTTACAACACCGCTTAAAAGCTACAAATCAGCATCCTGAAATTACGATCATTAAAACATATAGTGTATTGCCACTAGTTCAGTGTTACGCTAGTCAAATAAACCAAGTGTTTATGAATGTCCTTGCTAATGCGATTGATGCTTTTGAAAATTATTACTCTTACTACAATCAAAGCAAACCTAACTACAGCTATATTCAAATTTCCAGTCAGTTAATTACTGAAAAAGCCATCAGAATCTGCATTTGTGATAATGGTGTCGGTATTCCTGAAGAAATTCGTTATAAGTTATTTGATCCCTTTTTTACTACTAAACCCGTAGGTAAAGGTACAGGTTTAGGACTTTCCATAGCTTACCAAATAGTAATAAATAAACATCATGGAGACCTATTCTATAACTCTACACCCGGACAAGGTACAGAATTTTTTATTGAAATTCCTATCATTCAAACCAACAATATTATAGCATCAACATAATTATTTAATTGCCATAAATTTCTGAACATGGTTTATTTTTCAGCAAAAAATACTATTCCCAAGTTGATACATCTCGTAACACAGATGGAATTTCCCCCTGTGACAAAGGAAACTCTAAAATAGTTTCCCGATAACCCAAATAACCAGATTCAGTAAAAGACAATAGCATTCGCGCTAACGCTAACCACACCTCAATTTCATATTCCCAATCACGATTTCTACCAGAATAACCAGCAATTGAACGTAACGCCCAAAAAAAAGAGTTCCTCACCACAGAACCACCTTTTTTAAATTCTGGTAAATCCTCATGGTTGATAAATAACACATTATTTTCAATTCTGGCACGCATAGCGGTCTAAATCATACAGACAAGGTTATTATTCATAATAATCATTACTACCATGCCATTACAGCTAATTTTGTCTAGCAACTCTCTTACCTGACCCGCGGTTAGTATCAACTCAAGGGCATTTTGTTTTTAGCCCACTATCCATACCCCCCGTGACGGGTAATTCTGCGGAATTTTTGTTAATCAAGTAAACAGACAGCTATGCAATTTGCATAAGACTGATGATTTACCAAGGGTTGAAAAATCGGAGCGGCGGGATTTGAACCCACGACCTCCACTACCCCAAAGTGGCGCGCTACCAAGCTGCGCTACGCCCCGTTAACTGCATCTTAGATTTAATTTCTAAGAATCAATTAGGTCACTCTTTTAAATATATCACTGTTTCCAGAGGTTGGCAAGCTTTTTTTCAAAAAACTTTGAGCATGGTCGCTGCTTGCACTAATTCCTTTGTGGCTTCTGCGTTCCATTGACCTTCTACACCTCTGCTGGTGTTGAGGATGAAGCGCAGGCTGTAGCTGTGGGGATAGCCTTCAGCTTCCATCCATAATAGGTCACTTTCGGCTTCACAGGCGATTTTTTCTTCGTCCATGAGTTCGGTGGCTAGGGTTTTCATGGTGTCGGCTAGTTGGGTGGCTAGTCGGCAAAAATCGTTTAATTCTGCTTCTGTAAGCTCAATTGCCCAATCTTCACTACCCACTAATCCTTTATATTTTGGTGCGCTATTATTCCAACCAATGCGCCAACCTACACCGCTTTTAACTAGTTTTTCCATGTTTTATTTGAGAAAATCGGCACTTCTTCTAATTGGTGTGGTTGTGGGTGTTTGGCTGGGTTGGGGTGTGGGTGTGGGTACTGTTGGCTGGTTGGGGTTAAAGATGTTAACTAGAACTTGCACTAATTGATTTCTTTGGCTACGGGTGAGACGGGAGATTGCGAGGCGATCGCCTGTGAAGGGACTCTCCTTTAAACTATCACTACCAGGATAACTGGTTTCATACATGATTTCATTTGCATTTAAGTAATCTGCTAAGGTCAACTTCCAGTCTAAGCGATAGATAGGTGCTCTACCTTTGACATAAATATGATAACTAATTAACCTCCCGATTAAGGTATTTTCTAAAGCAGGTTTACCCGTATCTTTACTAATGTATGTGTTTTCTTTGGGTAGTTCCGGTAATTCTTTATATACTACCTGCCATATATCACTAGGGCTGATTCTTTGTGCTGTGGCTGGTAAGTGAGCAATATTAGCTAAAGCTATTCCTACTATTACACAGGTAATAATAAATACTTTCTTCCAGGGCAAAGGAAAAGCCATTTGGCGTTGCATAAGAAAAATTACTAAGATGCTGATTCTAAATTTTGTAAGTAGAGACATTCCTTAGAACATCTCTACTTTGTTGTTACAGCAGGGAACAGGGAACAGGGAACAGGGAACAGGGGTAAAAGTCTCTTCACATAAGGCTTTGTTCCCAAAATTTGTACCTCATTTACCTGAAACGTGCTGTAAGTTGGAAAATCCGATGTTTAAAATCCGTTGTTTAAATTTCGCCGATAATTTCTGGTTGGGTTAATTCGTCGGACATCTCAATTATGGCTCTGAGTACGGGTTTCATCAATACGTCTTCGTTATTCTCAAAGTCTTCATAACGCCGACGTTTAGCACGATTCGCTACTTGAACCGTAATGCGATAGCGGTTAGAGGCTGCACTAATTAGGTCTTCAGCACGGTGCATAATCTGAGACTGGGTTGTCTCGAACTTGGAACGCTTAAGCATAGTTTCTGGTTCACGGGACTATATCACAGTTTAACAGCACTTCGAGAATTCAAAATATCTAAATAATTTGCGTAATTGTGAATAAATTCCCTGTTATCTAATAAATGCACTAATCAAGCTAAACAGATTATTGATTCTCAATATCTAGTTGTTATGCTTCTAGAATGTTATCAAGCTTAGTGTTCCCCTGTGATAATAAGTGATTCGGTCATGCAGAACCTTTGGGATAATTATCTATACGAAGATAAACACGCCTTTGTCTGGGAACATGGTGAAGATTTGCTCAGACTGCTGAACCCAAAGCCAGGAGAATTGATTTTAGATTTGGGTTGTGGAACTGGACAGTTAACGGAAAAAATAGCGATCGCAGGTGCTGGTGTTTTGGGTATTGACGCAGCATCAAGTATGATAGAAAAAGCACAGGCAAATTACCCCCATCTCAGGTTTGAAGTTGGTGATGCACGGAATTTTCAAATTGACCAGCCTGTAAATGCTGTATTCTCTAATGCTACTTTGCATTGGGTGAAAGAAGCAGATGCAGTAATTAAATGTATCTCACAAAACTTAAAACCAGGGGGGAGGTTTATTACAGAATTTGGTTGCAAAAGAAATGTGGATGCGATCGCTCAAGCTTTAGAATTTGCTTTAACTAAAATCGGTGTATTTGAACCACAAACTCGCAACCCTTGGTATTTTCCCAGTTTAGGAGAATATACTCTCAAATTAGAACAGCATGGCTTAGATGTAATTTATGCTAATACTTTTCCCCGTCCCACAGTTTTAGCAGATGGAGAAGCAGGTTTAAAAAACTGGATTCAAATGTTTGCTAATTCTTTTTTTGTTGGCTTATCTCCCCAACAGCAAACACAAGTAACAGAAATAGTTGAAGCTGAATTAAAGCCAAAATTATATCATCAAGGAACTTGGATTGCTGACTATTGGAGAATGCGAATTTTTGCTGTCAAAATTTAATGTAATTGTAGGGACGTTTTGCTGGAACGTTTCTACAAATTAGAAACAAAGGATTTAAGAGCTTATGTTCAAACATTATCTACTCAGTCCTAATCAAAAATCTTTACTCAAAATACAAAGAAGACGCAGATTTTATTGGACTTTTAATTATACCTTTCCAAATTTATTGACAATCAATTATAAAATACTTTTATTCATAATTTTATCTATCTTTTCTGGCTTGGTAATTTCCCCAGTTTCCGCCCAAAACCTCCCCCGACCTTCTAGAAAACCATTAGAATTAGATTTATTAATTCAGCCTGATAAGTCAGTGACTACAGCTAATACAATCAATCTACAAGGTTTGACTATTCCGAGTTTATGGTGGACTAAAGCTAGTGCTGAAAACAAACTTTTGGATAATTGGATCGCTTACCCACCAACAGATCAAGAACCTGGACGGGTAGATGTGATTGTCAATCAGCAAATTTGGAGTTTACTAGATTATCTAGAACGTTATGATTTTGTTAATCGTGTTGGTAGTTTAACAACAAAAACAGGTTACAATGTCCGCGTTTTTAATTATCAACAAGAATATTTAGCCGCTTACACTTGTGATTTTAATCTCAGTCCCGTTGTTTGTAACATCAGTATGAATAGACAAGGTAGAGGAGGTTTGCGCTATACTTCAGAAAATTAGATTTAGTAATTGTTTATTTGTTGTTTTTCATTTTGCTAAATAACTCTTGATATTTCTTATTTGTGTCTGATGATAAAGGTAAAATAAACTCACTCCGTTCAAAAACTGCTTGGTTAGATAATAAAAAGTTTTGTAATTGTTCGGGAATATCATCAGGATTTATGTTAACATTAATTGGTGAATGCTGTTTTGTCAGCAACGCAATTTGTTCTGCAATATTTGGTTGCCAACAAAAATCAATCCATTCGTAAAGTAAAGGGTTTTGATTAGCATTAGCTGGACGCACCCACAAATCAGCCCAAATTGCTGTACCTGACTGGGGAACTATTACCCCTAGTTGCTGATAGGTATTAACTTTAGATACTACATCATTCGACCAACCTACAGCTAACCAAGTATCTCCAGCCAGAATTGGTTCAAGATAATTTGTAGAACTATAAAGTTTTACTTGTTGGTTTAATGTTTGTAATTCTTGTTGTAAGTTGGGGATTTGCTCAATATTTTCTGTATTATAAGATTTTCCTAGTTTTTTTAAAACTAAGCCAATCACTTCTCGATGATGATTCAGTAAAGAAATGCGCGATCGCAACTCACTCCGCCATAAATCACTCCAATCTGTTGGTAGCCAATTTAATTGCTGGAATTTATCACGATTATAAATGATCACAGTATTACCCCAACGATAAGGTAAACCCCAAATTTTCCCCTGACTGCTAGGATTTCCTTGCGCGTCACGTTTAATAGATTCTTGCCATTTAGCATTTAAAACAGGTAAATTTTTAATATTTTCGACTTCTAAAGGTTGAATTAATTTTTGTTCAATAGCTGCTTTTAACCAGTAGTCCCCCAATGTTACTAAATCAGGAATTACAATTTCCTCTCCTTGGATAAAAGGTATATATTTAAGCCATCCTGAATCTTTTTTTCCAACTTGTGATTGCTTTTGCAAATTTACTAATTCTTGAAATAAATTCCCAATCTGGTTAACAGGTACAAATTTGGCTTCTATTCCTACTTGTAAACGACTGCGAAATTGACTCACTACTTGTTCCGGCACAGAACCTTTTAAAAGCTCTACAATAAGATTGTACTGCTTTGCATTATTACATCCCATTAGAAGTTGTGATGCTATTAACGTACTTGTACCGAATAAGAAAGACCTTCTATCCATTGATTTAATAATTTATCAACTCCAAAATTCCAGTATAAGCGGCAATTAAGGTAAATTATATAGCTAAAATTTGGTTTTTTACTCTTTACTAACCCATGATATCAAATATAAATGCAAACCTGAATTTTTTATAAACACTCCTTTTTCCCTTTACCCCACCCTCGTGAGATAGTTTACAACTCAGATATGGCTTTTATAGCAATAATTTATGTAAAAGTCCTACGCTGTCAGACTTTTGCGTTTTTGTAGATAGTTAAAAAATAATAAGCAAAAATGGAAATCTGATAATTTATAAAGATTTTATTAAATTAATATCAGCAAAATGAGAATTTTTGGTTTGACTGATAAATTTTTATTGATTCATTTAACTTTAAATTTCTTTACTTATTCTTTTAATAAAACAGCATTTACCTGTATTAAACCTAGACCTGAGCTTTTCATTTAGGATATTTCGATCAAATATGAGCAAAATTGAGCTATTAAGTTAAATTTTCAGGGTTTTTCTTTAAACAATGGCAATCTCTTTAATCTTTCTAAGGAAATACATGAGTAAATGCATCATCAATCATTGAGTTGTATATATAATTGAGGAGTTAGATAAATTATTTCTAAAGAATTTTTGAAATGTTAAATAATTCATAAGTATAGTTAACTATTCCAGTAAATTGAATAACATAGAAAAAACATTTATGGATGAGGGTATTAAATGGAGCCATTACAAAAACAGATCCTGACTTTGAGCCAGAAACTGGACACCCTCTACCAGGTGATTGAGCAACTTGACTTAAAAGTTTCTCAAGCCCTATTAGACTGCTCCTTTGGAAAAACAAACATCAGAGATAACTATCTAGAAGCTAGTGAGGTGGAACGTTATCAGTTAAGAGGACAGATTAGCTTTAATTCCGAATTAGAACATAAAGATGTATTAATAGACGGTATTTATCCAGAATTGAATCGTCAGGCTGGAGATAGGCAAATCACACCAGAAATTCAGGTTCAAAGATTAACGGCGCAATTAACAGCAGCTTACAACCGAATTGCTGCTTTAGAGGAGCAGTTACTCAGAGAGAGAATTTCTTGATTTTCCTAATTATCAGAAGGAATGATTAATTTTGCTTAATTAAGGGGCATGACTTCTGGTTATGCTCCTCTGAATTTTTTTAATTGCTCAAGTTGATGTTCTATGGATGTTAAAAGTTGATTTTGCTGCCAATTTTGACCCAAATGAGCAGCGATACAAGCCGCACCAGCACCAACACCTTCTTTAACAAAACCCTGTTCATAAGCTTGGAGTTGGGGATAATGGGAATTAGCAAAGCTTAACTGCGTGGCTAATAGGGGTGGTAAAGATTTAGTTCCTAAACTCAGGGCTAAATCAACCGTTGCACCAGTGGGATCTTCCGCTACCCAACGGGTTGTACCGATCGCTATTTGTTGTGGTTGCCAAGCTAAAGAGTAAGTTTGGGCGATCGCCTCCATTAGTGCATACACAGCCAGCATTTGAGTTCCCCCAGCTAGTAACACCCCACAACTCCGACTCGCGGCGATCGCCATTCCTGCTACTACTATTTGCATCGGATCTCCCACTGCGGCAACTAGTTCTAAGGGTTTTAAAGGATAGGGAAGATTTTTTAATCCAGTTTGTACTACTTCCCATTTCTGCTGATGATTACAAATTGGATGACTGCTATTAACCTTATCAACTGCATTAATTCCTAAACCAGTTAAGACAGCCAAAGCAGTTGTAGTTCCGCCTACAACACACTCACTTAAAATTATATAACTATCAGAAGCTTTAGTGCTAAGTTTTTCACCCCACAACAAGCCTTGTTTAAGCAAATGTTGGACTGTAACTAATTCTAAAGCTGAGGCTTGAGTTAAACATCTAGCCGGACTACCACCCAAATCAATACAGGGAACTGGGGGAGTGTGGGGTAAACCAGCATTAAACAAATAAACTGGTATTTGTAAAGCAGCCACCACCGCACGAGAAATCAGCACCGGTGAAGCCCCAGCGATTAAAGGTGGTAAAGGATAATGGGGCTGATAGTTTGCCCCCAAGTACAAAAATTCAGCATCAGCACAAGCTGTATATTTTCGGTCTTCTGGAGTCTTACCCGCCGCAGAAATACCAGGGATTAAACAAGTATCTGTAAAACCTAACACACAAGCAAAAACAGGTAACTTCCCTCTATGCCTCTCCACCCATGCGTTACCCTGTTCAATTTGAGTATAAATTTTATACATAAATTAAAAATTGTATCAGCATTAAATTCTTAAAAGGAGAAAGGGAACAGGGAACAGGGAACAGGGAACAGGCAATAGGCAATAGGGAGTAGGGAATAGTCATTAGTTATTCTTTTTGACTTTTGACTTTCCCCCCTGCCTCCTGCCTCCTGCCCCCTGCCTCCTGCCTCCTGCCCCCTGCCTACTCATAATCCATCAGTATTTGTACCCAACGCGGCGGACGAGGAATAGGATTTCCCAAGCGATCTAACAGCATCCATGCTACTAAATGCACAACAAACAGATAGAGAAAATTATTCAGGGCAATTAAAGCGATCGCCCCCGCTTGAATCAAAAATATACTGGGAGTCGTCAATAATTGCAGCTTGAGGAATATCCATTCTGCCAGTCCTGTCACCTGGTTAATTATATAAATCCATAGGTCTTGACCTGATAGCAAAGATAATAACCACAAGCGGAAAAATACCCCTAAAGTTCCTAATAACGTTCCCAAGCTAATAGAAACAATCCAAGGTGCACGTCGTTGCCAAGTTGCCCCCAATAACACACCCATGAAGCCAAAAGGCATCACATACAATGAACTGCGAACTGGTCCCATTAGTACCGCTAACAACAGCCCAGAAGTCACAGCTGCCATCCAAGCGGCACGTTTACCCCAACGTAGATAAACTAAGGCGATCGGCACAGGAAAAAATATTCGCAGAATTGGCCCTAAAGGAAAATAAAAATTAATAAACCAAATTAAACTAGCAGTGCTGGCTAAAAATGCCGTCTCCACTATTCTTAAAGGTGCTTCTACCTTATTTAATCTAGGTAATGGTAACTGTTGATTTTCCTGAGTGGGAGAGGATGAATTTTGATCTGGCTGGTCTGGCAAGGAATCCAAAATACTCATACTAAATACATCATTAAATGATCATTCTTTCTAAAGCTGCCAAATCGGGAATACAAATACTATCCTGATCCCGTCTAATCAAGCCTTTTTTCTCCAGCCTTGTCAATACTCTAGTAACTGTTTCCCGTGCTAGTCCACTTAAGCTGCTTAATTCTCGATGGGGTAAATTGGGAATTTCTGTTCCTGTTTGGGCTATTTTCCCCTGACCTTCCGCTAAAAATAACAGTGTATCTGCGACTCGTGATTGACTGTCTGACTCTCTCAGACGTAACCTCCGATTTACTTGTCTTAACCTTCGTGCCATTAATTGGGATAATCTAACTCCTGCCAAGGGTTCGGTGTGCAGTAGCTTAACAAAATCTTGAGCTGGCATACTACCAATCATTGTCGCCGTCAAAGTAATGACATCAGTAGAACGGGGCACTTCATCTAATGCCGCCATTTCGCCAAATAATTCGCCTTTACCCAGAATATTTAATGTTACTTCTTTTCCTTCTAGATTATAAGTACGGATTTTTACCCATCCGTCCACTATAAAGTAGACTGAACCTCCCCAGTCATTTTCTAATAAAATTACTTGATTGGCTGGATGGGTACGAGTGACAAGATGGGAGAGGGCTGTTTCTACCACCACATCTGGGAAACCTTGAAAAAAGGGTGCTGTATTGATCCAGGGATGAGTAGAAGTGGACAAGCTATATCGGTCTTCCATTAGGACATCTTGATTAAAATTAAAGCGGCTTTGAGCAAAATAAACAAGAGGGGCATTTCTATGGTCAACCTAAATTACAGGAAAACCATGATCTAAATGTTAACAATTGATAACTTACTGTTTACTGTGATTTTGTAGTTAATGTTCTTAATGATCTGTAGCTGCATTTAGTCTACAAGCTAATCAGTTAAATTTTATAGTTTATCCTCAAATCAGTAAATTCTCTGTTGATTTTATATAAATATGGTGGATATTGCTTGTTTTATCAGCATTAATACGACTGACATCTAGTGTGGTTGATAGCCATCACTGAAAATTTGGTGAAGATGGGAGGATGTTACATAGGTCACTGATGATAAGTTTGCTTCAAGAATTTTTACTTTATTGGTGAAGACAGTTTACAACTTTTGCCTACCTTAGTGTATCTCGCTGGAAAGAATTATTTGGAGGTTGGTTGAATCGCAATCTATATGATACTCAATTTATCTTGATATTTGCTAACTATAGTTTTAGGATTTTGAGCGATTACCTACAGTGGGGGTTTCGCCATTGCCTAACCAGCTTATAATCATACCACTATAATTTTAGATACCAGAGCTTAGAGTTTGCTAAATTATGTACCTAGTGTTATTATCATTCATCTTTATTGGGGTTATGCAATATATTTAGTAGTTATTTATACGGTTTTACTGAACTAGCAGTCAGCTAGGGAATTTATTGGAGGAAACTATAATGAGATTTTTGATTTCTAGACTTCTATAAGCGATCAAGTTAATCTTTTTCCAAAGGAAGTGTTTGGCAATAGCCAGCATTACTAACAATTTATAACATAATTGCCATAAGAAGTCCGAGGCGTAAATTTGCCAACTGGGAATTTCGGTAATTATATCTTCCAGATAAGTCAACGTACATTTATAGCTAAGGTAATTACAACGTGACTTTCCGCACAGCTGAACTCCAAAAACTGATTGCAGATATTGACAACTTACTAGCTAATGACGGTAAACGTCTGTCTAGACTGCTACCAGGTCAAGCACAAGAAGGTCGAGAAGTTTTACAGCGAGTTTATGATTTTTTAGTAGAACTGAGCAGCAATGAGGCATCACCACCAAGCACACCGGAATCTACTAACCAACCCCTCTCATCTTTGCTGGCAAGATTTGTAGAGCAGGGTAATCATCAAACAGAGCAGCAAAATGATAGGTTTGAGGTTCAACAGGTAAAAAGTGAATTTTCTGCTTTACTCCAACCTTTACAAGTAGAGTTGTCAGAACTATTACAAGAAAGAGCCAATCTAATCCAAGAAATTAGGCAGTTAGAACAAAAGCGCCTGCAAAATTATTCTTTAACTCAGCAGTTGGCAACTCAAGAGCAGATTATTTCTGAATTTTTACAGGTGCTGATGAGTCGTTTAACAACCACTCTAACGCCTCAATCAGTATATAAAGAGGCTGAAAGTGCCAATCTGGAAGTTACACCTTCCCTAGCTATGCCAATAGTCGAGTCGGTAGAACGAGCAGAACGGTTGGCTAGTTTAACCAGGGAGTTGGATCAACACTTGTTATCCTTAGATGGTACTGTTAATGTCGTATTTGAGGCATTACAACGGAATATTAATACTTATCATCAGTCTCTATCTCAAGCGTTGGCCAAAATGCATGACCAGGGTTTACAGGGTGAGCAGTTGATGGCTAATTTCTTGCACAATTTGACTCAGCATTTACAACAACCCCTTTCTCCTGTCTCACCTGGGAGTGCACAAACAGAGCAGGAAGCTGTAGTTGCATCTTTAACTACTGAGGTTGTGAGTGCACAAACGGAGCAGGAAACTGTAATTTCATCCTTAAGCACTGAGACAGTTGATCTATTGGCCAGTGAAGAACCAGAAACACCAAGTGATACAGAAGATTTAGATGCGGTATTGTTACAGTTGAGCGAAGAACAGCCTTTAGCTGGAGAAAATGGTTCTAGCAATGCTAGTCATAATTTAATATCAGCTAATGTGGACTCTGTAACTGGTGGAGATAGTGATGAAGTAGACCAACTATATGCCAGTTTATTTGAGGGGGGAAATGCTAATGCACAGGAAGGAATGGCGATCGCTCTTGAGTTAAATGATCCATCCACTGAGCAATCAGAAGACTCAAATGATTTGGAGTTGTCTGAATTTTGGGTTAACCAACAGGATACTAATTTGTTAGATGAAGAGGATCAATTTCTCCCAGAAATTACTGACTCTCTATTAACAGCTACTTCAAGTCCGTCGGAATCTTGGGATGTGGTCTTACCTCCAGAGGAAACCTTAGCAGCCAATACTGAGGATATTTTAGCTGTTAGCTTAGAGCTGCCATCAGACAATGTTGAAACTATTACAGTGTTAACTGATTTGTTGGTGGATGTTGGTAGTGAGCAACCATTACTAGAATTGCCATCCTGGTCTAATAATTCGGACATGACTCCGGCAGAATTACCCCCAGTCGCTCCGGTTGTCACTAAGTCCAAATCAGAACAGGATTTACTATCAGAACAGTATATTTCTGCCTCCCCACAAGAAAATTTACTTTCTTTGGAAGATACCACTACATCAGGTATTCCAGATATTTTTCTAGATGAGTCACAATTACAACAGTTAAATCAGGATTTAGCTAACTTTGATCGCCAGTCTTTGGAGTCTACATCTGATTTTCATGATTACCAAAATTTACTGAATCTCAATCAGCCTCCGTTAGTAGAAGAGGAAAAGCCCCTTCCTACAGATCCTCCGGCTTCTACTCCTGAAACAGAAAAAAAAAAGGTGGCTTCATTTTCTGGTCAGGTAGAAGGTTCTTTACACGACGATAATGGCAATAATATTGATATACAGGTATCCGAAAATCTATTAGATGCGGTTTGGTATTTAGGGATTGATTTAGGCACAACAGGCATTTCTGCGGCTTTGTTTAATCGCTCAAAGTCCTTGGTTTATCCTATTTACTGGTCGGCAGAAACTTCTACGGGTATCAATACCTTTGAAAAGTCATTCCGTTTACCGGCGGAGGTGTATCTACCAACAGCTTCGGTTCCCCACTTGGAAACTGAACACAATATTGAACAACCACCGGCTGTAGTTCCTCAGAATCATGATGGTTTAGAATCTAGTTCTCGTTTGTATTCTGCTCAGTTGAAACCTTATTTACAGGTGGCCATTCCCTACAAAAATGAACGGCAAAAATGGGAACCTGTGTTGCAGTTGAATGAGTTTTCCGCAGGGCCATTAATTTGGGTGGTGCGATCGCTCTCTAAGTTACTTTCTACCCTCAAATCAGCACAAACTAATACTACTCCAGCGTTAATTGCTCATGCAGAAGGCATAGAAACAGCAGATTTATTTACCATTATCAGTAAAATTGCTGGCGTAATTTGTACTTGTCCTGCCAGTTGGTCGGAACAATATCGGTTTAATATCCGGGAAGCTATCCTCACCAGTCAGTTAGTTAACCATCCTCAGCAGGTGTTTTTTGTGGAGGAAGCGATCGCTAGTTTACTCCCGGAAATTAATGGGGCTCAAGGTGAGTTGGTACAGGTAAATTCTCCCCAAGGTTTAAGTCGTCTCAAAACCAGTGATTATCCTTTGTTGGGAAATACTTTAATCATTAATATTGGTGCAACAGCTACGGAAATGGCTCTAGCTGATTTACCGCCTGATTTAGCTCGCTTGGCACATAAAGATTTTATGTTGCACAGCTTTAATTATGCTGGTAAAGGCATGGAGCAAGATATTATCTGCCAGTTACTATTACCACCAAAATCTCGCCAACCCCGTCAGGAAAAACCCCCAACAACCAAAACTGAGCCTGATCCTTGGCACTGGCAACCCTCCATCCCTGGATTAGACCAAATGCAATGGCAAAGTTTACAACTGGAAGATTTAGAACTGCCGAAGGTGGGAGAACCAGATTTATTAGTGCGTATTCGTCTCCAACAGCGTTTAGAAAGTTCTCCTTTAGGCCAAGCTTTGTTAGATGCCGCAGTAGTTTTGAAGTTAATTTTACAACACCAGGAAACTTTTACACTAGAGTTAGCTGACCAGTGCTGGATTTTGCAACGTCGAGATTTAGAAAGTCAAGTATTTGTGCCTTTTGTCCGTCGTCTCAATCGGGAACTAAATAAGTTATTAGTAGCTCGTGGTATTCCTACCGAGGCTATTAATCAGGCCATACTGACCGGGGGAGTGGCTTCTATTGGTACGGTTAGCCGTTGGTTACGCCAAAAACTCCCCAATGCCAAAATTATTCAAGATTTCTATTTAGGTGAAAATGGCAGTCCTAACTGTAGTCGTGTGGCTTATGGTTTGGCTTTATTACCCTTACATCCCCAAGTTTTAGATGTGGCTAGGCAGCAATATACTGATTATTTCTTGTTTAATGAATTACTACATCTGTTACCAGACCGTTCTTTATCTTTTGGTGAAGTTCTCCAGTTGTTTGAGGGTCGGGGGATTAATACCCGTGCTTGTCAGCAACGCTTGTTAGCTTTTCTGGAAGGTGAATTGCCTACGGGGTTAATACCTGATTCTACCTGGTTAACCCATGCCTCTAAAACTAATTCTGATTATCAGGCGATCGCCTCCGCACCTTTATTTGAAAAACTCGGTAATCTCTCCTATCGTCCTAATTATCCGCAAGTTTCTTGTTTACGGCAGTATTTGGAAGTAATCAAAGCTAGTACATTACAATCCCTAGCGGAACCTTATGCAGTAAATTTCGTCCTGGAAACACATAATTAGAACAACTTTCCCACATCAATGGAATAAGCAACAAGCACCTACTTGTGGGAAAAGTTTTTTGCTCTCACACGTAGGTGTAAATTTTTGCTTTGGGCGATTTTTACCAAAAATCACTGAAAATTTAAAATCTACTAGGTAATTCAAAAGATTTGATAAACTTCGGTTATTTACCTTTTTTCAATGTGAAAACTTGTTTATATTATTACCATGTAGCAATTATTTAACCCAAATAATACTTAACACTCATGTCCATATCTACCTACACTACTGATTCTCAAAGCTACAGTTCAGATACTATGGTCTTGACGAATCATTTAGGTGCTGTTGATGTATCACCAAAAGCTCTACACCCTTCAGTTAACAGTAAAATAAAACGCTTAATTGATATTGTTGGTGCTGTTATTGGTTTAATTATTACAACTATAGCCGCAATTCCTGTAGCGATCGCTATGTGTATCTCTGATCCAGGTCCCATCCTCTATTCACAAATTCGCTGTGGACTGAATGGGAAACCTTTCCGGATCTGGAAATTTCGCTCAATGGTAGTTGGTGCTGATAAAATCAAGCATTTAGTTAAAAATCAAGCCCAAGGACATATTTTTAAAGCTGTTGATGACCCCCGCATTACTCCTGTTGGTAAATTTTTACGCTCTAGCAGCTTAGATGAATTTCCCCAATTTTGGAACGTCCTCATAGGAGATATGAGTTTAGTTGGTACTCGTCCACCTACTCCCGATGAGGTCAAAAATTATTCTCCTCATCATTGGGAAAGATTACGTGTTAAACCAGGGATGACGGGTGAATGGCAAACTCACGGACGCTCTAAAATCACAGACTTTGAAACAATAGTTAAAATGGATTTAGACTATCAACATAAATGGTCTATAGTTTACGACCTAAAATTAATTTGGAAAACTATTTGGGTTGTTTTGAAAAAAAGCGGTGCTTGTTAATCTTCAGATTTTGCTATTTGCTGATTATGAACACAGGGTAAAGTATAAATGGAGTAAGAATTGCTATAGTTAATACTTTTTCCAAATTTATTTACAATTCATTCCCATGCAAAATTCTAGAGAAATTTCTACATTCAAGTTGTAGATTATTTCTTCTAGATTTCTTTTTTAATTTTTAATTTTTAATTCTTCATTCCCCCTATCCTTTCACACCGCTACCGCTATCTGTAGGCACAATAAACTTTTGCAGAAATAAGAATAAAATCAACACCGGAGCAATAGAAATTACTGAACCTGCTGCTACCAACCGCCAATTTAAAGAAGAATTATTCGCTAATTTTGATACTCCTACAGGTAAGGTATATAAAGCTTGCTCTTGATTGACAATTAAAGGCCATAAAAAGTCACTCCAAGCGCCGATAAATACAAAAATGGCCAAAGTTATCAATGCTGGACGAATGGAAGGTAACATAATATGCCACCATAAACCCAATTCTGAACTTCCATCCATCCGCGCTGCTTCTTCTATTTCTTTGGGTACACCCATAAAGGCTTGTCTTAATAAGAAAATACCAAAGGCTGAAGCTAAGTTAGGAAAAATTATCCCTAAATAATTATTGGTTAAACCTAGTTTAACTGTCAAAATATATAGGGGAATCATCACAATTTGAAAGGGAATCATAATTGTAGAAATAATACTAATAAAAATCCAATCTCTCCCCGGAAATGACAGTCTAGCTAAAGGGTAAGCAGCTAAGGAACAGAATAATAAATTTAAACCAACGGTAAAAATAGAAACCAATACACTATTAGCTAAATATTGACCAAATAATGGTTCTTCTGTCCACACATTCATAAAATTCTCTAATGTGGGGTGAGAGGGGATAAATTCTAGTGCTGATTGGGAAATGCCTTCTGTCTGGGACTTTAAGGACGTACTAACCAACCAAAACAAGGGAAAAAGGGTAACGCAGGCGATCGCTACTAGAATTACATAAATTAATACGGTTTTCAGCCGTGATTTTTGCGCGTTCATCATTTTGATTAACAGTTCTCAATTGCAAATTATTTAACTACACAATAGAGCCTTAGAGTATTCCAAAAAATAAATGATCCAATGGTTATGTCATTGCGTTCGCGTAGCGTTCCCGCAGGGTGCGTAATGAAATGGAGCCACGCAATCTCAAACCCTTGCGATTGCTTCATTCCACTCCGCTCCATACCCTACGGGAACGCTCCGCGAACGCAATGACTGTTGGGCATTTTTTTATTTTGTGTACTCTTACTAAACCAATCTCTTATTTTTGATTATAGAAATATTAAATAAACCGTTTTTAAATTTAACATAAACTCATAAAAGTAATTAGTTTTAGAGTTTGCTAATTTGTTGCGAGGATTTAAGATTAAGTAAATTTGCTAAACAACCGTATTATTACGGCATTAGCTTTAACTAGAATAATTTAATCTAAGCATGAATAAACCAATAAAGTATTCTATGCTTACCAAACTGGAGTTAATTAAGTAATTAAGCAGAATTAATGGCTCTATCGCTCCCTTTATGGTAGAGAATATTAAGTAAATTATTGTAGGTTGGATTGAACGAAATGAAACCCAACATTATCGGGGGATAGCGAAGTATGGTGTTGGGTTAGCCTACGGCAAGCCGCTCCGCGTCTACGTTCCACCCCTACGGGGAAGCAAGCTACAACCCAACCTACGGTAAATATAGTTTTACACAAGGGGAACGGTAGAACCGAATTAATTACCCAAACTTTTTTCCTGTTGCCTGCACCGCACTGAGCGCAGTCGAAGTGTTGCCTGTTGCCTGACTCCACGTAGGAAATTAATTTTGCACGACTACTTGTATAGTTTTAGCTCTTCCTGTCTTCCTACTTAATCACTCTTATTTTCTCCCTAAGAGAGTTCCACAACTAAAGAAAGCTCCTTTTTGTGTAAAGGTCAACCAAAGCTAAGGTGCGTTAGGGAACGCACCCTACACAAGTACAAATTGGATCATTTATTTTTTGGTCTTTTCTGACGCAAAAATCTCATGGCCAAGAAATTTCACAGCTAGATGTACTGCAAACCATTTTCGTTAATTCAAGTTTGGTTATATTGCCAGTATGTGATGCCGTTTTCTTCTAATTTGATGAGAATATTAAACCATTCCAAGCTGTCTAAATGGTCGGCAATTTTTTTCTTTTGTGAAGGGGTGAGTTTAAATTGGGAGGTAATTTGTGCTATTGTCCATTTACCGCTATTGGTGCGTAATAAGTTAAAACACCTTTAGTATGTGTAGGGTGGGCATTTTAGTCAAAATCGTGAATAAAACAGAAAATTATCAGAAATGCCCACCTATGTATTTTTCAAAAATCAAATCGAAATCCTATAGACCAAAATTTATTATACTGATGTTTGGACAAAATCCAAAAGCGGAGGAAAAATTTTTGATTTATCCGTAGAGACAAGGATAAATACTAAATTATTTGCAAGTTGCTCACGAATATAGTTATACAAAATAGCGAAGGCTTTTGTAGTTAAATAATGGGCATTTCTTAACAAAACCACAACTTTAGAACCTGCATTATTTTTCAGTGTGGTTTGAATTTGATTTATTAGCTGTTCAATATCTTGAGCTTCATAAGCTGTAATAGCATCAAAGTCTATTACTTGATCACATAAAAAAGAAGTCATTGCTCATCCTCCATGTTATCATTTAAAATTGGTTCTATGTTTTCATTTTAAAAGCACATTCTTATGATAGAAGAATATAAATTTTTTTGAAAATAAGTGTCATAAAATAGAATGCCAAAAAAAGTTAACTTAATTGTCAATTATTGCAACTCATGCACATTGATTTCATTAATTTAGCCAATGGTTTCTAGTATTGGAATTACTGACAAAATTAAAAGCTTGAGTGATTTACAAAATCGCTGTAATTTGCGTCAAGCTGAGGATGATCAATTTTTCCGGGAATGGTGGGAAGATTTACCAGAACTGACACCAACAGAACAAGCGGGAATTGTGAGAATTAAACAGCGTTATGATTATCATCGAGTTGATGGGTTATTGTTGGAAGGAACAATTAACCTTTTAGTTGTTTCACCTGTTTTAGAATTAGCTGGTTTTTTAGATCCACCTGATCGGCTTAAATCACCTTACGGTATTACTTTAGAATTGGAAGAACCAGAAGAAACAATTCGCGGTTTTATTGATAGTTTAGTAGTACAGGAAAAATTATGGATTTTAGTAGTTGAATCCAAAAGAACAAGTATTCCTGTTCTCGCAGCTTTACCTCAATTTTTAGCTTATATGTTCACCAGTTCTAAAAAAGAACTAGTAGTTTATGGAATAGCTACAAATGGAGATGAGTTTGTATTTATTAAACTCAATTTTGGTGATTTTCCTCAATATGAGGTCTCTCGAACTTTCTCCCTGTTTCCTCGCAGACACGAATTAGCCGAAGTGTTACAAATTTTAAAACGATTAGGACAAGCGATAGTGAGTTGATGTTTGAGGATAATTTGATGTTAAGTTAATTATCTACATCTACCTTAAGTATAGTTTACGTCAAAAACCAATAAATATTTACTTCTCAGCTTGATTTAATATTTATCTATATTATTTATTGCGTTACTTAAAGTTAGATTAAGTTTTGAAAAGTAAATGTGATTTACGGATTTTTTTCTGGGCTTGTGAGTGCTAAAATTATGAAGTGATATTACAATTTTTACAAAAATATTGAGAAATTGCGCGATCGCCAATCATGGCTCTAACGTAGAACCTATAAGATAAAATTGAGGGGAATAAAGATGAACAAAAATACTTTGCAAAACTATCGGTTTGTCTGCACTCTTACCTTTGGGGATATTTACGGACAAATTATTGTCTGGTTAATTACAATTGTTGTGAGCTTGGCTTCCGCTTTAGCATTGATGGGTGCGAAAAGACCAGTCTATGCTTTAGCTACCGTAGGACTCGTAATTTTTCTAACTTTACCTTTCTTGCTGTTTGCTTTTGTCACAACTTTGTTAAACCACATTGAACTAACTGCTATTGAACCAGGAATGAAAACTGAACCTATTCCCGGTAATGTTTCCCAGCAACAACCAGTACAAGCTACAAGCTGAAAGTAAGACAGAGGAAAGCTTTTTTATTTTAAATTCCAATGAAGAAAAATTGCGTTAACATCCCTGTCTAGAAGCAGGGAATTTTTTTGTAATTGGGGATTGATCATGTTAGATTATGATGTAATTATTGTTGGTGGTGGTTTGGCTGGCTGCCGTGCATCTGTGGAAATAGCCCGTACTAACCCTGACTTAAATGTAGCTATTGTTGCCAAAACCCATCCAATTCGCTCTCACTCCGTAGCGGCTCAAGGTGGTATTGCTGCCAGTTTAAAAAATGTAGATAATACGGATAGTTGGGAAGCTCACGCCTTTGATACGGTAAAGGGTTCGGATTATTTAGCAGACCAGGACGCTGTAGCAATTCTCACCCAAGAAGCACCAGACGTAGTAATTGATTTAGAACATTTAGGGGTGTTGTTTTCTCGCCTACCTGATGGGAGAATAGCACAAAGGGCTTTTGGTGGACATTCCCACAACCGCACCTGTTATGCAGCAGATAAAACAGGTCATGCGATTTTACACGAACTGGTAAATAATTTGCGGCGATATGGTGTGCATATTTACCAAGAATGGTACGTAATGCGCCTGATTTTAGAAGATGGTCAGGCAAAAGGTTTGGTGATGTTTCACTTATTAGACGGGCAAATTGAGATAGTCCGGGCTAAAGCAATCATGTTTGCGACGGGGGGCTATGGTCGCGTTTATAACACCACCTCTAACGATTATGCTTCTACTGGGGATGGTTTGGCTATGACCGCATTAGCTGGACTGCCTTTAGAAGATATGGAGTTTGTCCAGTTTCACCCAACGGGGTTGTATCCGGTGGGAGTGCTGATTTCTGAGGCTGTGCGGGGTGAAGGTGCTTATTTGATTAATGCCAAAGGCGATCGCTTTATGGCCGAGTATGCGCCTAGTAGAATGGAACTAGCACCAAGGGATATCACATCGAGAGCGATCGCCTCAGAAATTCGTGCCGGTCGTGGTATAAATTTAGATGGTAGTGCTGGCGGTCCCTTCGTTTATTTGGATTTGCGACATTTAGGCAAAGAAAAAATCATGAGTCGTGTTCCTTTCTGTTGGGAAGAAGCACACCGTTTAGTCGGGGTTGATGCAGTCACTCAACCGATGCCGGTTCGTCCGACAATACATTATTGTATGGGTGGTATTCCTGTTAACACCGATGGACAAGTCCGCAGCAACAGCAATAATTTAGTAGAAGGATTTTTTGCTGCCGGTGAAACAGCTTGTGTATCTGTACATGGTGCCAACCGTTTAGGTAGTAACTCACTTTTAGAATGTGTAGTATACGGACGCAGAACCGGCGCGAGTATTGCCAAATATGTGCAAAATCGTAAACTTCCAAATATAGACGCACAAACTTATATTCAAGAAGCAAAACAACAAATTCAAGCCTTATTAGACCAACCGGGAAAATATCGCATTAATCAAATTCGCCAAGAATTTCAAGATACAATGACCCAATATTGTGGAGTCTTCCGCAATCAAGAATTAATGCAGCAAGGTTGGGAAAAATTACAAGGTTTACAACAACAATACTCAGAAATTTATTTAGATGATAAAGGCAGTTGTTGGAATACAGAATTAGTTGAAGCTTTAGAATTAAGGAGTTTAATGGTAGTCGGTCAAACTATCTTAGCCTCAGCCTTAAACCGCCAAGAAAGTCGCGGTGCACATTTCCGGGAAGACTTTTCCAAAAGGGATGATAGCAAGTTTTTAAAACACACACTAGCTTATTATTCACCTGCGGGAATTGACATTCAATATATGCCTGTGGTGGTGAATATGTTTGAACCCAAGGAGAGGAAATATTAAACAATTGAAACTTTAGAACTGAGGTAAAATATTCAGGTGGGCATTGTACTTTAATGTAAGTAAATATTAAAATTAATGGCAATGCCCACCCTACTGGCTATCCGCAATTACTATTCTATTGTTTAAAACTCCAAAATAATCTCATGTTAGTAAAAAAGTAATTTTTCAAAGTTGTTTATGTCAGCAAAAGATTTATTCCATGAAGCTGTAAAAAATGCTTTAATAAAAGAACAATGGATTATTACAGATGATCCGCTTAAGTTGAAATTTGGTGATGTCAACTTTCAAATTGATTTAGGTGCAGAGAAAGTATTAGCGGCTGAAAAAGCAGGGGAAAAAATAGCAGTAGAAATTAAAAGCTTTCTTAACCCTTCCGCAATTACAGATTTTTATGCTGCTTTAGGTCAATTTCTTAGTTATCGCTTAGGTTTAGAAGCTATTGAAACAGAAAGATTATTATACATGGCTGTTCCTATAGATGCCTATGAAACATTTTTTCAATTGGAGTTTACACAAATTGCTCTAGACAAATATCAAGTACCATTAATAGTATATAGCCCCACAAAAGAGGTAATTGTCAAATGGATAAAATAGCAAAATATCGGGAATATATTCAAAATTTGCTGACTGAATACGCCAAAGATGATGTTTCAACAGATGAGGTAGATGTACAACTTATTTTAGATACTCAGAGAGATCATTATCAATGGATGAATGTTGGTTGGGAAGATTTGCATCGGGTTTATCGCACTATCATCCATTTTGATATTAAAGATGGAAAAATTTGGTTACAGCAAAATTTAACAGACCAAAACCCGGCTGAAGAGTTGGTGAAAATGGGTGTTCCTAGAGAGGATATTGTATTAGGTTTACATCCTCCCTATAAACACCCCTATACTGATTATGGTGTGGCTTAAACTGAATATTTCTAGGTTGCGTGTGTGATTTTTTTCTTGTAAAATATCCATCAGAGGTAAAAAATTACTTTATATTTTCATTCCTCTGTATAATATAGCCTACCTGTTTGATTTTTGAAAAATACAGAGGTGGGCATTTCCTACTTTTTTCCGCTTCTGTTCAGTGTTTTACCAAAAAATGCCCACCCTACACATACCGAAAATTTTTCACGAATCATTTAGGATTCCTATATGAATGTATCTACTAATTATCCCTTCTTACTAATTTTTGGCTTAGTTTTTATTGCATTTGGTGTTGGTTTTGGTATTTTAGGTTTGCGGAAAATTTTGATTTTTTACGAGTATCAAAAACATAGTATTTCTCAAGTTGAGACAGATACGAAAGCAGAAATTAGCGGTTATATTTGTGAAGATTATGATTTAATAAGGAGTCCGGTAACTGGAACATATTGTGCTTATTGGGAAGTTTATGTTTATACTACCAAATCTAGACCTAAAGGTGGTTCTCGTAGAGTGACTTTATTATCTTTATCATCAAATCAACCTTTAATAATTAGCGATGGAAGTGATGAAATTTTAGTCCCATTGGATCAAGTACCTCATTTTTTAGGAATATTGAGATTACAATTAATAGAAATTGCTAGACCTGCTTATTTTAGTGATAGTCAAAATCTATTGTTTGGTTTCCGTGAACAGTGTACAGTTGAATTTTTGGAAAAACAAAATTTGAATCACCATTCTATTTTAGGAATGCGTCGTAATTTAAGGGTGATAGAAAAAGTTATTCTTCCAAGGGATAAAATATTTGCTTGGGGAACTGTGGAAATGTGGAATGATCAAAAAGTATTATTATCTGTGTTAGTTTCAGATCAACCTCGAAGTTCAAAAATGTTTTTAGCTATGATCAAGATTTTTCTAGGTTTAGTTTTGATATCAGTTGGTTTTGGGATATTTTCAGGAAATTTCCTGTTTTTTTCGTTGTGATGATATTTGATTTTATTAATGTTGCAAATATATTAAAAAGGACATGAAGTTGCCATGTCCGCAAGATAGATTTACATTAAGTTTTGAGTGAAGGTAAATTTTGAGTTTAAATAAATAAGCTAGGGGAAATTTTGAAATATTCTCCTAATGCTTTGGCTTGTGCTTTACTAATAGCACGTTTACCATTCACCACTTCTGATACTACACCGCTAGAACCGATTATACCAACTAAGTCGGCTTGACGTGTTCCGCTTGACTCCATCAAATGCTGTAGTATTTCATGAGGTGCAGCTTTATCCATCGGATAATTTTCTGCTTCATAGTCTTCAATTAATTTGACTAGCAGTTTGTATAAAGTTCGTTCCTCTAGTGTCCGATTTTTTTTTAAAGTTAACTCTTCAGCAACTTTTAATAAACGTTCATACTCGGCTTCTGTTTCGATGATTTGAGGAGCAATTTCTGCTAGTAATTGGCTATATTTATTTTTGTCAAAAGTTAGGGTCATTTTTCCATTTGCCTCTATCATATTCGGCATGGGTTAGCAAGTATTTGTAGTAGATAACTTGGTCTTCATAATTGATTCCGACAATTAAACGATAATTATTACCTTTAATATTGAAAACGGTAAAATTACCAACGGCTTCAGCATCACGGTAAATTTTACGAGCATCTTCTAAATTTTGCCATTCTGCTTTTTTAATGGTGTCATGCCAACTATCAATTTGTTTCTTGATGTCGGGATATTTGGCAGCTTCTTCGCGGAGGGTGCGAATTGAAATTAGGTGCATATAACAATCTCTTTTTTTTGTTTTTGGGTTGAATTTGCATAAGTTTCTTCCTTGTTTATTCTTGGCTACTTTGATAATATTTAACCCTGTTTAATCAGGATATTATCTTTGTAAAATTACTGAAAAATTAGAAGTAAAGGCTAAACAAATAAAGCTAAGTTTTAGCCTAAGAAAGCTAACAAAAGTAAAATATTTTTGTACGGCTTTTATGCTATTTCACTTTGGTAAATATACAAGTAGACTCGCAAGGACATGGCACTGCCATGTCCCTACAAATTTGTGTATTAAAGGGTTTGTGAAATGGCGTTACTTCTAGTTTTTGGAGTAATTTAGACATTTGCTTTGTTTGTTAGTTCTATTCTCTCAAAATGAGAGTAAAATGTCAAGAGTTAATTTTTGTAGGTGCTTGACTATTCCTTGATAAATAGGTATAATTGCGATTAAATAGAAGGGGAGTAGCTAACTGGTAGATAAAAGCCAGTGCATTTGAATCAACATACTGGTGATAAACCTGGTTCAAATGGCAAGTATTGAAAGTATTTGAAAGCGAGACCTTCACTTTAGTTCACGCCTGAGTGTGTGAGCTTTAGTGAGGTCGTATATCTCTCTGAAAGCTCCACACAAAGGGAATTGTAATCTGGAGCAAAAGAGAGTGTTAGAAGCATTTACAGCAGGTTTATTATTAATTACCGTTTCAGAATTAGGTGATAAAACCTTTTTTATTGCTGTGATTCTATCTATGCAGCATTCGCGGCGCTTGGTGTTTGTGGGTGTGACTGCGGCTTTAGCGGCGATGACGATTTTATCGGTAGTGTTTGGACAAGCGGTGGCTTTTTTGCCAAAGGTGTATATTCATTACGCGGAAGTGGCTTTGTTTTTGGGTTTTGGGTTAAAGTTGTTGTATGATGGTGTGAAAATGTCTCCAGCTGCTCATGGTGAAGATGCGGTGGAGGAGGCGAAGGAAGCAGTAGAACAGGCAGATTTACAGGGAAAAACTAAGAGTATTTGGTCAATCTTAATACAGGCATTTATATTAACTTTTATGGCGGAATGGGGCGATCGCACACAATTTGCGACAATTGCCTTAGCAGCCAGTAAGAATGCGCTAGGAGTGGCTATCGGTGCAACTTTAGGACACGCCATTTGTGCGGCGATCGCTGTTTTAGGTGGTAGATTTATTGCTGGGAAAATCTCTGAACGGCAAATTACCTTAATTGGTGGTAGTTTATTTATCATCTTCGGTATTTTCGCCGCCATGAACGGGAAATGAAGGAAAGGGTAGGGAAAAAGTCATTAGTCATTAGGAAGTAGGGAACAGGGAACAGGGAACAGGCAATAGGCAATAGGCAATAGGCAATAGTCATTAGTTTCCCCCCTGCTCCCTGCTCCCCTGCCTCTTCTCCCCTGCCCCCTGCCCCCTGCTCCCCTGCCTCTTCTCCCCTGCCTCCTGCCTCCTGCCTCCTACGGACTCGGTGTAGGAGAAGCTGTAGGGGTTGGTGAACTTGCAAGTTGTTTAATTTGGTCTTTAACCTCAGCCGGGGCTAAAGCTAAAGCATTATCAAATAAGGGTTTGGCCTCTTCACTATTGCCCTGTTGTTTAAGTAACATAGCTTTAGCTAAAACTGGGCGAAAATCTTGAGGTTTTTTCTTAATTACTTGATCATAAGTAGATGCGGCTTGAGTATAATCTTTTTGGTAGACGTAAACGTTACCTAAAAGTATTTGTACATCTACAATATCTATGCTGTCGGGTTTAATAGCATTAGCTTGTTCAGCAGTGGCTAGGGTTTCTTTTAATAAACCAATAGCTGCTTCTGGGCGTTTTTCGCTGATTTGCAGTTGTACCATGCCTTGTAGGGCTTTTAAATCTCCTGGTTTTAGCTGGAGAATCGAGCGATAAACTTGGGCTGCACCCTCTTTATCGCCTATTTGCTGTTTTGCTTGAGCTAGTAGTACCCCAAACCTGGAGTCTTGGGGCTTGAGTTTAACTAATTTTTCTAAAGGTTCAATTACTGGTTGAATATCAGCATTTGTTACCGTTCCTCTGGGTTTTTGATTCAGTAATTTCAGCCTGGCTTTAATTAAACCTTCGAGAGCTTCTGGATTTTCTGGGTTCTTTTGTAAAATTGATTCATAACCCCGAATTTCATCTTCAGCAGATAAATTAGTATTATTGTTAGAGGGATTTTCTGAAGATTGGGATAAACTCAAGCCGGAAATTATAGGTAAAAGTGAAACTCCTATAAAAGCAAAAATGGCTAATCCTAAAATAATCCGAACTACCCAACTATTGCGAGATTGAGACACAGCGTTATTTTCTCCTAAATTTTGAGTAATTTTAACCTTGACAAAAAGCACCAAATTGGAAAATTTTAAAACTTTGCGGAATACGGTTATTGTCCTGTGAATTTTATAACAAATTAACTCTCTGCGCTGCTCAAGTAAGTGTTGACTTTAGGAAGAGCCGTCAGAATTATAGCTATGCTATGCTTCCGAAACTAGGGTAAAGACGCTAAATGACTCATTTAGTGTATAAATGCAAAATTTAGCGTCTTTATGTTCACACACAGAGTAGTCCAGTGGCTAGATTGAAAAGGCGTATACTTTTCTATATGAGCCACTAAGACGCTCTTTTTAAGCTGATTTTGTAAAATCCCATTATGGGATGTGTCTCCGCCGCAAGGAGTTTTTATGAATTCCGACCTGATGCCGCCTTCTGAATCCACCACTTCTATTGCCTCTCATGAGGTTCAACATGATGTTCAAAATGACCAAGAACCAGCTGCGAATGTTAACACAGTAGCAGCTCCGACCGTGAAAATTGATGATTCTGCCCTGAAACAGCCTGAGACTGATACCAATGGGAGTGTAGCTAATCGCTTACAACCGATTCCACCTCCTAGCGAACCGATGCAGTATCGAGCTATTGGTTTAGTCCGGGGTCGCTATGTTGCCAGTAGTGAGCAATTTACTCAAGGAAACTTAGTGACTACAGATGGTGTAGAACTCAATGCCGTCCTTTTAGGTCGGATTATGAGTTTAGTTAAGAATCACTTAGATTTAGAAAAAGATCATCTCTGGGTAGTTTATCCACGTACCAGACAAGAAAATGATAACTTACACCTGCAAATTGTAGGGGTTTGGGAGCCGGAAAATTTAGCTAAATCTGAATCTGCTCCCCATGAAGAAGATATTAGTTCACAAGAACAAAAAGCCTCTGAAAACGGTTCTGCTAAGAATAGTGAAGTAAGTGCTGAACCTCCCGTACCTTCATCTGACATCCCTGATGGGGGCTTTTCTGTGCGTGGTGAACTTGTTTATCAGTCTTTTGACACTAAGAGTTTAGTAGTCAAAATTAAACAGGCTCCGCGTAAACCAACTGATAAACCTAAGTATTTTAAGTTAAAACTGAGGGGAGTTTTAAGCGTTAAGGCTGTAGGTAAGTTCTGGGATTTTAATGTCAAGCGACAAGCTGATGTGTTAGCAGTGGAAAATGCCGAAGCGATCGCTGATTTACCGAAAAAACCAAGACCACCGTTTAAAGGTGGTGGTGGGCTGCGTGGTAGAAGACCATTCCCCCCCAGAAGACCAGGAGAAGCTGCACCACGTCCAGTCAAGCGACCAGGTGGTGAACCTTCGACGGTGTCCCAGTCTCCACCAAAAGCTCCTGCACCTAAGCCAGTGAAACGAGCAAAACCGCCCCAAGAGTAGAAAATATAGTCTAATTTTCTTAGGGACTCAGCAATGCTGGGTCCTTAAAGTTTTTTAAAACTCAGTCCAACGGTCTTGAGGGAGGAAGGAACGCTCCATGTTAATACTTTCCACGGCTTCGGTGAGGGTAAAAGTACCTGCTTCGATCCATTCTTTTAACTCTACGGCTACTTGCTGGGATAAATATAAACTGGCTAGAGGTGCAACCCGCACGGTTCTACCTTCTATAGTCATCCGTCCCGATTTAAGTTGAGCATAACTGACTAAACCGAAGGTAGGACGCACACGCCGAGGAATGGAAAAATCTACAATTGGTGCAACTAAATCTTTGTCTAGGACTGCACAATGTTCTATGACTTTTTCGTTCAAAACTGGAAGCGGTACACCTACCCCCAACATTAAAGAAGGGCCATAACTTTTGAAATAACAACCCCTGACCCAACGGGCATCCATTTGTTTAGCATCACCGATTAAAGCTAAAGTGGCGGCGGGTCCGATGGGTGTACGGTTAGCTAACCGCTTTTGCAAAGGGAAGTGCTGTGTTCCTTCCCAAGCCACATAGCCTACACCACCCCCTAGAAAAATTTTGGTGCCAATGCCGATGATTTGTAAATCTGGGTCATTGAGCAGAGGGGAGATGGCACCGGGGTTGGAGTAAACTGCATTTCCTAGTCGGGGTTGGAGGGGACCAAGATAAGTGTAAAGTGGGCGATCGCCTCCATTCACTCCAACAATAAAATTTTGATAAAGATTGCGCGGATTAAATAAATAAAATTGGTTGATAGTATCACGGGTAATGGTAGTTTCAAAAGTTGCTCTAGGATAACAGTCTGTCACGTGTCCCAAAGCCCGCACCTGCACCGTTTTACCAGCAATTAAATCTTCAATAACATGACCTCCCCCCTGTTCTCGCACTTCTTCCCCATCCATAGTATCTACAGGACAGCTGGCACCCAAGTATAAATCTACCGCCCCAAAGCCAGAATAAGCCTGTACACCATCTAACCAACAGCGCCGAATTTTGATTGGTGGGTCTGTATGTCCTAAATTAATAATTGCCCCGCTAGACTCCATCGGCTCAAATGTGCCAGTAGTAATTACATCTACCTGTTTAGCTGCTTGAGTGATGCCAATTTCCGCAACTCGCGCTTTTAACTCTTGTGCTGTCCAGACGACCGCCTTTTGACAGCTAATTTTTTCATTAATTTCCGCAACAGTTCGCATTTATAAATAGTTGTGTAAAGTTAAAGAAAGGGAACAGGGAAATAAGTTGTGTAATTAATTCTGCCTAATTACTTATAATTAATTAAATAGGATTCCTGTTTGATTTTTGAAAAAAACTGAGGTAGGCATTTTCCCAAATTTTCCGCTTCTATTTAGTTTTTTAGCGAAAAATGCCCACCCTACAAATACTTAAAATTTTTCACGAATCATTTAGGATTCCTAAATTATTGATATTATCAACTTCAGCAGAATTGCTCATACAACGGAGAGCAGGAGTAAAAGCCCAAGTTGGAGAGGGTTTTGATTTTGAGTTTGTACCTCCTGCACTGGCAATCGGCTCAAACCTCCCATAAATTACTTGTTGACAGTAGGTAATAGGTTAAACTTATTACCAAAATGATGGTTATACAGCTTGGAGAATTTCATCATCCACAGAGAAATCTATGTCTTTTTGACCTCTGTTATTGATTAAATAATCATTTTCAAAAGCATCTTGTAAGCCAGAAATTAAATCATATTTAGGTTCCCACATTAATTCTCTCTTGACTTTATCAATAGAAGCAAAGAAATGTTGTACACGCATGGGGAAAGCTTTGCGCTTACCAAAATCAAATTTTTTGGGGTCGTAGTGGACAATTTTGATCGAGTCGGGAGATTTACCAGCTGCGACAGCACAAGCACGGGCTAAACCGTCAAAAGTCACATAGCGATCGCCAGAAATATTGTAAGTTTGACCAATGGTAATCCGAGTATCTAGCATATACACCATTGCTTGGGCTAAATCATGGACGTGTCCCAATTGGGTAATGTGTAAACCATTACCAGGAATCGGAATAGGGCGATCGCGCACAATCCGATCAAAAAACCAGCTTTCTAAATCATTATAATTTTTGGGGCCATAGATGTAGGTAGGACGAATGGAGGTAAAAGGCATTCCCGCATCTTGTAAATAAGCTTCCGTTTGATGTTTACCCAAGTGGCGACTTTTTGGGTCAACAGCATCACCTTCAATATGGGGTAACTGGTCAGTTTTGAGATAGACACCCGCCGAACTCATGTAAACAAAGTGTTCCACCCGTGGACGGAAAATTTCTACCAGGGGTTGAGTATCGCAAAGTTCCCGACCATTGTTATCAAAGACCGCATCAAAATGTTCTTTTCCTAACTTTTCCTTGATTTGGGCTGAGTCAGTGCGATCGCCGATAATTTGCCCTACACCTGCTGGTGCTGGATGATTACCACGATTGAACAGTACCACCTCATGTCCAGCCTTGATCAGTAATTGGGTTAAATAAACACCGACAAATCTAGTACCACCAATCACAAGAACACGCATAAATCCCAGATCCTTTGTCAATTGTCCGCAAAATTGCTATTGTCTTTGAGGTTATCAGGTCATAGTATCAATCTGAATATCTTCAAGGGAGATTTTTAACTCAACACCAATGTTTTAGATCATCAAGGAAACATCAACCTCAGAAATACGTCTTTTATTTGAATCTGGGAAAAATTCTACAAATTTAGACAACGGTAAACTTTTGAGTTAACCTGATTAATTACCTAAGTAAAATTTCCACCTAATTAAGTAGCTGTGCCATTGAAATACGCTTTGGTTCATGAGTGGCTAACCCCCAAAGCCACAGGCGGTTCAGAACTCGTTGTACAGGAGATTTTAAATCACGTTGATGCTGATTTATATGCTCTGATAGATTTTGAATCTAGCAATCCAGAAAGTTATCTATATAAGCGTCAGATTGGCACGACATTTCTCCAACACCTGCCTAATGCTCATAGTGGTGTACAAAAATATCTGCCTTTATTACCTTTAGCGATCGAACAATTGGATTTACGTCAGTATGACATCATATTGTCATCATCCCACGCCGTAGCTAAAGGCATCTTAACCACTCCTGATCAGTTACACATCTGTTACTGTCATAGTCCCATGCGCTATGCATGGGATTTGACTTTTGACTATCTCAACCACAGCAAACTAGGAAATGGTGCAATTGGGTGGATTACTAGGTATTTACTACACAGATTGCGTCAATGGGATGTATTAAGTGCTAACCGAGTTGATTATTTTATAGCCAACTCCAAGCATACAGCGAGACGGATTTGGCGCTGCTATCGCCGGGAAGCAGCAGTTATTTACCCACCAGTAAATATTGATGAATTTCCCTACTTTCCTGAAAAAGAAGATTTTTATCTGATCGTTTCCCGATTAGTGAGTTATAAACAAGTAGCCTTAATCGTTGAGGCATTTAATCAACTTCAAAGACCATTGGTAATTATTGGTACAGGGCCAGAAATGGAAAAATTGCGCCAAATAGCCCAACCTCATATTCAAATACTGGGCTGGCAACCCCAGGATATGGTAAAAAAATATATGGCTCGTGCAAAAGCTTTTGTATATGCAGCTTGCGAAGATTTTGGCATTGCCTTAGTAGAAGCGCAGGCTTGCGGTACTCCTGTCATTGCCTATGGTGCAGGAGGTGCACTAGAAACAGTACGAGATATTCGCACTTGTCCAGAGAAAGGTACAGGTATACTTTTTGAAGCACAAACACCAAAGGCTTTAGTGGAGGCAGTAGAAAAATTTGAACATTATCAGGAGTTGTTTAATTATGAGTATATACGATCGCACTCAATCCAGTTTTCTCAACAGATATTCGCCCAACGATATCTAGATTTTTTAAATAAATGTAAAGAGAAAAGACCCATTTTCACGCAAAGGTCTTGATTTTTGTATTTATTTTCTATGCTTTTGGAAAATTTCACCCAGAAGCAATGCATTTTGGCTTTAAGATTGGGACTATGTGTGGTGTGGATTATTAAGGAGTATGATGACTGCCCAGAGCTCACTCCTCTCCGGCAAACGATACCCGAAACAAAACGCGAGTACATCTAAGCGTAATTTACCAAAAGGCGGTCAAAAAAATAAACCGCCCAAGGCGAAGCCGAAAGGTTTGTCTTTTCAGGGTATTAACGGAGAGTTTGCCAAACGATTGTTTGATATTGTTTTTTCTTTGTCAGTTTTAATTTTGTTTTTCCCGCTCTATCTAATTGTCAGTTTACTGATTGCTATTAGCTCAGACGGACCGGTTTTTTATGTTCAAGAACGGGTTGGCAGAAATTATCGCCGCTTTAATTGTATTAAGTTCCGCACTATGGTGAGTAATGCCGATGAAGTCCTGGTGCAAATGATGGCATCCTCTCCAGAATTACGCGCCGAATTTGAAAGCAGCTTTAAGCTGAAAAAAGACCCACGCATTACCAAAATTGGTCATTTTCTGCGAATTACCAGCCTGGATGAATTTCCCCAGTTTTGGAATGTTCTCAAAGGAGACATGAGTGTTGTTGGCCCACGTCCTCTGGTAGCAGAAGAATTACCTAAATATGAAGAACACATTGATCAAGTTTTAACTATCCGTCCGGGAATTACTGGATTGTGGCAAGTATCTGGGCGTAATGATATCCCTTACCCCCGACGGGTGCAGATAGACCTAAACTATGTCAAATTTAGAAGTTTTTGGCTGGACTTATGGATCATCCTCAAAACTATTGATGTGGTGATTATGCCCAAAAACAATGGGGCATATTAAAAACTTGCTCAGGGTGTAGTGAGAATCTTACTACACCCTAAAGCCCAAGTTAACACAAAAATTGCTAAAATTTAAACAAATATACACATAAACTTAATAAATTTAGGTAATTAAAGTACAAAGTTTATTATTAAATTAATTCTTACTAAGTATTTTTATTTACAGTTAAAATTTGTAGAAGTAACATTAGTTAATTATTACTATTAGCTACCAACTGAGATTTAATAGTCTGTAGCCTACCTCTATTCTGTCACAATTTCTGACTACAAGGAATAATTTAGCATGACACAACGCAAAATCGCCTTGATTACAGGTATTACTGGTCAAGATGGTTCTTATCTGAGTGAATTTTTACTAGAACAAGGTTATGAGGTACATGGGATTATTCGCCGGACTTCAACCTTTAATACAGACCGGATTGATCATATTTACGAAGATCCTCATAAAGAAGGTGTACGGTTATTTCTCCACTATGGGGACTTAACCGACGGCACAACCCTACGACGAATTCTTGAAGAAGTCCAGCCGGTAGAAATTTATAACTTAGGGGCTCAATCTCATGTCCGGGTGAGCTTTGATTCGCCAGAATACACAGTAGATGCTGTTGGTATGGGAACTCTACGCTTATTAGAAGCTATCCGCGATTATCAACATCGTACTGGCATTCAAGTGCGCTTTTATCAAGCTGGGTCTTCAGAAATGTTTGGTTTAGTCCAAGCTATACCGCAAAGTGAAACCACTCCTTTTTATCCCCGTAGTCCTTACGCCTGTGCGAAAGTATACGCTCATTGGCAAACAGTAAATTACCGTGAGTCCTATAATTTGTTTGCTTGTAATGGGATTTTATTTAATCACGAATCACCAAGACGGGGTGAAACTTTTGTAACCAGAAAGATTACCAGGGCTGTGGCGCGGATTGTCGCTGGTAAACAGAAAAAAATCTTCATGGGCAATTTGGATGCGAAAAGAGATTGGGGCTATGCTAAAGACTATGTTAGAGCTATGTGGCTAATGCTACAGCAGTCTGAGCCAGATGATTACGTAATTGCCACGGGAGAAACTCATTCTGTGCGGGAGTTTCTAGAGTTAGCTTTTAGTTATGTGAACCTGAATTGGCAGGATTATGTGGAATTTGATGAGCGCTATTTGCGCCCATCTGAGGTAGATTTATTAATTGGTGATCCTACAAAGGCACGGCAAAAATTAGGCTGGCAACCATCAGTAACATTTCCTGAGTTGGTAACTTTAATGGTGGAGGCGGATTTAGAAGCTCTGGGTTATACTTCTCCCAATCACAATGATAAACAACCTCATGATATTGCCACTATTCGCCAGGATTTAGGCGCTCTACATTTTTGATATATACGGGGATAAGAAGATGACAGCCTTAGAACTGAAAAGTAAGCGAATTTTGGTTACGGGTGGAGCAGGGTTTTTAGGTCGTCAAGTGATTGATCAACTCTGTGAAGCTGGTGCTGATCGTGAGAAGATTACAGTGACGCGATCGCGTGATTGTGATTTGCGGGTGTGGGAAAATTGCCAACGCGCAGTTGACCAACAAGATATCATTATTCACTTAGCAGCCCATGTTGGCGGTATTGGTTTAAATCGAGAAAAACCAGGTGAGTTATTCTACGATAACTTAATGATGGGTACTCAATTAATCCATGCTGCCTATCAGGGGGGTGTAGAAAAATTTGTCTGTGTGGGTACTATCTGCGCCTATCCCAAATTTACCCCAGTGCCATTTAAGGAGGATGACTTGTGGAATGGTTATCCAGAAGAAACTAATGCTCCTTATGGTATCGCCAAGAAAGCTCTTTTAGTACAGCTACAATCCTACCGCCAACAGTATGGCTTTAACGGTATTTATTTACTGCCAGTAAATTTATACGGACCTGAAGACAATTTTGATCCGCGCAGTTCCCACGTTATCCCGGCATTAATTCGCAAAGTTCATGAAGCCCAAATCAAAGGAGAAAAACAGCTTTTTGTTTGGGGTGACGGTTCTCCTACCCGTGAGTTTCTTTATTCTCAAGATGCGGCTAGGGGGATTATTATGGGGACACAATTCTATAATGACCCGGAACCGGTGAATTTAGGCACTGGTTACGAAATCTCCATTCTGGATTTGACAAATTTGATTTGTCGGTTAATGGAATTTGATGGGGAGTTAATTTGGCAAACTGATCAACCTAATGGCCAACCCCGTCGCCGCTTAGATACGGAAAGAGCAAAACAAGCTTTTGGTTTTACTGCTGAAGTTGGTTTTGAAGAAGGTTTGAAAAATACCATTTCATGGTATCGCCAAAACGCGGCTTAAGTGTGTTATGTAGTTGGGTGGGTTTTGTAAATTCTGAGGTTCTCAACCCACCCTTATACCGTTTCACTTCAAAGGTTGATACAAATAGGCAGTAGGGGGGAAAGAATTAAAAAACAATCATTTGTATCAGGAGAGGGGTGAAACGGTACTACACAAGGATGTGATGTGGATGATGGAAGTTAGTGAAAAACTTGATAAGGCGAAATTAAGACGGAAGTTGTTAAGGTGGCGGCAATCTTTGACTGTGGAGGAATGGAAACAAAAGAGCGATCGCCTCTGCTCCTCTTTACAAACTTCTGTTTTATACCATCAAGCAAAAACAGTATTAGCCTATTTCAGCTTCCGCCAAGAACCTGATTTAAGTCCCCTATTTTCCCAATCCCATAAACGTTGGGGTTTTCCCCGTTGTGTGGGTAAATCCTTATCTTGGCATTCTTGGCAACCTGATGAGACTTTGCACACTGGTAATTATGGCATTCATGAACCCCACCCCACAGCACCATTAATTGACCCCGCAGAAGTTGATTTAATTCTTGTACCTTGCGTAGCCTGTGATTATCAAGGCTATCGTTTAGGTTATGGTGGGGGATATTATGACCGTTTTTTAAGTTCATCTGATTGGGCTAAAAAACCAACAATAGGAATAGTTTTTGATTATGCTTTTTTATCTCAAATTCCCCTTGAACCTTGGGACAAACCTCTACAAATTGTAATTACTGAAAATGGTTCTAAATAATTAAATGTGTTTTCATTTCTTCCAGATTCCGCGCAACGGACTATTGTCCATCACGCCTTAACCACAATGCCATGTAGCTAAGAAAACCTGTATCGGCTCAATAAGTAGGGGTAAAAGAAAAAACTCTCAAAGTGAGCAAGGGAGACAAAGCGTTATACAATATGGGACATGACGCAAAAATTTCATGGCCAAGAAATTTCACAGCTAGATGTACTGCAAACCACTGGCCCAAAAGGGATTGCAGACGAGTCAATGCGTCAGAAAATAGAGATACTACTAAATCTAATCGAGCAACTACAATCAGAAGTTAAAGAACTAAGGGAAGAAAATTAACGTCTGCGGGATGAAAATAACTCTTTGAAAGGAGAGCAGGGACAACCAGAGATCAAAGCCAAGAAAAAAAGGCTTCACAAGCAATCACTCATCAGAGAAAGAGCGGCAAACGCCAAAAAAGCACAGTAAAAGCAGTAAAAAGGCTTGTAAGTAATTAAGCAGAATTAATTACCCAAACTTTTTTCCTGTTGCCTGTTGCCTGTTGCCTGACTCCACGTAGGAAATTAATTTTGCACAACTACTTATAAAAATAGATAGAGAAGAAATACTAGAATATCCAAGAGAACTATTGCCAGCAGACGCACAGTTTAAAGGGTACGAAGAAGTAAGTTGGTGAGAAAAATTATTTACGTCATTGCGTTCGCGTAGCGTTCCCGCAGGGTGGGTACTCAGGCTTGGGATACTTTTATGTCTCTTGTTGCTACTACTCGTAAGTTGGGTATCAGCTTTTTTGAATATATCCGTGACCGGATTTATCGGGTTGGAAATATTCCTTCTTTGACGACTATTATTCGTGAACAATCTTCTCTCAATTCTTTTGGTCTCTCATGGATGCCTGAATAACTCCCTTCCCCGAATTATTGAGGGGATACAAAATTTTAAACCCTCCAGATTTTATCCGCATCTGGAGGGGTGGAAACTAAAAGTTTTCAGCTTTCAGCTTTGGTTCACGGTTTCTGCCTAGTTAATTTCCGGTTCTTGTAAATTTAATCTTTAAGTCGTGGTGTTTTTCCGCTAAACTACCAGCCCGTATTTTTGGAGGACCAGATGAGATTTGAACTCATGTCCCACAGACGTTGATTTACAAGGTTCGATGCAGAAGGTGAATGTTTAAATTGAGTCTGGAGCAATAATCTAAGACTAATTTTTAATACTGATGGCTTCAGGAGTGCCTTTACCATTTGGCTATCCCCCGGAAATGTCGAGGGAGTAGGAATCGAACCTACAAAATCTCTCCTTCTACCTAAAACTAAACTTGTACTCCATTTCTATTCTAGCGAAAATTTGACGGTGCGAACAGGTATCCGAAAATTGATCTAGCAACTTGGTTTTGTTGGGTAACTTCTAAACTGTTGGCTTGTTCTCTGGCAAAAATTACTTCTTGGGTTAACCGGTCTATTCTTCGTAGTAGTTCTTTTTGTCTTGCGGGAGAAATTGCACCAGAAAATTTAACAGTTCTCCAAGTTCCTTCGGGTACGTCTTCGTAAGATTCTTTTACCTGGGCTGGGTGTTCTTTAGTGGCTTCATATAAAACCACGGGTTTCATGATTTTTTTGGTTTTGGTGGTGAATTTGGGTTCTGTGGCAAAACATTCTTGTTGTTGGTCGTAAACCCAAGATTCACTATTATCTAATAGTGGTAAGGTGGAAATAAAGGTTTTGATGTCGGTTAATTGCTTTTCTAAAAATAGCAAGTAGGAAACAGGAACATCTGTTAATAGGGTTGTTCCATCTATCACAATGTTGGCTTTAGCTTGCGCGTTAGCCCAGTCTTGAGTTGCTGATAGGTTAAATAATTCTGTACAAGCTTGTTCAAATTGAGTCAGTAGTTCTTCTGCTCGCATTTGTAGGGCTTGGCTTTCGGGTGGGTAAACAAAGCCTTCCTCGTCTACTGGTTGGAAGGTGCGGGATATACCTTGAAATAAGGCGTTTTTTTGAATTAGTTGATAAACTGCGGTTTTCGCTTTGGTGGCGTTGGCTTTGACTGTTTGTAGTACAGCGATAACCTGATTTAGTTTCATTTCTATTTCCTCCTATAGTTAGTTATTTTGTAGGTTTAAATTCTATATTTTGGCTTTGGGCTGGCTGAATGCTCACCCGACAAAAGTTTAATTTAGGTTTTGAGAATGTTTTGCTGATTACCCTGTAGTCTTACTATAACATAGTATATTACAGAAATGTCGAGTTTGTACAGATGGTTTTGAACTGGCTGGATAAGCTAAGGTGAGATAGAGGTCATAGGAGCCAGAAAAAATGAGTCAAGCAAAGGTGGCTGTGGTTGTTGGCGTGGGACCAGGATTAGGTGCGGCTATTGCACATCGCTTTGCTAGTGAAGGTTTCACTGTGGCGTTAATGGCCAGAAGTGCAGATAAGCTCACCCAAATTCAAAACAAGATTTTAGCATCTGGGGGGGATGCGATCGCCATTCCTGCGGATGTAACTGATATTACTTCTCTCCAAAGTGCTTTTGCTCAGGTGTTTTCCCAGTTAGCTCCCCCAGAAGTGATGATTTATAATGCTGGGACTTTTCAAATGTCTGGAGTTTTGGATTTGAGTCCAGAACAGTTTGAAAATTCTTGGAAAGTTAATTGTTTTGGTGCTTTTTTAGCTTCACAGATTGTTTTACCCAAAATGCTGGAACGAGGCAGGGGAACAATCTTATTTACTGGTGCGACTGCCGCTTTACGGGGGGGAGCGCGTTTTTCTAGTTTAGCTGTGGGTAAATTCGGTTTGAGAGCGTTAGCGCAGTCTTTAGCTAGGGAATTTGGCTCACAAGGGATTCATGTAGCGCATATTGTGATTGATGGAATTATTCACACTCCCAAAGTGCAAGCCAGGGGAATTGAGAAAGAGATGTATACCCTACTTTCACCAGATGCGATCGCCCAAACTTATTGGCAATTATACCAACAAGATTTCACAGCTTGGACTTTAGAAATAGATTTGCGTCCGGCGGTGGAGAAATTTTAGATTTTGGATTTTAGATTTTGGATTTTAGATTTTGGATTAAATGACCTAAAATCAAAATTTACAGCATATTTCAGGTAAATGAGGTACAGATTTTAGGAACAAAACCTTATAGTAAGAGACTTTTAACTCTGTTCCCCGTTCCCTGTTCCCTGTTCCCTGCTGTATTCTGTTTCTGGTTCTGGTATTTCTGCTTTTTCTGTAGGAGAATCAGTAACCATTACCAATTCTGTTTTATATTCTTCCTCATTTCCCCATTTATCTAAAACATCTTTAATGATGACTTCTTGCACCCAAATTTTAGCAACCACTGTTAATGGTAAGGCTAAAAATAAACCCAAGAAACCAAAAAACGTGACAAAAAATAATTGCGAAATTAAGGTAATTGCTGGGAGCAATGAAACCTGTTGAGCCATAACCATAGGAGTGAGCAAATTACTCTCTAGTTGTTGAATAATAAAGTAGAGAATCAAAACAGCAATACATTTCCAGGGATTATCTAAAAGAGCGATTGCTATTGCTGGTACTACACTCATAGTAGGGCCTAAATTGGGAATTAAATTCATAAATCCTGCTAAAACTCCCAAGGCTAAAGCTGCTTTTATTCCCAGAATGGATAAACCTAATGCGCTCATTAAACCGACAATACAAACACCAATAAAAGCACCCCTTACCCATCCTTCTAATAAAACTTCACACTTGTCTAAAATCCCATCAGCCCGGCGGCGATAAAATGAAGGGAAAAGCCTCACAAATACTTGACGATAGGCTTTAGGATCAGCTAAAAACATTCCTGTTAACACTAAAACCAATAAAATCTTGAGTACAACCTCTAAAGACCCAGAAACAAAAGCAAAAGAATTACCTAAAGCACGATTAATAAAAGGTTGTGCTTGTTCAATTAAACTGGTTAAGTCAGGAATGTAAGGATCTAATTGTGGCGGAACTAACGTTCTTTGTTCATCAATCCAAGTGTTAAAACGTTCAAATCCTTGGGGAACTTTATAAGTTAATTCTTGAAATTGTTGTGCAAAAGGTGGCACAATTAACCAGAAAAAACCAATCACAACAGCAATAAAAATTCCTACTGAAATGGCTACACCCCAGCCACGTTTCATGCCTAAACTTTGAAAATATCGCGCTAACCGATTTAAGGTAGTTGCTAAAACCACAGCAGCAAATATTAGTAATAACACTTCTCGAATTTGCCACAGAACATATAAAGATATAACTAGAACAATTAAACCTATCCATTGACCAAGATTCACAAATTAACTCCCCAAGTTAAATAATTGGAAACAGAATACAAGATTTAATACGGAAGGGAACAGGCAATAGGAGGCAGGAGGCAGGAGGCAGGAGGCAGGAGGAATAAATAATTACTTCCTCATCTCCTCTGTCCCCTCTGCCTCTTCCCCCGCACCCTTAAACTAGAGGTTTCTGCTTTGGCAGTCGCCACAATAGGGCGATCGCTAATACTAATGTAGGCAACATGACTATTAGCAGTGCATTTAGCGCAGTAGTGGGAATCACGAAAATTGATTCACCATATTTAATTAGTACGGATAGCAAAGCGGAAACTGCCAATAATTTAAGTAAGAATCCTAGTTGATTTTCCATGAAAGTACGGAAATACACATTTTTTTGTGGGGTATATACCAATTTAACCCCTATCTACCAGTATCTACAATAGAATCCAAGTGTAAAGCTGAATCTCTCACAACCAAAATACTAAAGCCCATATTTTATTGATTACGCTTGCAATTTTTGTAATTATTGCATCCTTTAGCTGTGGCTTGATTTTTAATTCTCATCACTGCTTATCTACTGTTTAGATTAGCTCCAGTAACTTCCTTGATGATGTGAGTAGAAGGGTAAAAGGGAGACAAGAATTAATTTAGCTTTTACCGATTCTCTTACCCTATACCCCCAGGCTGACTAATTTCTAATTATATTTGAGGAATGTATCACAATGCCAGTGGAAACTAATAATAAAAACTCTAGAAAACCGCCCAAAATAAGGCAGTTTGGCGGGAGTTTCTTAATTTTGTTGACTTTGTTATTACTGTTAAATCTAATTGTACCCAGCTTTTTTGGTTCACGATTACCACAAGTTCCTTACAGTGATTTTATTGCTCAGGTAGAAGCGGGTAAAGTAGATCGGGCTGTAGTGGGAGGCGATCGCATTGAGTATGCAGTCAAAACTCAAACCCCAGAAGGTGAAGCAGTAGAACAGGTTTTTGCTACTACTCCCGTGGCCATTGATTTGGATTTACCCAAAATTTTACGTGATCATAATGTCAAATTTGCAGCACCACCACCAGATCAAAACGGTTGGATTGGCACAATATTAAGCTGGGTTGCACCTCCCCTAGTTTTCTTTGGCATTTGGGCATTTTTGATGAATCGTCAAGGTGGGGGGCCTGCGGCTTTAACTGTGGGTAAAAGCAAAGCCCGGATTTATTCAGAGGGTAGCACTGGGGTAAAATTCCCGGATGTGGCGGGTGTGGATGAAGCAAAAGCCGAATTAGAAGAAATTGTAGATTTTCTCAAAAATGCCGATAAATACACCCAATTAGGGGCAAAAATTCCCAAAGGTGTTTTATTAGTTGGTCCTCCCGGTACAGGTAAGACTTTATTAGCGAAAGCGATCGCCGGTGAAGCTGGTGTCCCTTTCTTTAGTATTTCTGGTTCAGAATTTATTGAGTTATTTGTGGGTGTAGGTGCGGCCAGAGTCCGAGATTTATTTGAACAAGCCAAACAACAAGCCCCCTGCATCGTCTTTATTGATGAGTTAGATGCGCTGGGTAAATCTCGCGGTGGTGCGGGTGGTTTTGTCGGTGGTAATGATGAGAGAGAACAAACCCTCAACCAGTTATTAACGGAAATGGATGGTTTTGACGCTAATACTGGGGTGATTATCATCGCTGCAACCAACCGTCCCGAAGTTCTTGATCCGGCTTTACGTCGTCCTGGTCGTTTTGACCGTCAAGTAGTGGTAGACCGTCCCGATAAAATCGGTCGAGAAGCAATTTTAAAAGTTCACGCTCGCAATGTAAAATTAGCTGAAGATGTGAATTTAGGCATCATTGCCACTCGTACCCCTGGTTTTGCCGGTGCTGATTTAGCTAACTTGGTCAACGAAGCCGCATTGTTAGCTGCTAGACAAAACCGCCAAGCGGTACTTATGGCAGATTTCAACGAAGCAATAGAGCGTTTGGTGGCTGGTTTAGAAAAACGTTCTCGTGTCTTAAATGACCTAGAGAAGAAAACCGTTGCTTATCATGAAGTCGGCCATGCTATTGTCGGGGCTTTAATGCCGGGGTCGGGGAAAGTAGAAAAAATTTCCGTTGTCCCCCGTGGTGTAGGTGCATTGGGTTACACCATCCAAATGCCGGAAGAAGACCGCTTTTTAATGATTGAAGATGAAATTCGCGGCAGGATTGCGATTTTATTAGGTGGACGTTCGGCAGAAGAAACGGTTTTCGGGAAAGTCTCCACCGGTGCAGCCGATGACATTCAAAAAGCCACTGATTTGGCGGAAAGGTATGTTACCTTGTATGGAATGAGCGATCGCCTCGGACCCGTAGCCTTTGAAAAAATCCAACAACAATTTTTAGAAGGTTTTGGCAATTCCCGTCGCGCTATTAGTCCCCAAATCGCCGAAGAAATTGACCGGGAAGTCAAGGAAATTGTAGATAATGCCCACCATATCGCTTTAAGCATTCTCGAACATAACCGCGACTTATTGGAAACAACCGCCCAAGAACTTTTACAAAAAGAAATTCTGGAAGGTGCGGTACTACGGGAACGCTTAAGCCAAGCCAAAGCCCCAGCAGAGTTAGAAGACTGGTTACGTACTGGGAAATTATCCCAAGATAAACCTTTACTGCAAACTTTGTTAGCGTAATCATGCCATTCAAATAAATATTATTCGTAGGGACATAGCAATGCTATGTCCTCTTTTTATTTAAAACCTATTGCCTATTGCCTATTGCCTGTTGCCTCATTTATTAACTGATTCCTGTGCTTCACAGTGAAGATGGGTAGCAATGCGAAACATTTCCTGACCTGTGTGTAAATAGCTTTCATCATAACTTAAAGGAAAATATCCCAACTCATCTAAACCATCACTCACTTGATTAAGGCTGTAGTATAAATGCGCCGCAGTTCTAGCTAAACTGGGAGGATTAGGTAAAGATTGAAAAATAGTTTGGGCTTGCTTTAAATCTTCCCGACAAGATTGTAAATAATCTTGAAATTCATCAATTAATTGATCATCAAAAGGGTCAGCCGCTAAATTATCAATTTGTTCTTCTAAAGAATTAAGAATATTACACAATACCCGATTAACAGGTTGATAAATCAAGTGTAACCATTCCTCAACCTTTTCATCAGCATCTTTACCGCTTTTCTTAGTAGCTTGATAATGTTTTTGGGCGGCGGCTGTACGTTCCTGGCGAGAAGTTTTGGCAGTTTGTGCACCTTGGAGAATTTCTTGATCGTAATTTTTGCGGCTTTCGGTGTCACCTAAAACTTCATAAGCAGCATTAATACGAATAATTTCCTCATGATTTGCCGTTTCCTGATTACTATCAGGATGGAATTTTTTCACCAAGCGGCGATAAGCTTGCTTAATTTCCGCTTGGCTGGCATGGGGTTTAACTTTTAGGGTTTCGTAGTGGTTAGACTCGGACATTTAGCCAATTGATAATTTTTAGCTAATGTTAGTGGTAAATTTGGCTTCTAAATCTTGGAACAGAGGTGTACTTAAATATCTTTCGCCAAAGCTAGGTTGAATCATCACTATTAACTTGCCTTGGTTTTCTGGACGTTTGGCGATCGCTACAGCCGCACACAAAGCCGCACCACTGGAAATCCCAGATAGTAAACCTTCTTCTCTGGCTAAACGCCGACTGAAGGCGATCGCTTCTTCGTCGGTGACAGTAATCACCTCATCTATTAATTCTAGCCTTAACACTTGGGGAATAAAGCCAGCACCAATACCTTGAATTTTATGTGGGCCTGGTTTACCACCAGATAATACTGGACTGTTAGCCGGTTCGACAGCAACAGCCTGAAAACTGGGTTTCCGAGCTTTAATCACTTCAGCTACGCCAGTCATTGTTCCACCTGTTCCCACTCCACCTACAACTATATCTACTTTTCCGTCCGTATCTTCCCAAATTTCTTCAGCTGTAGTTTCCCGGTGAATTTTGGCATTAGCCGGATTGCGAAACTGTTGCAGCATATAAGCATGGGGTGTCATTTCCACAATTTCCTGCGCCCGGCGAATTGCTCCACTCATCCCTTCAATACCCGGTGTCAATTCTAACTGAGCACCATAAGCCCTCAACATTGCCCGTCTTTCCGCGCTCATGGTTTCTGGCATCGTTAAAATTAACCGATAACCTTTAGCCGCCGCCGCCATAGCTAAAGCAATACCCGTATTTCCTGATGTGGGTTCTACTAAAATCGTCTTATTCGGATGAATCAATCCCTCCTGTTCCGCCGCACTAATCATACTCACCCCAATCCGGTCTTTGACGGATGAGGAAGGATTCATACTTTCCAATTTCACCACAATCTGAGCGACACAATTCTCTTCTTGAGGAATACGGTTTAACTGTACCAGAGGAGTACGACCAACTAATTCTGTAATATTTTGAGCAATTCGCATAATTTGTTTGTGATCCTAAAATTTGTGGTCAAGTTCTCAAAATCTAAATGTAGTACATGATATCTAACTGTCGCCGTGAATTACACTTTTCACAGAGCTCCTGTAAAGAATATTTTTGTAATACGGCGTTAGCAGCTTGACAAGCTTCTTGCCACAGTTCTTTAACTACAGCACTATCCGCACTTTGAGGATTGATATTTTCCTCACGGGGTTGCACTTCCAACCCTTCCAAACATTGCAAAATATCAAAGATGGTAATTTTCCAAGGTTCTCGCGCCAGCAGATAGCCACCTTTAGAACCACGTTGACTTTTGACAATCCCCCCACGTCTGAGAGTGGCCAACAACTGTTCCAAATAGCGATCGGGTATATTCTGTTGTGCGGCGATTTGCCGAATTTGCATCGGTTCACCGCTTTCATATTGACTAGCCATTTCTAACAAGGCAAGAATGGCATATTCTGATTTACACGATAGTTCCACAGCCAGCCATCAAGAATAAAGGATACAGAATCAAGGACAAAGTAATTAAAAATTAAAAATGCTTTGATTCTTATTCCAGTATACTCCGGTTCTCCACTGGGGTTTGTTCCTTCTCCAAAAAACAAAGTTCCCCACCCACAGGTGAGGAACTAAAAATTCACAAATTATTAACAGATTTTTAGCAAAATGTCAACTCTGTTAGAAGGTGAAAGTTGTTCTCAATGTACCGATGAACGCGTCATCATTGTTATTGCTTTGGCCAGGAGCAGTGAGCCAGATCACGCCAGGAGTAACAGAGATGTTATCAGACAGACGGTACTTATAGAAACCTTCAATGTGGTAGGGTATTTCATTACTACCTGCAACACGGTTGCGAGCATAAGGTTCTGCACCAGCGTAGATACCAAGGACATTACCTTGTTTACCAAAGTCAGGTAACGCTATACCTAAACCATAGCTCCAAGCTTCAAAGTCATCACCAGAACCAAAGCCTGTAACATCGTGGTAAGAAACGAAACCACTAATAGAAAGTTTGTCACTAGGTCTAATCGCAGCAGATAGAGCATAAGAGCTACTGTTAGAAGCACTTGTCGCGCCTGGTTGGGCAAGATTAACACCCAGAGAGTTAGCTTGTTGAGTACCTACAAAGGCTCTACTATTACCCAATCCTAGACCATGATCAAACAAGGTGCTGCCTGCTCCATGATAACCATGTACATAAGTGGCAGCTAAACCGATGCGATCGCCTACACTAAAATTCAACTGACCCAAAGCGGCATAGTTACCATTGAACAACCCTTGGTTAATACCAGGATTCTCAGCATCACCAGCCATGTAACCCAAAGTCACAGAACTAGGTCTGAGAATACCACCACCTTGACCGAAAGGTAAATTCAATGCGATCCCAGCACCACCACCAATCCGGTAGATGGGAGCTTCAGAAGCAAAGGTAGATAACGCACCGTTACCACCATCAGTTTGATCAAAGAAGTAAGGGTTATTTACCGCCGCGTAATGGCTATGACGACCACCTGTAGCAGCTAAGTAAACTTGACCAGGGCCAATGGGCGCTTGATAGGTCAATCTGTCAATATTTACGCTATTTCCAGTTTCACCACCAACTTGATAGGTTTGTGTACCTTCGGCGGTTGCAATATCAGCGTTATTATCTCTGAGGGTAAACGCTTGAGCATTACCAGCAGCTAATCGGGTAGTTAACAAATCTCTACCGGTAAAACTAGACTGCAAGCTTAAGCGTACTCTGTCTTGGAAGACGGTGTTATTAACATCGCTAGTTTGGCCACCAAAGGCATCACTAACAGCAAAAACTGCTTCCCCTTGGAGTTTGGTGGTAGTAGAGAACTGATTCGCTTCTAACTCAGCCGTCCGCGCTTCTAAGGAATCTACACGACCGCGTAATGTTGCTAGTTCAGCCGAAAATTCTTCCTGCAAACGCTGTAAAGTGGCTAAATCTTCTCTAGTTACAGCATCAGCTGTCGCTGTGGCAATCAGTTCATTTACCCGATCTAAACAGGCATTTAAACCAGCAGCAAACTCATAACGAGTTAAAGCCCGATTACCCCGGTATGTACCATTGGGATAACCTGCAATACAGCCGTAACGCTCAACTAAGGACTGTAAAGCTTGGAAAGCCCAATCTGTAGGCTGGACATCGGAAAATTGAGAAACCGATGTTACTTGAGATATAGAGTTATTTTCGTTACTGTAGTTTTGAACTTGGCTGATAATTACACTATCTTTACTGGCCTGAGTCAAAACTTCTGGCTGGGTCGCTGCTTGCTCTCCAGCTAAAATTACTTCGTTGGTGGCATTGGGAGCTGCGATCGCAGTTGTTGATACTAATAAAGTCGCTCCCAGCACTGCTGGGCTCACCACCAGAGATTTCCACAATATATTAGACATATTTTCTTTTCTCCTCACACCATAAAATAGATAATCGTGTTCGCTGCACCTGCTTCTCAGAAATGCGACACCTTACTGAAACCTGTGGATTTAATGAGGCAATCTTGCCACTACTACAATTCTAGTTTTTACAAAGCTAACAACGGATTAACAAATTGTGAAAACTTAATGTGATTAACTTATGGGAAAGAATGCCTCTATAGTTTATTTTTATCATACTCCTAATTCTAATGACAAGAGAGAAATGATGGATTAATCCATAAGAGCATCATAAGAGAATATTATTAAGTATTTATTACTATTATTTACGCTTACACTGATTGATAAGCATAAGATAAAATAATTTTATGATTTGACATTATACGCCTTATGTGAGTTAAAAAAACTTGTTGTTTTATAAGAGTTCCCAGAGTTACCCAAAATGACAATCTTAGAATCATCAACGGAATTACAAGGGTTTCAGCATCTAATTCACATAAGCCGTATTATTTAATCTAAAATCCCAAATCTAAAATTCTTTCCCAGTTTCAGATAATTTGGGAGATTACCCCAGCCAGATCAAAGTCGTTCTGTGTCAAGCCACCTGCATCATGCGTAGTTAAAGTAATTTTGACTTTGTTGTAAGAAATTTCTATATCTGGATGATGTCCTGCTGACTCCGATGGTTCTACTAATTTATTGACAAAATCAATTGCCTGAATGAAATCTTTAAAAGTGCGAGTCGTTTTTAATTTGTTATCTTCCAATTGCCAATCAGATAAACTACTAGCTTTGGCTTGAATTTCTGCTAGTGTAAGTAATTTTGCCATAAATAATCAATTTCTATAGTTAACTTTGATTAAAAAAATAAGATTCATCCTTAAAAATAACTATCCGCCCTAATTTAGATCGGGTGATCTAATTTAAGGCGGTCTAGCGGGTCTTCAGGTTGCAACCAGACTGCCGGAAGGAACTCCGACATTAACCTAGTGCATTGAGTTAACTTTAAGTTGTTCAAAACAACTATGGCTAACCTTAGAGAACAGCCCCGGCGCACAGCCGGCTTACTGCAACCTGATGACCCATGCTTTTACTACTATCTATCATGGGCATCACCTCCTTGTTGCCTAAGCGGTCTTAGTTTCAATCAAGCTTTAAGCTTTTGTAGTCTTGAATTACTATAGCATACAAATTGAGAAATTCAACCACAAAAATAAAAAAACCTCCAAATTGTTGGAGGCTGGTTTCAATATCAAAACATGACAAAGTTTAAATCAGGTATAAATTCATTTTGTGATTACAGAGCATTACCACGAGGCAGCACTTCTTCAGGGAATACAAACTGTTCGTGGGGTTGGTCTTGAGGTGCCATCCAAGCGCGGATACCCTCGTTCAACAAAATGTTTTTGGTATAGAAGGTTTCAAATTCTGGGTCTTCTGCTGCCCGTAACTCTTGAGATACGAAGTCATAAGCCCGTAGGTTG
>DATGXB010000181.1:0-2341 GCA_035299225.1 Nostocaceae cyanobacterium | reverse complement strand
GCAGGAGGGAGGGGGCAGGAGGCAGGAGGCAGGAGGCAGGAGGCAGGAGGCAGGAGGCAGGAGGCAGGGGGCAGGGGGCAGGAGGAATATAGAATTAATTTATTAATATTCCTCGTTTTCTTTTTTCCGTTTCAATTGTTTTTCAATAAATTAAAAGCTATAGCGGCTAATATTGATGTGCCGAAGGCTAACCGATACCAAACAAAAATCCAAGTTCCTTTGGTTTGCAGGTAACGCAGCAACCAGGCGATAGACAGGTAAGAAAATATAAAGGCGGAAAGTACACCTACACCTACCACTACTAAATCAATTTTACCCAGTGCTTCTGTAAAAAATTGGTATAAGGTGGCAATGGTTAAAGTGGGAATACCCAATAAAAAGGAAAATCGGGCGGCTGTCTGTCTTTCTAAGCCTAAAAATAAGGCTGTGGTAAGGGTTGAACCAGAACGGGATACCCCAGGTGCTAAGGCTAACATTTGTCCTAGCCCAATTAATAGCCCATCTAATATTGTAATACTGCTAAAATCTCTTTTTCTACTACCTATTTTTTCTGCCGCACCTAATAATAATGACATGACAATGGAGGCGATCGCAATTGTTGTCATACTATTAATAGCGGAATCTTGGTCATTTAAGGCTTTTTTCAGCAAATATCCCCCAACTAACGCCGGAATTGTACCAATAGCTATTCCTGTTACTATTTTCCATTCTTCCCTCTGCCAATCTTTCTCCCTCACAGCTTTTAACCCACCTTTAAACAATGAGCTAATATCTGTCCAGAAGTAAATCAAAACAGCAATTACACTACCAAATTGAATTGTAGCTGAAAATGCCTTTGAACCTAACACTCGCCAGTTAAGCGCTCTAGCAAACACTTCTAAATGGGCTGTACTGCTAATAGGCAAAAATTCGGTAATGCCTTGGATTATGCCCATAATAAACGCTTGAAACAGTTGCGTAATTATGTTTTCTTCTGTTCCTCCCACCTGTAGTAAATGAGAGGTAAGTAAATTAATATCCGCCATAGAAATGATTGCCATTCACGTACTCCCATAATGGATGCGTAATTTTAGCAAATTATCCAACATCTTTTCAGGGTTTCCGGGCTGATAGGGGAGGCAGGGGGGCAGGGGGGCAGGAGGCAGGAGGCAGGGGGGCAGAGGTGCAGAGGTGCAGAGGGGCAGGGGGGAAATAAAGCATAAATTCTATTTTTACCTTTCTCCTTTCTCCTTTACCCTGTTGCCTGTTGCCTGTTGCCTATTGCCTGTTGCCTATTGCCTATTCCCTGTTCCCTATTCCCTGTTCCCTATTCCCTGTTCCCTGTTCCCTGTTCCCTGTTCCCTGTTCCCTGTTCCCTTCCCTTACACACAAATTTGTTGTATTATAAATATGCCCCCCTGGGGGATTTTCTTGTGTGATATTGTAAGATAAGTAAAGTTTAGTAACAAATATTAAAAACATTGATTAATCCGACTTTGTATCCGTGCTCTGCTGTTGATGTTGATGACACCAAAAATCAGGTCATTAACTTAGCGAATGCCATTGCCTACCGTCAAACGTGGTTAGTGTTTGCGGCGGCGGTGTTTTTGGTATCTGTGCCCGTATTTATTGAAGCGCCATTAGTGCGATCGCTTCCGGTGGTAAGTCTTGCCCTGACTGGTTTCTGGTTGTGGTTAAGTTTTAGCTTAATGTCCCGTCCCCAAACTCATTTGTGGGGTGATTTATTATTTGGTTTTAGCTGGAGTTGGTTAGCTGGGGCGATTTATTGGGGTTGGTTACGCTGGGAACCTCTATGGCATTTACCAGTGGAATCTATTGGACTGCCTGTTGCTATTTGGTGTTTGTGGCGAAATTGGGGTAAAGTCGGTAACTGGTTTTATTTGGGTTCTCTATTTGGTACAGTCTTAACAGATATTTATTTTTATTTAGTAGATTTAATGCCCTATTGGCGACAAATTATGGTAGTGGAAACTGATGGAGTCTCCCAAGTCTTACACAATGCCTTAACAAAAGTACAAACTCCAATGGGAGAAATCTGGGCGCTAGTTCTGGCTGTAGTGCTGATGAGTGTGGGAATTGTTGCATTACGTAACAAACAACGCCATCTCTATGCCTTTGGGGGTGCGGTTTTGAGTACAATTTTAGTGGATAGCCTATTTTTACTAGCAGCGATACTAGCTTGAGTTTTTGTCAAAGATAATTGACATACTCCCCGCCCTAAAAGTGCGGAGATTCTGGGTTCAAACAATAGTTGCAGGCATAGCCTGTCTTACACTATCTCGCCCAACAGACAATGCCCTGCCTGTTTCCACTATTCTACCAAAAAGCCGTCCTCAAAGGA
>DATGXB010000180.1:0-19554 GCA_035299225.1 Nostocaceae cyanobacterium | reverse complement strand
CCCCTGCCCCTCTGCCCCCTGCCCCCTGCCTCCAAACAAAAAACCCGCTACATCACTATAGCGGGGAATTTAGAAAATTGCAGTTATGGCGTAATGTGAATTTAAAAATCTATGACAGCCATTCTAAAACGGCTTCTTCTTTGGTGTTTGTATTGCGTGATGGGGTTTCACGTTCAAATTTCATGTGTATTGAGCGTGTTTGCTCACCATCAGCAGCTACAGCTAAAATTGGGTAGTCAATTAAACCATCTTGGAAGGACATTTGGAAGCGGAATGTACCATCGGGATTAAGTTTAATGGGACGGCCACCTATTGTTACAGTCGCATCGGGTTCGGTTGCTCCGTAAACAATCAATTCAGCATCAGCAATTAACCAGAACTTCCGGGGACGTACTGGGACAGCAGAAGCGGAGAAACCAACGCCAGACATTCCTACACCGGACATGGTTAAGCCGGAAACGGTAGGAACTGCCCACATCCCCACACCAGAGGGGAAGACGTAGGAACTGATTGCTTGTTCTGGACGAACAGAACCGGGTACGTGCTGCATAGAACCAAACAGAGAACCAGCAACCCGTTGAGCTTCGGCGGACTCGGCTAAACCAAAGATTTCGTCGTAAATGGGGTTTACACCAGCTGCGGCCAGTTTCTTGGCTGGGGGAACGAGTTCGTAAACTGTTCTACCGCGCAGTTCTTCTTCAAAGTTGACTGTAATAAATATGTCTTCAATCCAGTCGGAAGGATAGACGGGGGGAATGTGAACTTTTGCCGAACGAGCGAGGATCAACCAACGACCATCACCAGTGCGATAACCGACATCTATTACATAATCGCGATCGCTCACCGGAATCGGTAAATACCACTCTCTGGCTAGTTCATCCGCCGGATATTCTTGGATACTATGGGGACTTTGATATTCTATGTTGATGTCGGTAACATCATAAATCCGCAGTGCTAACTGTTGTCCCCCTTGACGGCGCAATTCTTCTTTGTGTTCGTTAGGAACATCCCAGTAAGCATACGCCCATTGAGGATCACGAGGTAATAAAACAATCCGGCTTTCACCATAACCACCGGGTAAATCAGTCAGTCCTTCATCAACATCAGCAAGAGAACCACCAGTTCTGTCTTCCTGGCCTAGTTCAAATTTGGCTGCTTCCACGGTTTCTTGTGCCTCCAGTGAACGAGATGGACTAAGAGATATTTTCGTGCGCTGGGCTTCTTGAATTGATGCCAGCAGTTGAGATTTACGCATTCGGCTATAGCGAGATATGCCATATTCACTGGCAACTTTACGAAGTTGCCGCAATGTCATCTCCTCTAGCGGCGGGCGTTCTTTTGCCATTAAGTTGGCCTCCAGTCGTTTGAAAGGTAAATGATTTTCTCCGGGCTATAGAATCCTTTGTTAAATATCATCCACCCCAGATAAATTTCTTATTCCTGACTCCTGGTTTGCCCAGTTTGGATTTTGTTTAGTTTGTTTATTAAATTACAATTCACTTCTCCGTGAGTTCCCCTTCCGGCTAACTACAGCTTTTCTATGGGATCAGAGAAATTTCTTTGTTACTGAATATTAAGCAGCAAAATTTTCTAGGGATCAAGGGGTCTATAGGTACATTTTCCTGATTTTGACGTAGTTATCAGCCCTTTGGGGATCATAATGTTAAGATTTCATAACATTACTGGCTAAATCTCAGTCCAGATTGTCAAGATTCCCTGACATAAATAATCAAAAATGTGGTCAATACCAGCAAAAGCGTTTAAATAACAGCTATTAACACCAACCAGTAACAGCTAATCAGCAGTTAAAAAGAACCAATCCCTTTCCTCCTGCCCCCTGCTCCCTGCCTCCTACAATTAACCGTTCAGATTTTCAACTACTGACATTTTTTGAATCCGCCAAACACCTTCTTTGCGAACTAAATCATAACGGACTCGCAAATTCTCTTCAGAACTTCTTTTTCTTTGTCCTCTTTCATAATATTCAGTTACTTCTTTAACGGTGGCTACTACACTGGCCGTATCTGAATTTAGCCCTATTTTATTTACAGATTCCACCTTAAGATTATGTTGATATTTTCTGTAGTTTCTCTTGGCCCGTTCCTGTTCTACAACTGATTTCCATTGAGATAAAGGAGCACCAGTTAATATTTGATCTAAACTTTCAATTTGATGATTTTGCCCTAAAGCTGCGGCTTTAATAGTTAACCAAGCCTGAATTACTTCTTCAGCCGTAGCATTGGTGATTTCCCCTTGGGGTGGTTGTGGTTGACTATTTTGATCAGGAATTAAAACAGGAGGTTGATTAATTTCTATAACTAATTGTTGACCCTGTAAGGATGGTTGGGGGAAAAATGTACTTCTTACCCAGCCAACGGTTGTAGAAATTAACAATGTCAAAACTAATAAACTTACTAAAGCAACTAATACTAACCACACTAGCCGAGTTTTGCTTTCTAAGGTGTTGGCAAAATTGCGCTTTCTTGGGATAACTCTTTGTTGTTGTGCATTAGCTGAAGTGGGTTTGCGTCGTCTGCGCTTTAAGGGTGGGTTGGATGCAGGGTTTCTACCATTCATCCGGTATTCACTGCCTCTAAACTGGGGTTCAGTGGTAGGTAGTTCTACTACAGGAGGTCTGGTTGTGGGATTTACCCGTGATTTAGAGGCATTGCGGTTGTTTTGCTGCGATGGGGAAATGTGAGAATATTCAGGTATGTCGTTTGTTGAGGTGTCTTCGCTATCAGGTGTATAGCTGGTGTACGATTGACGGTAAATTCCTGTGCTGTTGTTACGGTAAGTATGGTTGCTAACCTGTGGATGCGAGAAAGACTGACGGTTAATTACAGCCCATTCATTTGTCATTTCTGCATCTGTAGGTAGTGCTTCTAAGTAAGCTTGTACCTGATAATCAGCAAAGTAATCTTTTAAAGATGCTTGTTGTTTTGCTAAGTCTCGAAAGTGAGGGAATACTTCTTGCTGTAACCATTGTTCACCATATAGGCAAAGTCCTGGTAATAAGTCTGGTGAATCAAGAGATTTTTCCCGAATAAAAGCTAAAGCTTCGTATTCTTGACTAAGTTCTAATACGCGGGTGGCTTCTTCTGTTTGTCCCAGCAGCAAAGCACATAGAGATTGTTCTAAATGCACGTCTTGGCGTTTACCCAAACGCATTAACATTTGTTTAGCTTGACGGATTAAAGCGGGTTGACGTTGGGCAAAACCTCTAGCGATTAAGGCATAAACTGCTAAGTATGTGGACACTGCTGAAGGTCGTCTGCTTTCTGCTTCAAATAGCTTGTGCTGTTCTGCGACGGTGAGGTAATAACGGATTTGTTGAATAAAGCGTAAAAAGTCATCTATGTTTAAACCAGATTGATCATTCCCAGTACCATCAATCCCGCCGCGATCATCTAATATGCTTTGTAATAATTCTAACCCTTGACGGCGATCAGCGAAGGTGGACGTTTCGCCATTGCTACTTTTTTCTTCTGGTAAAGCTAATAATTCCAAAATCCGATATGGTCGCAATTTATAGAGGTCGGCGATAATTTCGGAACGCACGTTGGGAAATAGCCCTTCCCGCGCTAATAATTCCTCTCCTGTTTCCAAGGAGATAGCAGCATTTTCATAGTGTCCTTGCTGCCATTGTTCCCGACCTAATTCCAGGCAAGCTAAAGTTACCGTGAGGACAATATCCGCCAATTCAGCATTGTCTAAATCTTCCTCACTGGTGAAATTATGTCCAGTTTTCACCCCCACTGGACTATTTTTCTTGACCAAATAGGGACGACCTAGTTTTAGCACTAGCTCATATTCCCCTAATTCCTGCAAAAGCAACAGAGAACCGACAAAATTCTCAGCAGAGATTTCGATACTCAGATTTTGAGCATCATGATTTACTGGGTTTTCAGCTGTAGCAGTACCAGCCAGATTATCTGCATCATATATATGAGCTAGATAGAGTTGGTCGTAGACGCTGCGTTCCTGGGGATTTGATAAAACCACGTATGCTTCTTCTATAAGTTGTTTACGAGAAGAAATTGCTGCGGTTGAATACTCACGTCTGGGCAATTGAACAATGCGATCGCCATAAGCTTGCCGCAGTTGTTCCTCACTTGCCGCTAATGGTAATCCTAAAATTCGGTAGTAATCTAGCGGAATTCGCACAGCCTACTTCCCCTGCACCGTGATTGACATATTTCACCTAGAGTTTTCCAGGCTTGTAAAACCGTGCCATCATAATAGCGTTAATAATACCGGATCGAAATTAGACCACAAGTGTACATCGCAACAGATTTGATTTATACCGGAAAACAGAATTTTAGTCCATTTAGAGGCATTCGCTGATTAAGCGATCGCCACAAGACTACGTAACCCCCCATCTTCTGCTTTAGGTATCATCGCCGCAACATCAATACACTATATATTAGAACTCAGCATCGTCAAATAGAAAATTTAGAAAATACTGCTTTTGGTATTTTTGGATTGTTTAACCTTTTCATAATTTTTTGTTTACTATTTTGTGATCACTTTACTGAGGTAGATGATAATACTAAAGGTTTCTGATAACTAGGAGGAAGATTATACTATAATTAAAGTCTGATGGCAATAACTTAACTAAAATTCAGTATTCTTACTATGATATACAGCTAAGAGCCGAAATTGTTAATAGCTATGCAGAAAGTTAAGTATCCTGATTGGTAGCCTAGAAAATAACTTAAACTCAGCCCCAAACAACCTAAAACTGAAAAAATGACTATTCACCCATTTCAAATGCTCCTTACTTAGTACATACAGCCCGTTTCAGGTAAATGAGGTACAAATTTTTGGAACAAACCCTTATACAAAGAGACTTTCTTCCCTGTTCCCTGTTCCCTGTTCCCTGTTCCCTGCTGTAAATAAGATTTGATTATAGACTTAGCTGAAGTGATCCATCACCAACTTACACTGGAAATAGGCAAAAAATTCAGCAGCCAAAATTTATCATGGTTGAGGCAAAACCGCCAGGATAGATTTTAATTAGTGGTGAAGCGTCCTTAGCTTTGCTCCTGTACGCTTTCAAAACCGTAGTTTTTAATGTTGTAGAACAGGAATATTCAAAAATAATGATTCAAGAACGGACATTACCCACATTTGACACTGCCACAGTCCAGATGACAAAAGAAGAAGGGTTGGCGTTATATGAAGACATGGTACTAGGGCGTTTTTTTGAAGATAAATGCGCCGAAATGTACTACAGGGGCAAAATGTTCGGCTTTGTTCACCTGTACAATGGTCAAGAAGCAGTATCTAGCGGCATTATTCGCGGAGCAATGCGGCCAGGAGAAGACTTTGTTTGCAGTACCTACCGGGATCACGTCCATGCCTTAAGCGCCGGAGTGCCAGCAAGAGAAGTAATGGCAGAATTATTTGGTAAAGCCACAGGTTGCAGTAAAGGGCGCGGTGGCTCAATGCATCTGTTTTCTGCTGAACATCATTTACTGGGTGGTTATGCTTTCGTAGCAGAAGGTATTCCCGTAGCAGCTGGGGCGGCCTTCCAGAGTAAATATCGCCGGGAAGTATTGGGAGATCCTAGTTCTGACCAAGTAACCGCCTGCTTTTTTGGCGATGGTGCAGCTAACAACGGTCAATTTTTCGAGACATTGAACATGGCCGCCTTGTGGAAACTGCCAATTTTATTTGTGGTAGAAAACAATAAATGGGCGATCGGCATGGCTCACGAACGGGCAACCTCCCAACCAGAAATTTACAAAAAAGCCAGCGTCTTTAACATGGCTGGTGTAGAAGTAGACGGGATGGATGTGTTAGCAGTACGCGCCGTAGCCCAAGAAGCCGTAGCCCGTGCCCGTGCTGGTGAAGGACCCACCCTGATCGAAGCCTTAACCTATCGTTTCCGGGGTCACTCCCTCGCCGACCCTGACGAACTCCGCAGCAAAGCAGAGAAAGAATTTTGGTTCTCCCGTGACCCCATCAAAAAATTAGCGGCTTATTTAGTAGAACACAATCTCGCAGATGAAGCCGAATTAAAAGGCATCGAGAAGAAAATTCAGGATCGGATTGATGAAGCGGTGAAATTTGCTGAAAGTAGCCCTGAACCAGATTCTAGCGAACTATATCGCTTTATCTTTGCTGAAGACGAGTAGCTCAAGAGGCAGGAGGCAGGGAGCAGGAGGGCAGGGAGCAGGGAGCAGGGGAGCAGGGAGCAGGGGGTAAAGAAGAATATAAAAATACTTTTCTTTGCTTGTTGCCTATTGCCTGTTGCCTATTGCCTATTGCCTATTGCCTGTTGCCTGTTCCCTACTTCCTAATGACTAATGACTACTCGCGCACCCTTTCAAAAGGACAAAACATCATGTTTACCATTTCCCAATCACAGCAACAATACACCACCTATATTCTGAGTGATGAAACTGCTGGTGCTCAAATAGAAGTTGTACCAGAACGGGGCGGAATCATTACCCGTTGGCGGATTAAAAGGCAAGAAATCCTTTATTTAGATACAGAACGTTTTGCTAACCCAGAATTAAGCATCCGGGGTGGTGTGCCGATTCTGTTCCCCATTTGTGGTAACTTGCCTGATAATACTTACACCTATAACGGACAACAGTACACCCTTAAACAGCATGGCTTTGCCCGTGATTTACCTTGGCAAGTAACTGAGCAAGTAACCGATGGTCAGGCCAGCATGACTGTAGTTCTCAAAAGTAATGAGAAGACAAAAGCGGTTTATCCTTTTGACTTTCAACTAGCTTTTAGCTATATTCTCCAAGGTCATAGTCTGGAAATTCGTCAAGAATATCAAAATCTTTCCTCTACACCCATGCCCTTTTCGGCTGGTTTTCACCCTTACTTTCTGGTAGATGATAAAAGTCAGCTAGAGTTTGAAATTCCCTCTGGACAGTACCAAGACCAGAAAAGCAAGGAAATTCAAGCTTTTAATGGGAATTTTGACTTTAACCGGGAAGAAATAGATTTTGCCTTTGGGCATTTGCGGAGTCAGTCGGCGGCTGTCACCGACCAAGGAAAAAAAGCCAAATTGTCCTTGGATTATGATGATATCTATGCTATGTTGGTGTTCTGGACTTTGAAAGGGAAAGAATTTTATTGTCTTGAACCCTGGACAGCTCCACGCAATGCCCTCAATACTGGTGAACACTTGACCGTGTTAGAGCCAGGAGGCAGCAAAACCATGTCTGTGAGATTAAAAGTAAATTTCTTCTAAAAAACTCTTTACAAATCTACAGATGGTTTGCTATAGTTAGGAAAGTGAGATTACAAACCGTAATCAAAAGGGTCGCTAACTCAACGGTAGAGTACTCGGCTTTTAACCGATTAGTTCCGGGTTCGAATCCCGGGCGACCCATCTGAATCTAGAAGGTGTAAAAAGATTCAGTATTATCCAGGTGTATACTTAGCCCTCGTGAGAGGGTCGCTAACTCAACGGTAGAGTACTCGGCTTTTAACCGATTAGTTCCGGGTTCGAATCCCGGGCGACCCATTTGGAAATGATCAATCAAAAGGTGAGGCGATCGCATTTTGGGATGACGAGAGGCGATCGCTTTCTGTTAAGTTCATCTCAGATATTAGCTGAAACATGATGAATATTTCATTTACCATTGATCAAGAAGCAGGAATTGATCCTCATGAGCCTTTAGGCAATATTACAATTTCTGATGGTAATAGTAGATTATCAATAGAGTCAACTTATTTAGATTCCTGGTTTGATGTTTTAATTGATGGTTTAAATGGCTTAAAAACTCAAAACAAATTAACTCTGGAAATACTCGAAGAACCGGAGGTAATTACATTTGAGAATTTATTATCACATTTTAAGATTACTTACAGAAAGCAAGAATTATTTTTTAGCAATCTCAAAGAGTTTCATCAAGCACTGCTGATTTCTACTAAAGAGTTTTTATCTCAATTACAGCCAAATGTAAAAAACTTGGGAAATTTCCCAATTTTGAATAAAATTAATCATTTTTTGGAAGAATCAACAATCAAGGAAAAAGAGGGTATGTTATTGCTTTGAGTAAAGCGATTACCTACGGCGGGTTTTTTGTGATTCCTTTCTCCTAAATTTGTTTGAAGTGCGATCGCCGTTCGCGTAGCGTCCCGTAGGGAAGACGGCGTTTCGCGATCGCCTCCACCCTCCCATTCTCTACACAAAAGCGATCGCACATAATCAAATAAACCGCCTCACCCATAAGGCAAAACGGCTTATTCAGGTATATTTTCCGTCTGTTCTGCTTCAGCTAAATTGTAAATTTCCTGTTTAAGTGCTTGTACTTGTTGGTCAAAAACCGTTTCTAATTGTTTGCTTTCTTTTAACCGCGTCTCAAGTTGATCCTGATGCCCGTGAATGTATGCACGGAAAGCCTGTTCTATCATTTCGAGACGCTCTAGGATTTTCCCAGTATTAATGTTTCTGTATTGGATATTTGCCCCAAAGGAATCTTGCCCTGAGCTATCAGCCGTAACAAGTCTGACCTGGTAAGACCCATTGACTTGGCTATTACCTCTAGTCTCTCCCAGTCTTGTGGGCTCATTCTTACATTGACCGTCTTTGTATCCTCCGGCAGTTTCTTGGGTCGTGGCATTGCTGTTCATAGTAAGTTTCACCTTATTTTATCTTTACAGAATTTTTTTTGTATATACATAACCCTTGACAAGTTTTGTCTTTGCTTTATTATAGACATAGTTTAGCAAAGACAAAATAGCTAAACTAACTCTTTCCTGGTTGTCGTGCTTCTAGGGAAACACCAAATAAAGCCGGAATAACCTTTTTAGCCGCGTTTAATCGTCGGTGTTTGCTCCTATAGATGCAATAGATGAAAAGGCAATTTTTAGTCCGCAGTTTTACCCGTCTGCGGTCTATTTCCTCACGCCTACAAATTTTTTATTTAACTACAGAGTTCATCTAACCATGAGTAAGCAAACATATCAAAAAAAACTCGCACCTTGGGCAGTTTTTCAAATTCTCTTTCCTACATTACCTAACAGATTAATCAACCGATATCGCAACCGTAATGATGCAGAGGAATACGCTAAACTGCTCACCCGTTCTACAGGCTACAATCATCAAGTAGTTTTTGATCAAGGGTAATTTGCAATTATAAAAAGGCGGTTGCTTTGTGTGACTGCCTAGTAAAAAAAAGTAAATTCAGGTATGAACATGATATTAATTCCCCCGGTTTTTAACTGTCAAACCACTAATTACGGCTGTTTAAATCTAGCTATTGTTAGACAATTAATTTTCGTTAAACCTGATGAACTGTTAATCATTTGGGCTAATGGCAATGAACAAAAAATTTATGGTGAAGTAGATGTAAAAGCTATACTACAAACATGGCAACAAGCACAAGAAAAATTTATAACTCCTTCTGTGTCATCAGAATTAAGTCAAGAAATAATCAGCCAAATCCAAACAGCAAACTCTAGAGAAATGCTTTATCTTATTTCTGCATTATGTAGAATATTAGCGGCTGACCTTGCCGAAGATGTGAAAAATTTACAAGATTTTATCCCTGCTCATCTATCTTTTGATGACAAATTAAAAATTATTAAATTCATGCTCAATGAATTACAATTGAGTAAAACTTAGAATAACTTTTTATGCCAAAACTTCCTTTAAAATTTAATAATTAGCGGTAATTTATAATTCAATTAGTGTTAAATTTTCTTCTCTATTCTGCCGTGTCATCCAAATCAAAAATCCTAATATTTTCTCTACTAATTTAAGCAGATAACAATTCAAATTAATAATTACTTTATTTCCTATCTTCACTACACCAGAAGTATTACAGCACGTTTCAGTCAAATGATTTACAAACGTTACTCCTAGTCTTCCTCCCCCAGATATATTTTCTCATATAGCTTTTTGAATGTCTAAATTAAAACAATCTAACAATACAGATATTACTATAATACAAACAAGAATTAGACACTTACAGCAGGAGAGAAAACCTTTGCCTGTCTGAGTTTTCAGTTTTGCTTTGAACCTCATTTACCTGAAACCTGCTGTAATTTTAAAAATTAAGATTCAATCTTCACAAAATCTTCAAAATTTATAGATAGGATTTTGAGGAAACCACAGTTAAAGGTTAGCCTGCTGTTTTAAAAACTCTCTATTTCAAATTTGTACTGACTACGGAAACCAAAAAAAACACCAAAAATAAACTCTAGTTGATTGTTCTTACTTAATTGAGATTATGATTATACAAGATACAACTACAAAAGGTAAGAAAAAAGTTCTCCCTAAATCTCCAACTGGCATTCACGGCTTAGATGAAATTACAGATGGAGGACTACCATTAAGTCGTCCAACATTAGTTTGTGGTGCTGCTGGTTGTGGTAAAACCTTAATGGGAATGGAGTTTTTATATCGTGGTGCAACCGAGTATGCAGAACCAGGAGTATTCATTTGTTTTGAAGAAAACCCAGAAGAATTAATCCAAAATGTTGCTTCTTTCGGGTGGGATATAGAAAAATTGATAGAGGAAAACAAATTAGCTATTGACTACATTCACATCGAACCCCAAGAAATTCAAGAAGCGGGTAGCTATGATTTAGAAGGGTTATTTATTCGCATTGCCCTACTTGTGGATGCAATTGACGCTAAAAGAATAGTTTTAGATACCATTGAAGTATTATTTGCAGGTTTAAGCAACTCCGCTATTGTCCGCGCTGAATTACGTCGTCTATTTCGCTGGCTCAAACAAAAAGGTTTAACTGCAATTATCACCGGTGAACGAGGTGATAATACCCTAACGCGCCAAGGTTTAGAAGAATACGTTTCTGATTGTGTAATTAGATTAGATTTACGCACTTATGAAGAATTAGCAACAAGAAGAATGCAAATTCTTAAATATCGAGGTTCTCAACATGGTTCTAACGAATATCCATTCTTAATAACTGAAAATGGTATTTCCGTTTTACCTATTACCTCCGTTCGCTTAGATCATGAAGTCACAACAGAGCGTATTTCCTCCGGTATCCCTCGTTTAGATACTATGTTGGATGGGGACGGATATTTTAAAGGTAGTAGCATTTTAGTTACAGGTACAGCTGGAACAGGTAAAAGTACACTAGCTAGTTTTTTTGCTGCGGAAAGTTGCCGTCAAGGAGAACGGTGTTTGTACATAGCCTCAGAAGAAGCACCGCAACAAATTATCAGAAATATGCGCTCAGTTGGCTTAAATTTAGAGCCTTATGTGCAACAAGGTTTGCTCAAGTTTCACGCAGTCCGTCCTACTGCTTATGGGTTAGAAATGCACTTGGTTAATTTACATCACCTCATCCGTATTTTTCAACCCTCTGTCGTAATTATTGATCCTATGAGTAATCTGGTTTTAAGTGGTACTTTCACTCAAACCAAAATTTTCTTTATCCGCTTAATTGATTTTCTAAAATCGCAACATATTACAGTAATGCTTACTAACCTAACTCCTGGAGGTAGCCCTTATGAACAGACAGAAATAGGAGTTTCTTCCCTCATGGATACTTGGATTGAACTACGCACCTTAGAAAGCAATGGTGAACGTAACCGACTTTTATATCTTCTTAAATCTCGTGGAATGGAACACTCTAACCAAGTACGAGAATTTATCATGACAAAACAAGGGATTCAACTGTTAGATGTATATTTAGGACAGGGAACTGTTCTAACCGGTAGTGCTAGATTTCTTCAAGAAGCACAAGAAAAATTAGCAGCGAGTCAACGCCAACTATTGTTAGAGCAAAAAAAACGCGAGTTGGAACGTAAAGAAATGGTGGTTTGTTCCCAAATTTCTGCATTACAATCAGAATTAGCAGCAGAAAAGGAAGAGATACGCATCCTCACAGAACAAGAAAACTTTAATCAAAGTATTGTTAACAAAGATCGCCAAAGATTAGCACAAATACGAAAAGCAGATTAGTGCAAGGAGGCAGGAGGCAGGAGGCAGGAGGTAAGACGGTTGATTTAACGGGCGTTTGAGCATTATTTCACTGGATAGTTATTTTCGCCAAGCTGCATTAGTCTATTGTTCACTTTTGTTACAGAAACGAATCTGAATCCATTAAGTAGTGGGACAAAATTAATTTCACACATGAAGGTAGGGAACAGGGAAAACTTCGGCTGCGCTCAGTGCATTGTAAGAAAAGAATTTGTGTAATTTATTCTGCTTGATTATTTATCAACTTTTAGAACTTTTTGGAGAAAAATAAAATTTATGTTCTTGATATTCAATTTGCTTTAAAATAGCAAATAAAGAAAGAAAAACTTTATCAGCAATGATTCTGACTGAATGTTAATTCACAAATTATTAATTTAAGTTAACATTGCCAGAGCATTTACATTTCATATTCATAGATATTGTAAGATGTAAATATGCTTTTTAATTGCTTATTAATTTCGGTTTTACTCTCCCCTTGATAATCTCAAAATCAAATCACAATTTTCATTACTTAGAACAAAGATTTTAGGAGATTCTTTTATGAAAGAACTCAATCAATCAGATGAATCAACTTTATGGAAATTACGGCTTTATGTGGCTGGACAAACGCCAAAATCTGTGGCAGCTTTTGCCAATTTAACAAAAATTTGTGAGCAAAATCTTTGTGGTAAATATCAAATTGAAGTAGTGGATTTACTTCAACAACCTCATCTAGCGCGAGAATATCAAATTTTTGCTATTCCTACTTTAATCCGTCAGATTCCTGCTCCTCTCAAGCAAATTATTGGGGATTTATCTGATCATGAAAAGGTGTTACTCGGTTTAGAAATTAAGCCTGTAAAAGAGGAATAGAGCTAAATACAGTACAAAATCTAGATTAAAAGCTAGGGATAAAGTTTATTTAGCTACTAATTTTCCGTAGGGTATTTGGCTATAACTATAAGTATAATTTTTTTAATTTTTTTGAGGTGAATACAGATGAGTAGTAAAAATGAACAAAGTCATATCAAAGATTTGAGTGCTGAATTTAAACAACTAATTACAAAAGCCGAAAATCCAATTTTTTGTTTACGACTTTATGTAGCTGGTGCTAATTATAATTCTCTGGTCGCTTTAAAGAATATCAAACAGATATGTGAAGAATATGTACCTGGACAATATAGCCTGGAAGTTGTTGACATTTATCAACAGCCAAACTTAGTTTTTGTAGAAAATGTGTTTGCTGTACCAACTTTAGTAAAAGAATTACCTCCACCGGTCAAAAAAATAATTGGTGATTTATCAAATACTACAAATGTACTTGTAGGTTTAAATATTACGTCAGATAAAAAGGAAAATTAAATTATGAGTGTAGATAATTATTCCACTGAAAAATTATTGCGAAAAATTCAAGGACTGCAAGAAAGGCTAAATATAGCTGAAGATACATTACAAGCAATTCATCAAGGTACAGTTGACGCTTTTGTTATTGCTACTCCAGAGGGTGATAAAGTATTTACGCTGCAAAGTGGGGATTACACCTATCGTTTGCTAGTTGAGCAGATGCGTGAAGGGGCAGTTATTGTTACATCAGATGGAGGAATTTTATATGCTAATCAAGCATTGGCTAATTTACTTCAGATTCCTTTAGAGAAGATTATAGGATCTAAATTTCAACAATTTATTTTGGAGCAGGATGTTAAGCTTTTTCAAGCTTTGATGAAAAAACAAGAGCAAAATTTAGCAGCAGCAGGTGAGTTATCTTTAGTGAATATTAATGAACAAGAGGTATCTGTGTATGTTACTGCTAATAGTTTTCAGATAGATGGTCATAATATTAATTATCTGATTATTACCGATTTAAGTGAAAAACACCAAACTGAACAAATTATCGCTTCAGAAAGATTTGCTAGATCCATTTTAGAACAAGTAGGTGAGTCCATAGTAGTCTGTGATGCGAATGGAAAAATTATTCGCTCTAGTCAAGTTTTTAATAATCTCTGTGGAGAAAATCCTCTTTTTCAAAATTTTGATGATTTCTTTCCTTTATTTTTTTCTTGTTTAAATCCAGATAGAGGATTAAACATTATTCAATTTTTGCCAAACAAAATTACAGAAATATTTTCCAAAAATCGTTTTTATATAACTAAAGTTTTACAAGGACAAAGTTATCAAGGAGTAGAGGTTTATTTTTGCCGTTATGATGGTAAGCAGTTTGATTTAATTCTCAATGCTCGACCTTTGTTAAATTCAATAGGGGAATTTATTGGAGCTATTGTTAATCTGACGGATATTACAGAGCGCAAATGCCAAGAAGCAGAACTACACCAGGCTAAGTTAGAATTAGAAATACGGGTTGCAGAACGGACTTCTGAACTTACTGAACTCAATAAACATCTACTTTTTACTCTAGATGAACTAGAGAAAAAGCAACAAATTCTTTTGGAACAATCTCAGCTTTTGGATTTGGCTCATGATACAATCATGACCCATGATATAGACTCTTCAGTAATTAGCTTTTGGAATTACGGAGGAGAAAAGATGTATGGCTGGACAAAAACCGAAGCGATAGGCAAGATATCTTACGAACTTTTGCAAACTCAATTTCCGCAACCACTGGCTGAAATTAAAGCTCAAGTCATAAATTTAGGATATTGGGAAGGGGAGTTAATTCATACTACTAAAAATGGTATTTTTTTAACTGTTTCTAGTCGTTGGGTGTTACAAAAAGATGAACTTAACAGGCCAGTGAAGATACTAGAAATTAATAATAATATTACACAACAAAAGCAAAAAGAAGAAGCTCTCAAGAAGAGTGAAAGCAAGTTTCGTTCACTAAGTGAATGTTTACCTTTAGGAATATTTTTGACAGATCAAAATGGGAAGGTTACTTATACTAATCCCTGTTATCAAAAAATTACTGGAATGACATTGGCAGAAACTCTAGGAAGAAATTGGTTAGACTTTATCCATACAGATGAACGGGGGGTAATATTAAAGCATTGGTTAAATATTTTAAACTCTTCACCAGAAGAATTATATGAAGTGCGTTTTTGCCATGATGTTAAATATTTTTATCAAAATAATCAAATACATTATGCGCGAATTCATCTAGCACCGATGTTTATAGAGAGACAAAAATTGACTGGTTATATTGGTATTGTGGAGGATATAACAGAAGTTCGGGAAGTTGAGCAAATGAAAAAAGATTTTATCTCTATTGCTAGTCATGAATTGCGTACTCCATTAACAGCAATACATGGTTCTTTAGGATTATTAGCAGGTAAAGTTTATGACAAAAACCCCGATAAACGTAGCCAGATGCTTAATATCGCTGCTTCTCAAACAGAGCGTTTGGTGAGGTTAGTTAATGATATTCTTTGTTTGCAAAAGCTGGAGTTTGGGAAAGCAGGTTTAGTGAAAGAAAGCTGTGATGCGGCTAAATTAATCATAGATTCCGCAGCTACAATGGAAGCAGAAGCAGAAAAAAATCATATTATTTTAAATGTAAATCCGGTTTCTATGGAAATTTGGGCTAATGCTGATGCTATTGTTCAAACTTTAACAAATCTGTTGAGCAATGCAATTAAGTTTTCTGCACCTTATACCACTATTTCTGTCAGTAATACTTTAATTGAAAGTAGGGAAGCTCAAGCAAAAATATCTGAATATATGACAAATGATTCTTTACTTAATTCTCTTTCTCCACCCTATGTAATTTTTCAGGTACAAGACCAAGGTCTGGGAATTCCTTCAGATAAATTAGAAAGTATATTTGGTTGGTTTCAGCAAGTTGATTCTACTGATGCAAGAGAAAAAGGTGGAACGGGGCTGGGTTTGACAATTTGTCAAAATATTATACAACAACATGGGGGACATATTTGGGCAGAAAGTAGATTGGGTGAAGGCAGCACATTTTTCTTTACATTACCACTTCTACCAAAAAAATAGATTATTAGGAGATTTATCAAGCCATGTCTACAAAAAGGGTGTTAGTTGTTGATGATGAAGATGCAATTCAAGCGGTGATTCAGTGTTGCTTAGAAGACATTGCAGGATGGGAAGTTTTGTTGGCTAGTTCTGGTCAACAAGGATTACATTTAGCTGAAGTTGAGAAACCAGATGGTATTTTATTAGATGTTTCTATGCCTCAAATGAGTGGGATTGAAGCACTGCAAAAATTACAAGCAAATCCTATGACCCAAGATATTCCAGTTATATTTTTGACTGCTAAAGTACAGCCTGAAGAAAAAGAGTATTTTTCTCATTTAAAGGTTGTGGGTTTGTTAACTAAGCCTTTTTATCCGATGAATCTTGTAAATCAAGTAGCTGAACTATTTGGTTGGGAAGTTTAACAGAAGAAAGTCAGGAGGAATTTTAGATTTGAGATTGTTTAACCAAAAATTGAAAGTTTGAAATTGACAGAGCAGGATTTAGGAGGTAAATTTTAATTTTTAATTTTGTGCAGGTGACTTGTTGGATCAACTATTTTGAATTTTCCAAAGTGGTTGACTCAAACTAAACAAAGATTTGATTAACATCTTTGTAGCTTTTGCCAAATTCGTTTGGCTATTTCATTTTTATTCATAGATTTGCTCAAATAATCATCTGCACCTGCGGTATAAGCTTGAGAAATCATCTCAGATGCATTATCAGTTGAAATAAATATTACTGGTAAATTGTGCCATTGAGCATCTGTACGCACAACTCGACACAAATCTATTCCACTAAATCCAGGCATTTGTTGATTTAAAATTATTAAATTTGGTTTATTGTTAGTTAAGACTTGCCAAAAATATTGTGAATTAGCACAGATTATTACTTCAATTCCATACTTAGTTAATAGATTAGTTAATTTTTTCAAAAATGCATGGTCATTATCTACAATTAAAACACGATGTATAGAGATTTTATATAGTATTTTAATTACATTTGTTAGAGTTTGTAAAACTACCGTGATCGGCAAATTTTTATTTAAAAACTGAGATCCACCCCAGTGGGTAAAATCCACTCTATCTTGAAGATTATCTTTATCTGTAAAAGCAACTACGGGAATTCTTGGAGTATGAGTTGATAATTCTTGCATCAAAGTTCTACCATCTTCACCACTACCGGGGATGTTTAAATTTAATAAAATTATATCGGGAGGAGTTTTAGTAATCATTGTGCGAGCTACACTGATATCTGTAGCGATTTCTACCCGCCATTGCCATTTATTCATGTTACTGTGTTTGATTGTACTCATGGCTTCAAGGCGAATTTGTTCAGCTAACATCAGATCATCATCTACAATTAACAATAATGGTGAGTAGGTTATAGATTCAGGCTTAGATCGTGTAGTTGGCTCTAAAAAATTTGAAATGTTACTCATTTCTTGTTGTATAAAGTTGGTCAATTCTCTTGCTTGTTGAATGTCATCAGGATTTAAAACTGTCTGTTGCAATAACATTTCTAGTTTTTTTGCTTGTCGGGATGTATTCATGAAGCCAAAAATTCCCAAAGTTCCAGCTAATTTATGAGCAATTTTTTCGGCTTGATGTTGAAGTTCTATATTTGTTGTTTTTGTTGATAAATCAGTTATAAGTTGTGATAGTTTATTGGTTTCTTCTGCGTAATGATTTTGAAATTTATCCCATACTCCTGATGTAATGGTTTGGGCTTGCTGTTCGGCATACTCTTGAACGGTTGAAGTTTTTAACTGTGTAGAAAGTGAGTATTGATCAGATTCGTTAGGAGTTTTTAAACGATACCCCAAACCATATACAGTTTCGATTGGATCTTCTGCTCCCACTGCTTTTAATTTTTGGCGTAAACTTTTAATATGGGTACTGACAGTTCCTTCACCGGGAAATTCTGCAAAATCCCAAAGCCGATCTAAAATGGCTTGACGGCTAAATATTCGTTTGGGATTAAGTAAGAATAATTCTAGTAAACAATATTCTTTGGGGGTGAGATGTATAGATTGAGTACCGCAGTATACTCTGCCACTGGCTGATTCAAAGTGAATACCGTCCCAAATTATTTCCTGTGGTGTAAAGGATTTGCTGCGGCGTAATAAAGCACGAATTCTTGCTAGTAATTCTTCTAAATCAAAAGGTTTGGTAACATAATCATCTGCTCCGGCTTCAAGTCCAATAATTCTTTCTGTGACTTGGTTTTTAACTGTAAGTAATAAAATAGGAGTTTGGCAACCTTGATTTCGCCATTGCTTACATATACTGATTCCATCTATTTTAGGAAGGCGAATATCTAATATTACTAAGTCGTATTCAGACTGTTCTTTTAGTTCTAATGCCATTTGTCCGTCAGTAGCTAAACTGACTTGATATTGATGAGCAGTGAGAAAGTTAGCAATTGTCTCACGGGTTACGCTGTCATCTTCTACTAATAGGATTTTCACGACTTTTGGGCTATTTTAAGTTAATTTTGACTTTAATTGAGGCAAGGTTATATTTTTTAGTTAATGATAAAAATATTAACTTTCAATAGCCTTGCTAAGGCTATAAATATATATTACACAATATTTTAAAATTCAGCAGGGAACTCTTAACCCTGTTATATCTTCAAAATTTGGTTAGGGGGTTAAGAATATTGAATTTGATGTGATACCATTTTAATTTAATAATGATACAAACACTCTCAATAGGACATAGCAGCACCCATTAGTGTTAACTTAAGTTATAAATGGTTTATTTGTTGGCTTTCACACCTGCCCTGAAATAAATTTACGGGCTAATAGCTAAAGTTTACTAAAGTAAACTAGAGATTTTTTGGAATTGCTGCATTAATATATTCCAGTGAGTTTGACCAAATGACCAGTCGGTACGGTCAATACTCAATACCCAAGGCTGGGGGATGTTCATCAAAGCCATAATCATTCTGGCTATAACTGCATAATCAAGCTCAAAATTCCGAAAGAAGCGTTGTAACCGCTTGTAATTGGACTCTTTTTGTGCAGAATTACGAAATCCAGTTGATAATTCTTTGACATACTCACCGACCTAGAAGGTCGGCGATTCTTGACGGTTCATTGCCACCTGCTACCGAAGTAGTCTTACAGTCGCTCCCCGTCCGTTTAAGGTCGTGCCAATGCCCCGTGCCGACCATCTCTATATTTTTAGAAGCATTCTCACCTCTATCCAGTTCAACCCCGCAGTTTAAGCAAAGGACTGAACGTACAGATAAATCAATTTTTCCCCAACGAAAACCACAACACGAACATACTTGGCTTGTAGGTTGCCACCTATCTATGACTCGAAAATCACGATTAAACTTTTCCGATTTAGCTTCACAAACAGCTCTAAATTCTCGCCATCCCTGCAAGCTAATTATCCTCGAAAGTTTACGATTTTTCACCATTCCTGATACATTCAAATCTTCCAAGACAATAACTTGATTTTCGTGTACTACCTTGGTTGATAATTTATGTAGGAAGTCTTTTCGAGTATCAGCGATTTCGTTATGTCGTTTAGCAATTTTTAGTCTGGTAACTTCCCGGCGTTTAGAGCCTTTATGTTGTCTTGCTAACTTGCGTTGTAATTTCCGAATTTTCCGGTCTTTCCTTGAGTAATCTGGACTTACCGCTTTTTCGCCATTACTCATGACCGCAAAAGTCTTTATCCCTAAATCAAGACCAATG
>DATGXB010000179.1:0-24547 GCA_035299225.1 Nostocaceae cyanobacterium | reverse complement strand
ATCCAATATCAATACCTGCCACCCAATCTGGATTTAATGGCTGTGGTTTCACCTCCTTCTCATAAACTACTTCTATCACATATTGCCCACATCTTGGGACAATTCTGACTTGTTTAATATTGGTGGCAGCAGTTGGAAATTTAATATTTGTTTGAGATAATTTAATGATTCCTTTCCTCAAAGCTGGCTGAGAAATTGCCCCAGATTCATAAATGAGAAGATTCCGTCCTTTAGTTTTATCCTTGTATTTTGGTAATTTTGGTTTTCCTAGAAACTTAGATGGATCTTGGTAGTAAGCTTCTGTCGCATGGAGAAACGATTTCCAATTGCGGTGCAAAACCATCAACACCTGATTGCTAACTTTGCGAGGAAGTGCCATGTAAGATTCATGATGCTTGACTAAATGAAAGATTGCAACATGATCTAAATACTTCCCCTCAAAGATAAATGATTGTCTGACCCAATAATTAGCATAGTTATAGAGATTTTTAGAACGCCAACATAAATCATCTATCTGTTGATAGAATGGATGAGTTTTTTTAATGATATGGCGCTCAACTAATTTCATAGTTAATCTCTAATTTGTGAAAACTTTACTATACATGAGCATATTTAGCTATAAAATTAATAAATATTTACAACACTTTCAATTGACTACAATAATATTCTCTTAGCAATCATGCGGCGATTATCCGTCTTTTATATTTTTATTCCATAAAAGGTAAATTTTTGCGATTTATGATAATTGGCAATTTAATTTTGGTAGTTAAATACTTTACAAATGGAACACTAGGAGGTATACTTTAATAATAGGAATATAACGTTTTTATTTTTTAGCACCAATATTTCCATTATTTAAGATTGACAATATTCACAATACCACAACTTTTTAGTAAAAAGCAAGATTTTTAACCACAAAACTGTATTTTTTCAATTTATCAAATATTATCTCATCATTACCAATCTTCCACAGGGAATAGTTATCACTATAATCTTGATGTATCCTATTGCAATCAGGCTTTAAAGAAACCTAGATTTACTATAATTTATAATTAAGAATAGACAGGTAAATTTTTTTTATATCTCATTATGACGACAGAAATCACCATCAACTTTAACCGCATCATGCAAATTAGTGATGATGAATTTTATCAACTGTGTCGAGCAAATCCTGATGTCAAATTTGAACGCAATGCTCAAGGAGAAATACTGATTGTGTCACCCACTGGAGGAGAAACAGGAAACTCTAATATAGAAATTGCGGCTGACTTCGTGATTTGGAATCGCCAAAACAAACTAGGATATTGTTTTGATTCTTCCACTTGTTTTAAACTTTCCAATGGTGCAAATCGTTCTCCTGATGTCCCTTGGATTAAAAAAGAAAGATGGGAACAATTAACACCAGAACAAAGAAAAAAATTCCCCCCTATCGCTCCAGACTTTGTTTTAGAATTAATGTCTCCCAGTGATAGTTTGAAAGAAACCCAAGCCAAAATGCAAGAATATATAGACAATCAAGTACAACTTGGCTGGTTAATTAATCCAGAAGCTCGTCAAGTAGAAATTTATCGTCTCAATCAACCAGTACAAATATTGACATTTCCTAGAGAATTATCAGGGGAAAATACTTTACCAGGATTTGTGTTAAATTTACAAACTGTTTGGAGATAAAGATAAATTACAGCAGGAGGTAGTTCACGTAAGCGTTGCCTTGGAGGAAAAGCCTTTTCCTGTAAGAAGGTTAATTTAAGCTGTTTTCATCCTGAAAATCCTTAAATTCTGGACATCATCTCGACTTACCTCGACTTCGCTCAGTACAAGTCGCTCGATAACCACCTGATTCAAACATTTACCCTAAAGGGCAACTTATTTTATTTATTCGGTTCTGGTTGTTGAATAGGAATCTCAATTACAAATTCTGTCCCTTGATTAATTACTGAATTACAATACAATCTTCCTTGGTGCTTATTGACAATAATTTGATAACTAATAGATAAACCTAAACCTGTACCTTTTCCTACCTCCTTAGTAGTAAAAAACGGATCAAACAATTTGGGTAATACCGCTTCAGAAATACCCTCCCCATTATCTATAATCCGAATAGCGATCCAATCCTGATTTAAAATTTCTGTGCGAATGCATATTTGAGCTTGCTTATTTTCTATTCTTTCTACAGCCTCAATGGAATTACTTAACAAATTCATAAATACCTGATTTAGTTGTCCAGGGTAACATTGAATAAAAGGAAGCTGTCCATACTCTTTAATTACAGTAATTTCTGGATGATCCTGTTTAGCTTTCAACCGATTATGGAGAATCATTAAAGTGCTGTCAATGCCTCCATGAATATCAACTTCTTTAAAATCAGCTTCATCTAAGCGGGAGAAGTTACGTAATGATAAAACAATTTCTCTAATGCGCTCAGTTCCTACACGCATAGAACGGAGGAGTTTCATTAAATCTTCTTTGAGAAAATCAAGCTCAACCTCTTCAACTTTTTCTAGAATTTCTTCTGGAACTTCTGGGAAATATTCTTGATAAAGTTCTATAAGCTGTAATAAATCCTCAGCATATTCAGTAGCAGGAATAATATTACCATGAATAAAATTAATAGGATTATTAATTTCATGGGCTATACCCGCTACCATGTTACCTAAAGATGACATTTTTTCACTATGAATCAATTGAGTTTGGGTGCGTTTTAATTCCTCTAGAGCATTTTCTAAATTTCTAGCTTGTTGTTGGAGTTGAATTTCTGATTGTTTACGCTCAGTAATATCAGTAGACACACCTAAATATTGTTTAACTGTACCATTAGGATTACGACTAAATACAGTATCTCGACTGTACAGCCAACACAATTCACCATTAGCTTTTCTAACTCTATATTCAATTTCCAAAACTTCATCATCTTTTGCGGCTAACAATTTCTGTGTATGCTCATTGACTTTTTCTACATCCTCTGGATGGAGAATATTAAACATTAAAATTTCACCCATCTCTTGAATTTCTGCGATTGAATAACCCAGTAAACTAGAAAGTTCTCGATTGGCGTATATGTTGCGTTGTTCTTCTATGTCAAAAATATAGACCGTATTGGGTGTAGAATCGGCAATACGTTGAATAAAAAGTTGGCTTTCTTGTAAAGCTTGTTCAGTTAGTTTACGTTCTGTGATATTCATTGTTGTTCCCACTATACGATAAACTCGACCTTGATGATTTTTGAGGGGATTTAGTGTGGTTAACCACCAGGTTTTTTGACCTTGGAATGTTAGACATTCTTCATAGGTCATAACAATGCCACTATCAACACACTTTTGATGTCGCTGATGTATTGTAGCCGCCTCAAGTTCACCATGTACAAATTCTGGCCTTTGACCAATTACATCTTCTGCTTTAATTCCTGTCAATTTTTCTGCTACAGGATTCCAAGCAGAATAAACATAGTCTAAGTTTTCTGACACATCTATAACAAAGATAATTTGAGCAATACCTTCAAATATGGTGCGTAAGAATTGCTCTTTTTCTTGTAGCTGAAGTTCTGCTAATTGGCGTTCGCGTAGCGCGGCTTGCTGTTCGCGCATTGCTGCTTTTCTTTCTCGAATATCACGAGTAATGGTTGCTAAACACAAAGGTGCACCAGTCGCCGTATTTTTAATAGTAAAAACATTAAAATCTACCGGAATTATTTCCCCTGTTTGAAAATGCTGAAAATTAATTTCTCCTTGCCATAATCCTTGTTCTAGTGCTGTAGGAATAATTTGGGTGTAGAAATTTTCTCTTTCATTTGGATCAATAAAATTCAAAATATCAAAATCAAGATTAATTGCGGCTATATCCAATCCAACTAATCTTCTTCCGGCTTCATTTAAAAATATAGGTTTTCCTTCTAAATTTGCTAAACCAATAAAATCATAACTATTTTCAATTAGAGAAACAAACATTTGCTTCTCTTGTTCAGCTAATTTCAATTCTGTAATATTATTAGCTGTGACAATTAATTGTGAAACTTCAGACTGATTATCTAACAAAGGTGTGATACTAATCAACCACCAAGTTTCCTGATTATCAATATCAAAACGCTCTTCAAAACACGTTCCTTTCCGAGACTGTACACTCTCTCTATAGCGTTGAGAGTAAATATCTACCATCTCAGCAGGTAAGGCTTCACTGATTGTTTTACCTAATAAATTTTCTATGGGAATTGTACTAATTTTTTCCATAGTTGGATTAAATCTTACATATCTAAATTCAGTCCCATGATTTAAAACATCTAAAATACAAATTCCGTAATCTATTCCTTCCCAAACACTTTGTAAAAATTGTAATTGTTCTTGCAGTTTTTGTTCTGTTTGTTTGAGAGCGTTATTATCAAAAAGGTAGCCATACCAGATAATTGTACCATCTAGTCGTCGTTCTGGACGTGCAAAGGATTTGAGCCATTTTTGTACACCAGATTTTGTAATTATTCGCCACTCATTTTTATTTTCTTGTAAAGTTTGAGCAGAGTGAGCTATTTTTTCTTGTAACTCTGAAATATCTTCGGGGTGAACATAAGTAAGTACTAATGAGGCATTATTTTCTATTTCTTCAGGATTTAATTCTACAGTTTCTATACACCCAGAAGAAACATAAGGAAATTCCATTGTTCCATCAGGATATAAACAAAATTCATAAATCATGCCTGGGACATTATCGGTTAATCGTTTTAATCTAGCCTCACTCTGACGTAAAGCCTGTGTGCGTTCTTGTACTAAGTTTTCTAGCTGATTATTTAAGTTTTGTAATGCTATTTCTGCCTGTTTGCGCTGGGTAATATCTAATAATACTCCACAAAATATTATTTCTTTTTGGTCGTTTTTACTAGGAACGGAATCTGCTTGAACCCAACATATTTCGCCAGTAGGTTTGATTAATCTACCTTCATAGTGCCAGGGAATAAAATTCTCTACTGCTTGAGTAAGTGAAGTGAAATAAGCTTCTAAATCTTCTGGATGTATCCGGTTAATAAGATTATTAATATTTTCTGTTACTTCTCTAGGACTAATCCCGATTAGTTCCTGAATAAAATCACTGATATAGTCAACTTGCCAAATTCCCTGACGGCTGGTAAACTGAAAAATTGCTCCTGGTAAATTCCTAGCAATATCTTGAAAACGCCTTTCATTCTCTAATAAAGCAATTTCTGCTTGTTTACGAGCAGTGATCACTTCAGTCATGATGATAATTCCACCGATCGCTCCTGAAGTTGTGTACCAGGGTTTGATTTCCCATTTTAACCAGTCAATGCTGTTATCTTTATGTATAAAAGCTTCTTCTTCGCACCTTTCCACTGCACCAGCTAAACAACGTTGATGAACTTCTCGCCAATTATCGCTAATTTCTGGGCAAATATCATAATAGCAACACCCAATAATTTCCTGATCACCTAGTCCATAATTTTGTCGCCAGCGATCGCTTGCAAATATATAACGCATTTGCTGATCAAATATGGCGATCGCCACTGGTACTGACTCCATCAAACAATCTATTTGTATATTTTGTTCCTCTGTAACACTTTCAGCCTTTGTATGATCTAACTTAGCCACTATCTGACGTAGTTCTGTTAGCTCTTTTTGTAAAGCTTCGTAAGTATGGAGTTCTAAAGTTATCAGGTGTTCAGCCATAATAGTTATATTAGATGTCTAAATAGATGTTTCAATCCAACTCAGTTATATAATTCCCAATTACTAGTCGTTAACAACACTATCCAATATTTACCCAATAGTGGGAATAATATGAAAGCGTGTAAGTCAATTAGAGATTGAAACCCTGACAACTTTTACAAGCAGAAAATTTAGAGCTAGAAATGTTTATTAGCCTTAGCTGGAGTGGAAAATAATAATGTTTTCTTTTCGCATTACATTGGCATCTTTCCACTCAATCTATCTTGGTACTACTTCCTTAAAATATCCTTAAATTAGGATTAAGCCCGGAATCTGTGATAGAATATCTAAATAATTTATATCTTAGCAACTCCCTTAAACTAAAGAAATGCAAATAGGATAAAAATAATTATTAACAACATTAATTTACACTGTAAAATGAGTTATAAACTTACTAAATAATATTAGCCATTACCGAATTGAGTCAGATCAAAATCATTACTTAGTTCTGCAATTTATACAAGTTTTAACCTAAAAACTAGGTCAATTTGATTGAGGTTGAAATGATGAACAATCACAAAAGATATATTTTCCCCTTTTTACTGGTAGCTATTTTGTTTACTGCTAGTAGTTGTAGTTCTGAGCTTGCTTCTGAACAAAGCCCAGAATCAGCAACCGAAGCACCAAGTAGTGAGTCTTTATCTACCCCCAATAGACCAGTAATACAGAGTCCCAGGTCGCAAACGTTGAATACAGACCCTTCTACAGCTCAACCACAAAAAGCTGTAACTAATAAATCCCTTAATGTAACGTTATACACAAGTGATGTACAATGTCAAGAATTATTGCCAAAAAAGGCTGAAGTATCAGCAGAGCAGCCCATAGCCAATGCTGTAGGTCAAATCTTAGAACAAAGAGATAACAGCGATTTTAGCTTGTCTGGATATCGTATAAACGTAAAAAATGGAGTTGCTACAGTTGATTTACGTCTTGCACCCGATTCAAAACGACAATTAGCATCTCTTTCTAGTTGTGAACAGTTTGCGCTGTTTGGGAGTATCAGGAAAACTCTGATCAGTAACTCTCAATGGAAAATTAAACAGGTGCGCTTTACTGAGGGAGGCCAAGAAATTGCACTTTGACATACTCCCCGCCCTAAAAGTGCGGAGATTCTGGGTTCAAACAACAGTTGCAGTTTCATACCGTCCTACACTATCTCGCCCGACAGACAATGCCCTGCCTGTTTCCACTACTCTATCAAACAGCTGTCCTCAAAGGACGGGGCCTTAAACCCAACTTTTTGGTAAAGATTTTCTAGCAATTCTATCTAGAAACCGGATTGCTCTATTAAGATAAGAAAGTCTTTAGTCAAGGGTAATAGACCAATGGAAGTGAAGTTGATTTTAGTAGGACTAACAGTTATATTTACTCTGGCTTGCTTATTTTTTGGTACGCAGAACGGATTTTATGACTCTGACAACTATCATGGTAATGGTTCAGCACATTAAATAAGTTCTAAGAAGGGCTGAATAATTGGGAGTCGCAGGAAAAGCATGAGCAATGATCTGTCTGTGTCTTCTCGTCTGGATAATGAGGGAGCAAATAGCGAATTAGAGTGCTTACCTTATGGTGTTCAGCATGGGGATGAAGGTCTTTGTCTGCTTGTGCGGATGGGTCCACACCGGATTTTGCTTGATTGTGGTTTGGCAGATGTGTCTGTATTGAGCCAATCTTACTCACAGCCACCGGCTGATTTAGTCTTGATTAGTCATGCTCATCCAGACCATGTTAGAGGGTTATTAGACTTACATCAAGCTTTTCCACGTTTACCAATTTATGCCAGTGAGGTAACGAGTAAGTTATTACCCCTTAATTGGCTAGATGCTGGGGAAATACCCTCATTTTCTCAAGCTTTACCATTAAGATCGCCTGTAGAAATTCAAGCTGGTTTAATCGTCGAACTGTTTTCTGCCGGTCATCTACCGGGTGCAGTGGCAATTCTCCTTACTTACCAAACACCGCAAAAAGATTACAAATTATTGTATACAGGGGATTTCTTCTTATCTAACTCCCGTTTAGTAGAAGGTTTACGTTTAGAAGAACTGCGGGGTTTAGATTTAGATGTATTGTTAATTGAGGGTAGTTATGGTACATCCCGCCATCCCCATCGTCGCAATCAAGAGAATCAATTAGCAGAAAGAATTAATCGAGCGATCGCTGATCATCATTCTATTCTCCTCCCGACACCCGCATTAGGCTTAGGTCAAGAATTATTAATGTTGCTGCGTTCCCATCACCACTTTACCGGGAGGGATTTAGATATTTGGGTAGATGGTGCTGTAGCGGCTGGCTGTGATGCTTATTTGGAACTATTATCCCATTTTCCCACCTCCGTCCAAAACTTTGCCCGACATCAGCCTTTATTTTGGGATGAGAGGGTGCGTCCCCGTGTACGACGGTTAAAAGCAGAAAATCTCACTCAGTTGGGAACATCCCCTTGTATTGTCATCACCGACTTAACGACGGATTTAGGTAAATATTTTCAGTCAGGGGCAGGTTCTTGGTTGATTCTGTGGCCCGAAAAACCAGATATTCAAATTAATCAACAATATTTAGCATCTACTAGTGTAGAAACTTATTTCCTCGCTCAACATAGTGATGGGCCAGGGACAACTCAACTAATTCACAATTTACGTCCTCAACACGTTGTCTTTGTTCATGGTTCTCCGGTTTACTTAGCGGATTTAACCAGCTTAGAAGAATTGCAAAACCGCTATCATTTACATTCACCCCAAACGGGAACTTTAGTAGAATTACCAATTGGGGAAACATTTTTACAACCCGCACCACCGGAAACCAATTATGAGGGTGAACTCTCGGAACTAGGAACAGTGATCACCATCAGCTTACCAGAAGCAATTACAGCTGATCCCCGATGGCGACAGTTTGCTGATACAGGGTTAATTGAAGCTCGGTGGCAGGGAGAAGAGTTAGTTTTGCGGGGGTTAACTCCCAGAGAATTATTCAGCCAAAATAGCGATCGCTTTACTTGGACTGATGTAGAATGCTGTGGTACTTGTAGATATCAAAGAGGGCAGCGCTGTTGGAATCCTGCTGCCCCATTGTATAACTTCAAAGTCACCCTTGAAGGTTATTGTCCAGCTTTTGAGAGTTTGTCTACCGATGAATCCTAGTGGAAGAAGGCAGGAGGCAGGAGGTAAGACGGTTGATTAATCAATGTTTTACCCTTGTCTCGCTGGATGGTTATTTCCGCCATACTGTCCTAGACCATTTTGGATTTTAGATTTTGGATTTTGGATTAACAGATCCTGATCTATCACCATTTATGTGTCTAAGTGAGATAAGTAGAAATGTAGAGTGTGAAGCAATCTAGCACCACACCCTACGCCTCTACTCTGGATTTGAGTCGGTAAACCGATTGCGGATGCGTTCCGCTTCTGGACAATCTTCTGTCATTAGTGGTTCGATATTACCGCGTGAAACTGACGCTAACTTTTGCGTCACAGATCCAATGCTTTCGAGGCGAACCATTTCTTCCCAAGAACAAACCTCGTCCTCTTCCTCTGTTTCATAGCGTAGAGTTACCAAATCACCCTCTATGTCCATGATGCGGGCACGCTCTATCCAGCGTTGTTGATCCCGCAAGAAAACACATACCTCCCGCCCGTCGCAACACAGTTGATAAATCTTGCGGTGTAGCATGTACTGCTTCTGCCTTTTTAAACTACGTAGTTAAACTTGTCAAAATTTGGGTTTTACCCCAATAAAATACACCCTTTAGAGATGATTTGCAGTTCACAACAGGAGTGTATGATGACGTGATCTAACAACTCGATTGTAGCTGTTAGATAGAGAGAAATCTTGAATCATCAAACAATGGTGACTGCATCGCTTAAGGTCAATCTCTTAGAGGGTTTTTATTCAGAGAACTAACTTCAGAGAAGTTATACAACTCCGGGGTTGTTTTAATCAAGTTAATATTTCCTGATGATTCCTTACTACCATTATGTAATAATTTATACTCCAAAACAGGCGTTGAGTGTGGTTGTTTAATTTGCCTACTTGTAGTCATTGGCATTGCTAGGAAGTCTGGGGACTCTTCTGTACTTTTACCCCTTATGTATTTGATCTTAACTCATTCTTCTGCTGACCTGAAGGGTTTTCGCAACAATACTCAAAGAGTTTTTTTTATAAAGGGGTTTATGGCGATAATAATATGACCGTATTTAGCTTGATAATACAGTGATTTGGCTATTAACAGGCAGAAATGTTAATTAAATGTTAATTAATTGTGTTCAATATAGGAAATTCCATTGGACGCATTGAGGAAGCTTCTCGTTTAATTTGGCCAGCACGCACGGCCTCATATAGTTTTGCAAGAGCGGCCAAATCCTCTGACTGATAGCATTTTGTTGCTAGTACCTGGTGGAGTAGACCCTCAGATTCAACACTAAGACATCCAGTTTGGAAAGCAGATTCAACGAGTGTGCGAATCATGATTATCAGGCCATCATTGAGATGTTTATCATGTTCTAGTTTGGAATATTTTGTTCCTTAGTTACATTGACGCAAAACAGCAAATACTTGTGATTGTTATTACATCTTATTTGTGACCCAAATCACAAATATAGGATAAAAATTCGCTAGATGACGTAAAAGTATTGATGCTAGATGAAATAAATTATACTAAAAAAGCATTACCAAAATTGATAATGCTCAAATTTTATCGTACTAAGATATACAATTTTTTTGGGATGGATACTTAAAGATTTAGTAAATCATTTACCTTAAAAATATGAAGATTGGCGGAAATTAAAGAGAGAATTGGCGAAAATCCTCATCTTCTTGGCTTAATTGTACCCAATCAAGATTCAGGTGTTTGAATTTGTGGACTAGGCGATCGCACGCGGGACGTTCAGTGGCATAGTGTCCAGCATCAATTAAGATGACACCTTGATCACGACTTTCTTGAAATTGGTGAAATTTACAGTCTGAAGTTAGATAAGCTTGAGCGTGAGTTTTTGCAACTGCTGAAATAAACCCCGCACCCGAACCTCCTAAAACTGCAAGACGGGAAATCTTTTGATTTAAGTTTGCCGACGGGGAAAAAATTAACTTTGGTGGTGCAAGTTGGGTTTGAATATTGGCAAGTAATTCCTGTAATGTTAAACTAGGGTTTAAATCGCCAACACGTCCATAACCTAAACCGGAATGAGTGGGTATAATAGGGCTAACAGCTTGTAATTGCAAAATTTGTGCTAAAACGTCGGCTGTACCATCGGCTACTTGGTCAAAATTAGTATGAGCTGTGTAAATACCAATGTGATGGGTAAAGGCTAATCTGACCATTTCGGCGATCGCTTCCCCAGTGCGAAGAGACTTGAGGGGGTGAAAAATTAAGGGGTGATGGGCAAAAATCAAATTAGCTTGGAGAGCGATCGCTTCTTCCATGACTGCTAAAGTCGGAGTAAGGCAGACTAACACCCGTGCAGGTTGTTCTAATATGCCCGGTTCTACCTGCCAACCACAATTATCCCAGCTTTCACACCAAGCAGGATTAGCCCATTCTTCAAACCAGGAAATTAAATCAGCAATTTTCATATTTCTTGTTTTGTAGATTTTACTGGTTTTAATTTATTAAGTATCCAGTCCAAATTAATTACCAAAAAACGGGAATCTAATATTTAAACGCAGATGAACGCAGATGAACGCAAATGAACAGATGAAATATTTATAAACCATTTAGTTTGATGTGTAAATGATTTAGCCTAAGCTGTTAACAGCTTTCAGTGTAGAGAAGTTTTATAGAACGTCGTTCTGTTGATTAATATTAGTAACTTTATTGTTTAATTCTGCTATATTTTAGTTACACTTTTTAACCAGAAATATGTACAACTAACTCCCGGCTATGGCTGTGTTGTCGGTGTTCCCAAATATAGATACCTTGCCAAATTCCTAATACTAATTGTCCGCGATTTATGGGGATTTGTTCAGAAGTTTTAGTTAAAACGGTGCGGATGTGTGCCGGCATATCATCAGCCCCTTCTGCACTGTGAATATAACGATTATCTTCTGGGACAAGTTTAGCCATAAAATTTGCTAAGTCTACCAACACATCAGGATCAGCATTTTCTTGAATGACTAAACTAGCGGAAGTATGACGTAAAAATAATGTACAAAGTCCCGTTTCTACACCTGATTCAGCCACGATTGACTCAATTTTTGAGGTAATATTATGAAAGCCTTTGCCGTTGGTAGAAACTCGCAGCAATTTTTGGTAGTGAGTCATAATAAAATAAGTGCTATTGTAGATATTATTATGAGTTTATTTTATCATATTTAACGTAAGTTGTTACTGAGGGAAAATGTCTGAATCAAAATGTCCAGGATTTAATGATTTACAGGATGAGAACTGGAATGTGATCACTAATTTGCAGCTTGGTAGAAATAACCATTTCTGGCTTTTGGTGCTGGTTGGCTGTTTCTGCAATGCTGTAATAGAATATTCAAGTTTTGATTTTATTGTGGCAAAGATTTATTAGAAGATAGTTCTTCCTTGTCAAGTTTAGCATAACCGATTTTTTTGATGTTGTCAATAGCTAATATCAAAAAAATCGCTTTAATTTTCGTATTGTTGATACAGGCAATAGAGATTTTTATTTGAGAGTTAAAGGGTGAAAATTTCGTCAATGACTTATCACTAAAATTTGATTCAATTGTGGCAAGGATTTATTAGAAGATAGTTCTTCCTTATCAAGGTCAGCATAACCGATTTTTTTGATGTTGTCAATAGCTAAAACCAGAAGAATCGCTTTAATTTTGAGGCTGACAATTTCGCAAATATTTTATCACTTCTTGGGCTATTTGTTCATTACCATTTTTAGGGAGGGGGTGGGGTTGTTTGGGGGTTTGGGGTGAGGAGTGGAGAAAGTTCCAGTTGTTTTGGAAAAAATCTGCGGGGGTGATAATTTGATGATAGTTAAAATTGGTTATTCCTTCTAATAAAAGTGGTGCTTCTGCAAAATCATCACGGGGGATAGTGACGACGGGAATATCTAAACGGGTAGCTTCTGCAAAAGTTCCGTAACCAGGTTTAGAAATGATTCTGCCACAAATTGGCATAAAATCAACGGGACGATATTTTTTATCTGTGACTTTAATCAGATTTGGTAAAGTTGGTGCTGATTGGTCAAATGTGATAAATTGCCAATCTGGGAAATGCTGAACATTATTATAAGGTATTTGTTGGAGATTTAAACCGCCAAAAGTGAGGAGAATGGTTTTTTCTTGGGGTGCGGTGATGTTCCAAATGCTGCGTAACTCTTGGGAGGAAAAGCGGGGAGTAGCACCTGTTAAACCGACATCAGTAATATTTTTAAAAGCCTGCATCGGTTCATGAAATGGAAGACGCAATAAACGCTGAGTTTGACTATACCAGGAACTAATCCAATCAGCAACTTCTAAAAATTCTCCTTCCCATTTTCTGTAGATAAAATCCCAACCAAAATTACTCAACATCCAACAAGGAACATTCGCAGCTTGAGCAAAACTAGCCGCTAAAAAGGGAATATCAGCTAAAATTAAATTAACTCGATTTTGTTTAATAAAATTCACTTCAGAAGCAATTATAGAATTTTGCTTTTTTTTGATTTCGCGTAATTTTTCTAAAGTTGCTGATTTATCCATTGTCAAACTATCGGACTGGATGACACCCAAATCAAAAGCACGTTGACGCAGAATAAAATCACCTTCAATATAACATTCCAGTAACCATCGGGGGGCAGTGGTTACTAAAATTAATAAAATTTCTGGATCTAACTTTTGAATAGTTGCGGCTATTGATGCGGTGCGGGTGGTATGTCCAAAGCCGTGATTTGTGATAGTTATATATAGTATAGGACGGTGCATAATGATTTTAGATTTTGGATTTAATCAGCATTTTCCGCGATAATTTCAGAGTTGAAAAATCATCTGCGTTTATCTGCGTCCATCTGCGTTTAAATTAGCAATTTTAACGATTACAAAAATCCTCAATTGCATCAATTAATTGATCAATTTCTGTTTCCAAAGTCAGATAATGAATACTTACCCGAATGCAACTAGGACTTGCTATGGTGCGGGTGAGAATTTTTCGCGTTTCTAGAAATTGAACTAAATCCCGATGGGCAGAATTATTAATTAACTTAAAGGACACTAAACCACTTTCCGGGGGAGAATTTTTCAAACATTCAATGTGATTTAATTTAGTTAACTTCTGCCAAAGATATTGACTATTTTTGAGAATTTGTTGATATCTAACTTCTGCATTTCCCCATTGATTATGAGTAGCGATCGCTTCTCCCAATCCAATATATAATGAATAAGCTAAAGTTGATACCTCATAGCGTTTACCGTCCGGTTGCCAGCCCGTTGGCTGCGAGTTACTATCTACCGTAACCCCATTTAAACCGATAAAAGTCGGGTTTAATTGTTCCCTGGCTGATTCCCGCACATACAAACCACCCACACCATCGGGACCACATAACCATTTATGCCCAGTAAAAGCATAAAAATCTACACCGGATTTTATTAAGTTTAATGGCAAAACTCCCGCAGATTGGGCAGCATCAACTAATAATAGAGAGTTGTTATTTTTGCATACTTCCACAATTTGCTCAAGTGGTAAAACTTGGCCAGTATTCCAGAGAACATGACTCAACACCACCAAACGGGTACGAGGTCGCAAATTTTGGGCAATAATCTCAACAGGATTACCCTCGTTTAAAGTACCTAAAATGGGACAGGTGGAAACTTCTACACCAAACCGGCGACTAATTTCTTGAGAAGTGGCGATTACTCCGGGATGTTCACAATCAGAAAGCAGCAGATGATCACCTTTTTGCCAGTTTATCCCCCACATCCCGATATTACAGCCAACGGTAACATTACCTGTGAGGGTAAGTGTGGAACTGGGTATATTAAATTCAGATGCGATCGCCTCCCGCACACCTTGAACTTGATTCCGCAACCAGTAATAAGCTTCATTCCCAAAAGGGCCAAGTTCTTGATAATGGCTTTGAGTTTGAATGATAGCCTCCAAGGCTTTTTGTGGTAGCGGCCCTTGCCCCCCATAATTAAAATAAATTTTATTAGCTAAAGCTGGAAATAGTGCGCGATGGCTTTGTAATTGGTTCATAAACTAAATTTTAGGATTTACAATAGGAGGCAGAGGAATTTTAGATTTTAGATTTTAGATTCAACACTCTAAAATCCGCAATCGTAAATCCAAGACTAAAAGGGCAAGGAAAAAGTAGATAAAAAAATGATATCATCCATTCTGCCTCCTGCCTCCTTCCACAATTCCCCAATTTTTGCTATTTTAAAAGGATGCTAATCAATGCTGAACTACTCCTCCAATATCAACGCTGTAAAAGGCGGACATTTTTAGATATACGTGGAGATTATAATCAACGTGATCTCCCTCATGAATTATTGCTGAAAGTTCTAGAGGATAAATTGGCTCATCATCAAAATGTGATAGCTGATTTATTTTATCATCAACCAGATTATCCCATAGATGATTGGTCAGCAGGAACAGCAGCAACTATAGAATTAATGCAGCAAGGTGTAGATTATATTCATAAAGGAGTGTTGTTAGCTAGTTATTTAGATAAATATACTTTATTAAGTTGTCCAGATTTATTGATAAAGCAACCAGGAACTTCCATTTTTGGAGATTGGTTATACATTCCTGCGGATATTGAACTGGGGAAACGTCCTAAACAAGAATATCAGGTTATCAGTGCCTTTCATGCCGAAATTTTAGCCACAGTACAAGAAACCCCCCCTCCCACTGCTTGGTTAATTTTACGGAATAAGGATGTAGCTTATGATGTGTATTTAGATAAATGGGTTCCCCAGATGGAGACGATTTTAGCGGAATATGTGGAAGTCATCACCACCGAAAAACCGCCAGAAGTATTTATTTCTCGTCAAAAATGTAATTTATGTGCTTGGTATACTGCTTGTTATGCGATCGCACAATCTCAGCAACATTTATCATTATTACCCGGAATCACACCCATCCGCTACACCCAGCTGCAAAACTTATCTCTCACTACTCTAGAAGCATTAGCTAATACTCATCCTAGCACCTTGGAAACCCTCACAGGCTTTGATGTGGATGTAGCAGCTAAGTTGGTAGTACAAGCGCAATCAAACTTAACAAAAAGTCCTTTGATTTTACCCACTGCGCTACCTAGCGAGGAACTGATATATACTGCACCAATTGAATTATATTTTGATATTGAAGCACAACAAGATATAAATCTTGATTATCTGTTAGGGGTGTTAGTTGTCAACAGAGAGAACAATACAGAAGAGTTTTATTCATTTTTAGCGGCTACCCCAGAACAAGAAGAATTAATTTGGCAGAAGTTTTTGGATTTAGTGCATCAATACCCAGAAGCCCCCATTTATCATTTTTGCGTTTATGAGCAGGATACTGTTAAAAGATTAGCAAAACTTTACAAAACCCCCAACTCAGTGATAAATCCGCTTCTAAGTCGGTTTGTTGATGTGTATGAACAACTTACTAAAAGTGTAGCATTACCTTTAGAAAGTTATGCATTGAAAGCGATCGCACGTTGGATAGGATTTGAATGGAGAGATAAAGAGGCTAGTGGTGCAAAATGTATTTACTGGTATGATCAATGGTTAGCCACAGGCGATCGCTCCATAGTAGAAATTATACAACGCTATAATGAAGACGACTGTCGAGCTACCCGTACAGTTAAAGATTGGCTAGTTAATTTTTTTCAAAGTACATCTAACTTAAACCTAGTTGAAAATTCTTTTTCTGGACTTGATAAATGAGTGTATATAATAAATATTGATACACGGCACAGATAAACAATTATATATTATCTGTGTTTATTTATGTGCATAAATCTCAAGATAAATAATCATGTTACATCTTTACTTGGATTAAGGAACACAACCCAAATATTTAAACGCAGATGGACGCAGATGGACGCAGATAATTATTATGTCAAAATGACTTATTCGCTAAAATATCATTCATGATCATGAAAAATTACAAACCCACTTTCCGAACATCACTAATTGCTTATATTTTATCTACTTTAATCATTCTGATTTTTTTACTTAAAAATAGTGCTTCTGCTTCCGTCACAGTTAACAGCATTGAATTTATCGGACAAGCCACATTACCCACAGGTTCATTATTTCAAAAAACAGAAGTTGGTGGACTTTCTGGAATTACTTACGACAAAAAAAATGAATTATATTATGCTATTTCTGACGACCGTGGACAAAAATCATCACCGCGTTTTTATACCCTAAAAATTAATCTTAGCAAAGGTAAATTAACTAATAATGATGTATCTATAGTTGGAGTAACCAATTTATTAGATATTAATAATCAACCCTTTCCACCAAACACCACAGACACCGAAGGAATAGCACTGACAAATAAAGATACCATTTTTATTTCTTCGGAAGGTGACGTACAAAAATCAATTAATCCTTTTATCAAAGAGTTTTCTTTATCCTCTGGAAAAGAACTTTCTCAACTCCCCATCCCGGAAAAACTTATACCAGATGTTAATCAAAAAAAAGGTATCCGTAATAATTTAGCCTTAGAAAGCCTGACCATTACACCAAATCAAAAATATCTATTTACAGCTACCGAAAACGCCTTAATTCCTGATGGTGAAGCTGCTCAACCAGATCAAGGAACTAACTGTCGTATTATACAATATAACCTCTTAACCAACCAACCAGAAAAAGAATTTCTTTATCCCACTACACCAGTCCCACAAATATTTAACTTTACTGGGAGATTTGATAGCGGTTTACCTGATTTATTCGCTTTAGATAATCAAGGAAATTTCCTCAGTGTTGAAAGGTCTTTTACAGGTTTAGGGTTTGCAGTTTTATTATTTCAAGTTTCTTTAAAAGATGCTGATAATATTCAAGAAATTAATAGCCTAGTCAGTATAGATGGTAGTAAAATTAGACCCGTTAGTAAAAAATTATTGTTAGATTTACGTAGCTTAGATGTAGCATTAGATAATATTGAAGGTTTAACTCTAGGTTCACAACTACCCAACGGACAAACTTCCCTCATTTTAATTAGTGATAACAACTTCAATTCTTTACAACGTACTCAAATACTCGCTTTTCAGTTGAAACTTGATTCACCCCTGTCAAGATGGCTACGCCGATTAAGTAATTTTAATTAAGCCTTAAAAAAAAATACAATACAAATCATGCTTTTACGGTTGCTTTTAGGTACGTTTATTATTAGATACTTATATTTTGAGCAATTTTACTGATAGTCTTTGTTGATGAAAATATGCTACATAGTATCTAGAATTTGATATCGCAAAGCAAAGATTATTTGCTATGTATTTCACATTCTCGGAAAGTAGACTTTATCTTACCAGCTTTATTGTCTTAAATTATTGAGATTTCTATAGTTAAATAAAATTGATATTCAGTGAGAATTTAGTTCAAGTATCCTGTAAAAAGATGCATCATCCATAAATTTAACCCCCATAACAAAAATCAGGATATGAATAAACAAAGTTATGAATAAACAAAGTGATGAAGCAGATATTTACCTGGGCAAATTCTTAAACAATCGCTATTTACTGAAAGAAGTAATTGGTAGAGGGGGGATGGGTAGGGTTTATTTAGCCGAAGATGTCGCTAAAGGAGGAATGAAAGTAGCTGTTAAAATCCTGATGGTGAGCTTAATTAATCAGCAAATGTCCCACCGATTTGGTAGAGAAATATTTATTAGTGCTCAACTAGGACGCAAAAGTAAAAATATTGTTCGGGTTCTCAGTTATGGTGCAACTGAAGAACAAGTCCCTTATTATGTAATGGAATATTTACAAGGGAAAAATTTAAAAGAAGTTTTAAAACAAGAATCTTTATCACTAATAAAAATTTTAGAGATTAGCCAACAAATTTGTTTAGGCTTACAATGTGCTCACCAAGGTGTTAGCTATAAAGGTAAAATTTATCCTATTGTACATCGGGATATTAAACCAGAAAATATCATTATTAATGAAGATGCCAAAAAAATGGAAATGGTCAAACTTTTAGATTTTGGCATTGCTAAATTTTTAACAGAAAGAAGTGGCTTAACATTAACAGATTCTTTTATTGGTAGTTTACCCTACAGTTCCCCAGAACACATGGAAGGACACAAACTTCTAGATGTGCGTTCTGATATTTACAGTTTGGGACTTTTAATGTTTGAAATGATTACAGGTAAACACCCATTTTTTACCAATAGTAAATCCTTTGGAACTTGGTATCAATTACATCGGTTCCAACCTCCTCCCACTTTTCAAGAAGTGAACCCAAAAGTTAAAGTTCCTCAGCAATTACAACGTTTAGTTATGAATTGTTTAGCTAAGGAGATGCACAATAGACCTCAAAGTGTCAGTGGAATTTTAGATACTTTAACTGAGGTGAAAAAAGAAATAGAAAATCAGCCAGTTGTTAGTAGTAATAAGCCTGTTTCTATATCTGGGTTACATCTAGTACCGATGACAGCATTTTCGGAAAAAGTTTGTTTGGAAAAGACTTGGCCTCAGAATAAACCAATAGCTACAATTGGGTTTCCTCATTTACTACATACACAGCAAGGTATTATTCCCACTTTTTGGGCTATGTTACCTCAAGCGGAAATATCTATTTTTGTCCAAAAAAGCCATAATACTGAATTTGTTAGTAAAATAAATTTATACCCTATGGTTTTATGGGTGACGATGCTTCATGATAGCCAATCTTCTCTAACTAGATGGTTATCCTATTATTTAGACCTAAAAGACCATCGTGGTCAAAATTTAGTGAAACATTTAGCAGAAATTGGTTATTATCACTTATTATTTTTTACTCTAGAAACACCAAATCAATGTTCCCAGGTACTGACTTTAACCCTAAGTGCTCACCAACGTCAGCAGTTAACCGATTATATCAGTATCAGCCAAACAGCGAACTCTCTGCTTTTACCTGAACAAGCTAAGGATATCCTGAAAACGGAATATGAAAAAGTTAAAATCGAAATCATGCAAAAATTAGCCACTAATCAAAAAACTGGACTGTTCACTACTAAATCTTGGATAGCAAAAATATTTGATAACTGGTTTTAGGTTGTATTTTGGAACTGGATAAATTTCATTTCAGAGGTTAATTAAGGTGAATACTAGCTCATTTACATCCCCTAAAGATCAGCAGTTGTTAGCTAATAGATATCAACTGAAACAGTTGATTGGTCGGGGTGGTATGGGTGAAGTTTATTTAGCAGAGGATATTTTGCTGGGAGGTACACCGGTTGCAGTTAAGTTTTTATCTCCTAGTGTTTGTGACCACAAAATGCAGGAAAGTTTTGCTAGGGAAGCTTTTTTAAGTGCGGCTTTAAGTCAAAAAAGTATTCATATTGTTAGGGCTTCTGATTACGGGGTTAGTGAAAATGGCAAACTGTTTTATGTAATGGAATATTTATCTGGAACAATTTTAAAAGATTTAATTCCTGTATCTTTGCCTTTATTTTTAACTCTAACTCGCCAAATTTGTTTAGGTTTGCAATCTGCTCATCAAGGGATTAATATTGATGGAGAAATTCACCCTTTAGTGCATAGGGATATTAAGCCTGCAAATGTGATAGTTGTTCCTGATCCAATGTTAGGACAGTTAGCGAAAATATTTGATTTCGGGATTGCTAAGTTTTTAAATAGTTCGGGTGTAAATAGTAGTAATAAGGGTTTTCATGGGACTTTGCCTTATTGTTCACCAGAACAGCTAGAGGGGGAAGAATTAGATAGTCGCTCTGATATTTATAGCTTGGGTGTGATGATGTTTGAAATGCTGACTAACCAAAAACCCTGGCAACCGGAAACTGACTATTTTGGTGCTTGGTATAAAGCTCATCATTTTGAACCACCAAAAGCGATCGCTCACCTTTGTCCTGATCTCAGCATACCCAAACCACTCCAGGAAATGATCATGGCTTGTTTGGCCAAGCAACCCGCTAACCGTCCGCAAAATATCGGAGAAATTCTAGCTGTGCTGGCTAATGTGGAACAATCTCTTCAGCAAAAATCATCTCCCCAGCAGACAGTAGAAAGCGGCCATTCTAACAGTACATCAAGTATCTCAGGTTCTGATTTGGCTGTAACTTTAGCTCAATATTGTTGGCAACTCACCTGGCCTAAAGACAAACCTATTCAAGAAATTGTCTTTCCCATGATGATTGACACTAATTTTGGCGCTTATGCAGCGTTATGGTTGATGTTGCCTAAACTAGAAATTAAAAGCTTGGCTCATACCACCCGCTACAACCGATTTATTTATATTACTTCTCCTCATCCGATGTTGTTGTGGGTAACAGTTCTTTACAATCGGGAAATGGGTCCGAAATGGTTGCCTTGTTATCTAGATATGCAAAACCCCCAAAATTTGCAGCTAGTATCAGCCTTGGCAGAACATGAACGCTATCCCTTGATTTTCTTTACCTTAGAACCCCCCCATAGCTGCGCTAACGTTCTGAGTTGTAGTATTGTCCTGACGCAGCGACACCAGTTAAAAGCTTGGGTCAAACAAAGTCAGGAAATAGCCCCAGTCAATCACTTAGCAGCCAGTAAAGAAATATTAAAACAGAAATATAAGCAAATCCAAGCGGAGATGCTGCCCCATTTGGAGAGTTAGGGCAGGGGGCAGAGGGGCAGGGGGGCAGAGGGGCAGGGGGGAAAGAAGAATGTAAAGATATTGTTGCCTATTGCCTATTGCCTATTGCCTATTGCCTATTGCCTGTTCCTTGTTCCCTGTTCCCTGTTCCCTGTTGCCTATTGCCTGTTCCCTGTTGCCTGTTGCCTATTGCCTGTTCCCTGTTCCCTGTTCCCTGTTCCCTTCTTCCTAGACTAATTTGAAAATTTTTTGTTTTTCCCCTTGACAATCTTAGGAATAGGGGTAATAATAGGGAAAGTCAAGTCAAGGGACTGTAGTTCAATTGGTTAGAGCACCGCCCTGTCACGGCGGAAGTTGCGGGTTCGAGCCCCGTCAGTCCCGTTAAAAAAAAGAATAGTGCAAAGAGAAAATGAGAATGCTAAATCCAAATATTAGATTTAGCATTTTTAATTTGGCCTTTGCTAAATTGATCCTTTGTGAACGTGAAAATTTAACAGAGAGAAGTAACTGTGACGGTAAGAGTCCGCATTGCTCCCAGTCCTACGGGAAACTTACACATTGGTACAGCCAGAACTGCTGTATTTAATTATTTGTTTGCTCGTCACCATGACGGGAAATTTATTTTGCGAATTGAAGATACTGATTTAGAGCGATCGCGTCCTGAATATACCGATAACATTATGGAAGGATTGCGCTGGCTGGGTTTGAATTGGGATGAAGGGCCATTTTTCCAATCTCAACGACTGCATTTATATCAAGCTGCTGTGCAAAAGTTGCTAGACCAAGGTTTAGCTTATCGGTGTTATACGACCACAGAAGAATTAGAAGCTTTAAGAGAAACCCAAAAAGCCCAAGGTGCAGCCCCCCGCTATGATAACCGCCATCGGAATTTGACCCCAGAACAACAAGCGGCTTTTGAAGCAGAAGGACGCTCCTATGTGATTCGGTTTAAAATTGATGATGCACGGGAAATCGTCTGGAATGATCTGGTCAGGGGTCAAATGACCTGGAAGGGCAGTGATTTGGGTGGTGATATGGTCATTGCTCGCGCTTCTGCTGATGGTGTTGGTCAACCCCTATATAACTTTGTGGTGGTTGTAGATGACATTGATATGCAAATCACTCATGTAATTCGGGGTGAAGACCATATTGCTAATACGGCGAAACAGATTTTATTGTATGAAGCTTTAGGGGCAAAACCGCCAGAATTTGCCCACACACCCCTAATTTTAAATGCTGAAGGGCGGAAATTATCCAAACGGGATGGGGTGACATCTATTTCTGACTTTCAGCAAATGGGCTTTACTTCCGAAGGTTTGGTAAATTATATGACCTTGTTGGGTTGGTCGCCACCAGACTCCACCCAGGAAATTTTTACTTTGGCTGAAGCGGCGAAAGAATTTAGTTTTGAGCGAGTGAATAAAGCCGGGGCGAAATTTGATTGGGCAAAATTAGATTGGATTAATGGCCAATATATTCATAGTATGCCAGTGGATAAATTGACTGATTTGTTAATTCCCTATTGGCAAGGGGCTGGCTATGAATTTACAGGTGGTAGAGAACGGCCTTGGTTAGAAGAGGTGGTGAAATTAATTGCTGCTAGTTTAACTCGGTTGGTTGATGCTGTGGCTATGACCAAAGTATTTTTTACTGAGGCGGTAGAAGCGGATACCGAAGCTAGTCAACAACTCCAACAAGAAGGGGTGAAGCCTACTTTACAAGCAATTCTCACAGCTTTAGAAAATCAACCCCAACTTTCACCAGAAACAGCCCAAGAGATCATTAAAAAAGTGGTGAAAGAACAAAACGTTAAGAAAGGGTTGGTGATGCGATCGCTACGTGCGGCTTTAACTGGCGAAGTTCATGGCCCCGACTTAATTCAATCTTGGCTACTGCTGAACCAAATCGGGTTAGACCAACCACGCCTGCAAAAAGCGATCGCTGACTAAAAATTCAGCACTGCTCTATCAAAACTATAGAGACATTCCGCCGGAATGTCTCTATATTAATGTTTTCTGCTGCAATGGTTCGGACACTTTTTCGGTGGCTGTATCGCTTATCCTCTAGGGCTTTGAGTTACCAACAATAATTAAATCAAAGTCAGGTCTACACCTGAGTTGCATTTAATTCGACATTTCCTAGACTTCATACGCTGTAAGCTTTGTGGCTTCGTTCTAAAAATTGTCCGAAGTATTGCTGCTGTCAAATCAGCAACATCAAAAATTCATCATCTCTTTATTATAAATTTATCTTATCCATCCCCAAAATTGTTTAACAATTATTTCGGTAAACAGTTTCAAGAGTAAGCTTTGTGTCCTGTTTTTCCCCTTACTTCGTCTTCTTTTCCCTTTACCCGAAAAATAGTTAGTTCGTTGATTAAATCATATTTTTTTGTTTAATTACATCTTGCTAAAAGTAAATTCTTTACTCTATGATTGGGAACTTGGTATAGAAAATAAAGGTCTTCAAAAATACTTATAAATGAATGTAATGACAATGCTGAAACAAACACTGACTAAAAAAATAAAATTATCATGTATGTTATTTACACTCTGCATCTCTACAGTTATTCCTACTGTGGCAAAAGCTCAAGAAGTGCCTATTTTTGGAGATGTGAGAATTAACCGCAAATTTTCCCCTGACCCTTTAATCGTTAAAGGTATGAGTGGAGGTTCAATTCCTGCCAGTGAAGTAGGTGTGAAAAAAGAAACGCCTACAGGCCGTTGCAATGGTTTTGTAGATACCAAACCAGACCATACATTAGTATTACAAAATAAATTTGATTACTTAAAACTAGTAGTAGAAAGTCCAGCAGATACAACTCTAATCATCAAAGGACCTGGCGGAGTTTGGTGTAATGATGATTTTAACGGTAAAAATCCCGGCATCGTCGGTGAATGGTTGCGGGGTACTTATGAAGTTTGGGTCGGTTCATACCAAAAGGGTAAATATTTTCCTTATGAGTTAAAAATTACAGAAGTAAAGTAAAGGGATGCCAAGAAGAGGCAGGGGTGCAGGGGGCAGAGGGGCAGGGGAGAAAAATTAAAAACTAATGGTTTGTCTCAATTTAAGGGGTGAAATGGTATCAGGATAAGGGAATTATCAATCCAAAATCCAAAATTTGGAAATCTCAAATCTTCTCTTTCCCCCTTGCCCCCTGCCCCCCTGCCCCCTGC
>DATGXB010000178.1:0-8091 GCA_035299225.1 Nostocaceae cyanobacterium | reverse complement strand
CTAACCCCTAACCCCTTCTGCTTTCTGCCCTCTGCCCCTCTGCCCCTCTATCCCTCTGCCAAAATAAAAAAATAACTGAATTATTTTATGAACAACCCCCGTCAATTAGCTTTTCTGGCCTTAAGAGATGTACATAAGGGGGCTTTTGCTGATGTGGCTTTAGATCGAGTGCTGCAAAAAGTGAAGCTACCGGATCATGATCGGCGTTTAATGACAGAATTAGTGTATGGAAGTGTGAGAAGACAACGCACTTTAGATACACTCATTGACCAATTAGCTACTAAGGGATCTGCACAACAACCAAAAGATTTACGGACAATTCTGCATCTGGGTTTGTATCAGTTACGTTATCAAGATCGCATTCCGGTTTCCGCTACTGTTAATACGACTGTACAATTAGCTAAAGAAAATGGTTTTGCTGGTTTATCGGGTTTTGTAAATGGTTTGTTAAGACAATATATTCGCCTGAGTGAACAAGCAGACCCTTTAAAGTTGCCAGAAAATCCTGGGGAAAGGTTGGGAATTTTCCATAGTTTTCCTGATTGGATTATTCAAGTTTGGTTAGAACAAATTGGTTTTACAGAAACAGAAAAACTCTGTGAATGGATGAACCAAACACCAACTATTGATTTAAGAATTAATCCTTTACAAACGTCTTTATCAGAAGTAGAGTCAGCTTTTAAATTAGCTGGGGTTTTGGTGCGACGGATTCCCTATTTACCCCAAGGTTTAAGATTGATTGGTAATACTGGGCCAATTAAAGATTTACCAGGTTTTCGGGCTGGTTGGTGGACTATTCAGGATAGTAGTGCTCAGTTAGTGAGTCATTTACTTGACCCCAAACCGGAGGAAGTGGTGATTGATGCTTGTGCGGCTCCTGGTGGGAAAACTACTCATATTGCGGAGTTGATGCAGGATCGGGGGAAAATTTGGGCGTGCGATCGCACTGCTTCCCGGCTGCGAAAACTGCAAGAAAATGCCCAACGTCTCAAATTACAATCTATTCAAATTTGTACAGGTGATACTCGGCAATTTACCCAATTTAATAATATTGCTGATTGTGTATTATTAGATGCTCCCTGTTCTGGTTTAGGAACTCTTCACCGTCATGCTGATGCTCGTTGGCGACAAACGCCAGAATCAGTACAAGAATTAGCCCAACTGCAAAAGGATTTATTAGCACATACAGCTAATTTTGTGAAAGTTGGCGGTAGATTAGTTTATGCTACTTGTACACTGCATCCCGCAGAAAATGAACAAGTAATTACAGAATTTTTAGCCTCTCATCCCTATTGGCAAATTGAAGCACCTCAGATAAATTTACCCCAAGCTGTCAATAATCAGTCTTCCGGTTGGTTAAAAGTTTGGCCACATCAACAAGATATGGATGGCTTTTTTATTGTGCGCTTAAGAAAAACCAACGATTCCGCATGATTACCATTGGAGGCTGTAGGATTTGATGAAAGCCAGGATTTACTGGAGGCAAAAATGGTTAAAAACTCCAATGTCAAAAATTTGATTAAAATTCTGATTGGAGCAGCTTGGATTGATGGCAGAATACAACCAGAGGAAAGGCAATATTTACGGGAAATTGCCCAAGCTAAGGGTTTAGCGCAAGATCCAGAGATCAAACCTTGGTTGTATGAGTTAGTGGCAGTACAGCCAAATGAGTGTTATGAATGGGTAAAAGAGTATTTAGGCGATCGCCCCAGTGCAGACGATTGTGAGAATTTAATAGAAGCAATTAGTGGCTTAATTTATAGCGATGGGGAAGTGGCAATCGAAGAAGCTAAACTACTGACCAAAATACAGGAGATTGGCAGCACTGCTGATGTCAACCAGCCAGCACATACTTTATTACTCAAACAAATTCAAAAATTGTATCGGCGCTGGGTGGAGGTGCAGAATTAGAGAGGGGGAAGGGGGCAGAGGGGCAGAGGGGCAGAGGGGCAGGGGGCAGAGGAGAAAATAAGAATTAATTCCTTATTGCCTATTGCCTGTTCCCTGTTCCCTGTTCCCTGTTCCCTGCCGTAAGATTTTGGATTAATTATTTCTTCATCTTTACTCAAAACCTGATACAAATCATTGGTTTTATTCTGCCCCCTTGCACTCTGCACGCTCCTCCTCTACTTTTCTTCTTTCTCGATTTTGGGAACAAAATTCGGGCGATCTTTACTTTCCCAACCAGCAGGGCGCTTGGAGTTGTACCAAGCAATTGAACCTATTGTTACAGCTGCAATAAAACCAACTACATACACCAAGGTAAAAGCTAGGGGAAAATGAGGGCCTGCTGCTGGTGCAGCGATGTCCATGAATAGATACATTAATATGCGCTCCTGTTAAGTAACACTTCTTAACAAATTATAGAACGATGGTAGCCTTTACATCTTCCAGTAGTGAGAAACAAAGTTACTCAGTTGAGTCTGAGGAGGAAGAAGATGATGATGCAGGAGGAGGAGTTGCAGGTTTGAGTCTTTCCCGCCAAGAACGTTTAGGAGGAGCAGATTCAACCGGAGTATTTTTTACAGGTTTTGTGTCAGAGGTAGTACGTGAACCACCACTATTATTTTGTGGTTGTCTGCGCGGTGATTCTGATTCACTTCTGGCTTGTTGAATGCGCTGTCTTCTGGGTGTGACGTTTTCCTGTTGGTGTTGGGATCTACGTCTGCGTCGGGGGGTATTACTTGAGGATTGTTCTACATCAGAATAGATTCTTCTTCTACGTCTGATAGGCTCATTGTTAGCATTATCATCATCATCATCATCATTTTTAGCGATCGCTTTATTCACCAGTTTTTTGGGTTTAATCGGTTGAGCTTTGATACTGGCTACACGTCCAGTTAATTTAGGACGGGCAGGAAACTTCTCCACTGGCATTTCTGCCACGATTTCTTCCATAAACTCATGCCATGTATAAGCAGCTCTGGTACTCGTTCCCCAGGTGGGGCGGTTATCATCATTACCCAGCCATACCCCTGTTACTACTTGGGGAATATAGCCAATAAACCATAAATCACGGGCGTTATCTGTAGTGCCTGTTTTACCTGCTACTGGCCGATTACCCAGATTGGCAGGTCTACCAGTACCGCTTTGTACTACGCTACTCAGCATCCAAGTCATGATTGCGGCACTATCAGCATCTAAAACTTTTTTGGGCTTTAAATTAACTTTAGCTGTCCAAATGACTTCGCCTTTACGGTTTAAGATACGGCGAATACCATGCACTGGTGTATGATAGCCTTTGGCGGCGAAAGTACCGTAAGCACTGGTTAATTCTAAAAGGTTAACTTCGTTAGAACCTAAAGCTAGAGAGTAATTTTTTTTCAGTGGTGATTTTATCCCCATTTCTTGAGCCAGCTTAATAGTTGGATCAAATCCCACATCTAGCATGACTTTAACCGCAATAGTATTCACCGATTGAGTCAGGGCATCTCGAATCGTCAGCCAACCAGAGAAACTGCGGCTGGCGTTTTTCGGTTCATAACCATCAATAATTAGGGGTGCATCCAGATAGCTATCATAAGGACTTTTACCAGAAGCGATCGCAGCTGCATAGACAAATCCTTTAAAAGTAGATCCTGGTTGTCTTTGGGCTTGAGTCACACGATTAAACTGATTTTGAGCAAAGTCTCTTCCCCCTACCATCGCTCTAATTTCACCATTACGGGGGTCAATCGCCACTAAAGCCGCTTCCTTAAAGTTTTCCCACCGTCCTTGATTTTCCAAAATTTTCTTGACTACCTCTTCTCCATTTTTTTGCCATTGAGGATTTAAGGACGTTTCTACTACTAACCCTCCCCCCGCTAACACATCCTGGGAGACATATTGAGGTAATTCTTGCTGAATGTAGGTAGTAAAATAAGGGTATTTAACTTCTAGCCGTTTGGGTAAACTGGTTTTTAATTTTAGTGGTTCTTGAAGGGCAGCTACTTTTTGATCTGCTGTAATAAATCCATCTTCCTCCATCCGTTCTAATACTAGATTCCGCCGAGTTAAGGCCGCTTCTGGGTTTCTATCTGGTGCGTAGACACTGGGAGCAGGTGCAAGTCCAGCCAGAGTGGCGATTTCTGCTAAGGTTAGCTGATCTACAGGTTTACTAAAATATACCCAAGCCGCATCAGCCACACCATAAGCGCCAGCACCTAAATAGACAAGATTGAGATAACGTTCTAGAATTTCATCTTTAGTCAATTCTGTTTCTATCTTTTGGGCGAGGCGCATTTCCTTGGCTTTGCGCCAGAATGTACGCTCTTGGTCAAGAAAGAGAATCCGCGCTAATTGTTGGGTGATGGTACTACCGCCTTCGACTAAATCTTGCGATCGCACATTATTCCATAATGCTCTGGCAATCCCTTGAGCATCAATCCCATTATGTTCTGCAAATCTGCGGTCTTCCGAGGCGATAAAAGCCTGTTCTAACAAATCTGGTATTTGTGATAGCTTTAACTTCTCCCTGGTTGCCTCTCCTTGTTGTTGTAAAATCGAACCATCTGCGGCTTTAATTGTCAAGGTTTGCTCACGCATCACCGCATTCAATTCCGACTTATCTGGTAAAGTGCGATCAATTTCCGCAATGCCATAATTAAAGGCCATGACACCACCGCCCACACTTAACCCAGCCCATAACCACCACCGACGATAAAAAGGTTTATCGCCCCAGACAATTTTTGCGACTATCCCAAATGAGCCTTTGGTCATTCGTCCTAATAGCCGACCAGCTTTTATTATCATTGTTGATGGTGGAGTTGCATTTTTTGACTCTTGTTTTTTTTGTTGATTCTCTAACGGCAATCTTGCTTCTCCTCGTCAGAGTTACTGGAAAACTGGCTGTTTTACGCCGAAAGTGGTTGCTAATCTTCAAGTATATTCAATAATGGTAAGTTCGCAAACTATTACAACTGTAAATAAAGGGAACAGGGAACAGGGAACAGGGAACAGGGAATAAGGGAGGGGGAATAGGTAAAAAGCGAATACAACTGTAAATAAAGGGAACAGGGAACAGGGAACAGGGAATAAGGGAGGGGGAATAGGTAAAAAGCGAAGCAATTTGTAATGCTGGATCAATAAGCGAGAAGATAAATCCATTCAACAGGTTTTAGATAAATTAGGTAAATGAACTATAAAAGTTAGTAATAAAGTCTAATGTTCAAGGAGTTTTAATCCTGTTTCCTGCAATGCACTGAGCTTGCCAAAGTTTTCCCCATTGCCCGTTGCCTATTCCCTGCTCCCTGCTATCAAAATTTAGGAGCGATCTCCCTCTAACTACTTTCCTGCATGAAAAGCAATCACAGGGCTATCACCCCTCTAGGTTAAGTTGTGAATGATTCTTAACAAGGGTTATTCGGCTGTAGCTAGTTCGGTGCTACCGCGTGTGCGTTTTCTGGTCAGGGTGTTGTATAGCATAATGCCAATGGCTTTAATGAGATTACCCTCTAGTTCTTGGAACATTTTCATATTCACACCAAAAGCGGCGTTGGCTTCTTCGACAATGCGATCGCCTGTAGCATCATCAATAGGCATTTCATCTAAAGCTTGACGATATTTAACTTTAAAGGCTTTTTCATCTTCAATATCATCAAACTCATAAAAGGCTGTACCATTGGCATCAGTCAGATTCATCGCTGTTTGTGCAATATTTTTGAGGATTTGCCCCCCAGATAAATCACCCAAGTAACGAGTATAAGAATGTGCAACTAACAGTTCTGGTTCGGTGGCGGAAACTTCCCGAATCCTTTCTACATAAGCCTGTCCTGCTGGGGATAATTTGATCTGATCTCGCCAGTTGAAGCCAAAGTAATATGTTAAATCTTGCTCTAAACTATGCTTGCGGTTGAGTTGAGGAAAATAAATTTTACCCACAACCGGATGATTGCGGTGCTTTTCCATTTCCTCTTCCATCACTGAATAGATAAAGTAAAAGTTAGCAACCAGCTTGCGGTAAGAATTTCTTTCTACCACTCCCTTTAAAAAACACTTGACAAAACCAACATTTTCTGCCATTGTGTGGGCTTTTTTTGTGCCTACACGTAATTTGGATGCTAAATTGCTGCTCATGTTAAATTTCTCAACTTGAAAAAGTCAACTCGCTGAATATTTTTTTACGAATGACTAAGAATGCCACTAAAACGTTACATTAGACCGATTTGATGAGAATTTATATTAATATTTTTTAAGAACAGGCTTTTTGTAATCTTTTATACAGATACTTTATTTTCAGTATAGAAATGATGTTAGTAAAGTAAAATCACTGAAGTTACGGACAGATAATCTGATTAGACAATGAACCAAATCCTTGAATAATTGAGTAAAACTTAATTTATAGCAATTAAACAGCTATAGGGGAGATGAAAATTTGCCTAGTAGCCAAATTTAACTCAATTTTTCGACAAGTGGCTTAATAATCAAATATTTATCTTTACATAAATCTCATCCAAGTAGTTTTACTGAGAACAACCGGAAAAAATGAATTATCAGCAAAAAAAAAGTCAAATATCAGCGAGAATAATTTGTTAAAGTGCTATTCTCCTGTGTGATTGTGTGGAGTGTGTAAAGTATGGTTTCATCGCTGCCTTGGACTCAAGAGCGTATTTCTGAAGGTTGCCCAGCTACGGAAATACTAACAGGAATAGACAGTAGTTTTGCTTTGAACTTAATACCATTACCTGCAACGCCTTTGTTCGGTACAGATGGCATTCGCGGCAAAGTAGGAGAGTTACTAACTGCACCTTTAGCATTGCAAATTGGTTTTTGGGCAGGTACAGTTTTACGCCAAAATGCTTCCCAACTGGGGCCAGTGATTTTAGGGCAAGATTCTCGCAACTCTAGTGATATGCTGGCTACAGCCTTGAGTGCTGGTTTAACTGCTGCTGGGTTGGAGGTTTGGTATTTGGGTTTGTGTCCTACTCCTTGTGTAGCTTATTTGGTAAGTGTGACTGATGCCATTGGCGGAGTGATGATTTCTGCTAGTCACAATCCACCGGAAGACAACGGAATTAAAATTTTTGGTGCAGAGGGTACAAAACTTTCACCACAATTACAGGCAGAAATTGAAGCGGGTTTACGAGGGAAAATTAGCGGTAGTGTCCAAAATAGTGGTAAGCATTATACCCGTCCAGAGTTAGTGCATAAATATGGGGAAGTTTTGCAAGCATCATTGAATGCTGATTTTAGCTTGCAGGGAATGAAAATAGTTTTAGATTTAGCTTGGGGTGCGGCGGTTGGGTTAGCGCCGACAGTATTTGAGCAGATGGGGGCAGAAGTTATCTGTTTACATCATTTAGCAGATGGCGATCGCATTAATGTAAATTGTGGTTCAACTCATTTAGACATTCTCCAAGCAGCAGTTAAAGAACATCAAGCCGATATTGGTTTTGCTTTTGATGGGGATGCCGATCGCGTGTTGGCAGTAGATAATACAGGCAGAGACGTTAACGGTGATTACATTCTGTATTTGTGGGGAAAACACCTGCAACAACAACAACAACTCCCCAATAATTTAATTATTTCCACCGTCATGGCTAACTTAGGCTTTGAGAAAGCTTGGCAACAAACAGGCGGAACATTAATTCGTACTGCTGTGGGTGATCAATACGTGCAAGCCGAAATGCTCAAAACCGGGGGAATGTTAGGGGGTGAACAATCAGGACATATCCTGTGCCGTCATTATGGGATTACTGGTGATGGCTTATTAACAGCCTTACATTTAGCATCCTTAGTTAAATCTGCTAATACACCTTTAAGCCAGTTAGTAGATCAAAGCTTCCAAACCTATCCCCAACTGTTAAAGAATGTACGAGTACAAGATCGGGAGAGAAGGTTAAACTGGAAACAGTGCCAACCAGTGCAAAATGCGATCGCTCAAGCCGAAACCGCTATGGGAGAAAGTGGCAGAATCCTCGTCCGTGCTTCCGGTACAGAACCCGTGATCCGTGTCATGGTAGAAGCCGCAGATGCCCAACTAGCCGAATACTGGACAAATCAACTCGTCTCCCAAGTCCAACAACATCTAGGTTAAAAGAGAACAGGGAACAGGCAATAGGCAATAGGCAATAGGCAATAAGGAATTAATTCTTATTTTCTCCTCTGCCCCCC
>DATGXB010000177.1:0-17025 GCA_035299225.1 Nostocaceae cyanobacterium | reverse complement strand
CCATTGTATTGCTCTACATCGTCGCTATTATCGAATGTGGGGTAAACATTTAAGTTGTACAAAACTACAGTGTCATATCGCCAAATTAAGAAACCGTAATCCATCTTGGCAATTAGTAGGTTCTCAAGCAGTACAGGATATTTGTCAACGCATTGAGAAAGCCTATCAACGGTTTTTCAAACATCAGAAAAAAGGAGTTAGACCACCAGGGTTTAAAAAAGTCAAAAAATACAAATCGTTTACCCTTAAACAAGCTGGTTATAAATTATTGGGTGGTAATAGGATTAAAATCGGGAATCGGGTTTATAAGTTTTTTCAATCCAGAGAAATAGAAGGGAAAGTCAAGACTGTAACCATTAAACGTACATCGTTGGGTGAATTGTTTATGGTTGTAGTAGTTGACAATGATTCAGCCCCAGAAATCAAATCAACGACTGGTAAAATAGCGGGGTTTGATTTTGGATTAAAAACATTCATAACTTGCTCGGATGGTACAAAAATTGAATCACCCCAATTCCTGAAACAATCCCTAAATGCTATCAAGAAAGCTAACCAACACCATTCTCGGAAATTAAAAGGTTCTCATAACCGTGAACGTGCAAGGAAGAACTTAGCTCGTAGACACGAAGATGTATCTAACCGCAGAGGAGATTGGTTTTGGAAGTTGGCTCATGAACTAACTGATAAGTTTGATGTTTTGTGTTTTGAGACATTAAACCTAAAAGGAATGCACCGACTTTGGGGCAGAAAAATATCAGATTTAGCATTAGGGAATTTTCTGCAAATACTAGAATGGGTAGCCAAGAAAAAAGGAAAACAAGTTATTTATATAGACCGATGGTATCCGTCTAGTAAAACTTGTTCTCATTGTGGTCATATTCTAGAAAGTTTAGATTTATCAGTTAGAGAGTGGCGCTGTCCATCATGTCAGAAAGTTAATGGACGCGATGAAAACGCCGCTATAAATATTTCAATGGTTGGGGCATCAACCATTGGGTTAGGTGATGTCAGACAGGCTTTGCCTGCAATTGCTGTTTGATCCCAGAATCCCCAAGCCTTTAGGCTGGGGAGTGTGTCAACTCTTGCTACTCAGGAAAAACTATGGTATCTTTAGTATTATTCTAGCTAAAACTGTACTAAGCAAGAACAAGCTTATAACCACTAACCCCTCAATCAGAATTTGAGGTAGGTAAGGGGAAATAATTTTGAACTGCTTATCTGGTGATAGCTTTCAGCTTTAGAAGATATCAAATAACTAAAATGTTTCAGGCGATAGTGGAACGCCCAGCGTAGCTGATGGCATTTGATTTTTTCCTGATTTACCTACATAAACACCTATTAACCTGATATGAATATATCTTGCTACGCCAAAAAAATTGTGGTACTCTAGGATTTAGTTTTAATTAGGACTATCTGAAAAAGAAATAAATTGGGGAAACTTAAAATGACACCACAAAATACTTTAGCACCCGTAATTTTAAAAATGGAAGCAGGAACTCACTGGCTTTGCACCTGTGGACAATCAAAAAACTTTCCCTACTGCGATGGAGGTCATCAAGGAACAGGTTTGCAACCTTTAGCACTGGAACTTGATACATCCAAAGTTGTGGAAATCTCTGGAGTAGTACCTTATCGTAAAGCCTAGTCATAGGCCGATTTAACAATGGCAGAACCTTATCGCGTAGTTATTATTGGCGCTGGATTTGCAGGTTTGCAAGTAGCCGAACATCTAGCTAATACTAATCTGGAGGTAGTTCTGATCGATCGCAAAAACTACCATACATTCCAGCCTCTACTCCATCAAGTTGCCACAGCAGAGCTAGAACCAGAACAAATCGCTTACCCAATTCGACTACTGTTGAGGAATGCCAGAAATATTCATTTTCTGATGGCAGATGTACAACACATCAAAGTTGCAGAAAGGATTGTCGTAACTGATTACGGTTGGTTTAAATATGACTATCTGGTGTTAGCTACTGGTAGTACCACTCAAACCAAAAAAGTACCTGGTGTAGCATCACACACATTCACATTGAAAACTTTAGAGGATGCGGTTAACCTGCACCATCAAATATTGCGTTGCTTTGAACGGGCAATGCAAGAACCCAACCATGAGCTACGACAATCATTACTCACCTTTGTAATTGTTGGTGGTGGAGCCACAGGAGTTGAACTAGCCAGCTCTATGGCTGAATGGATTCGCAAAACGTTGGTCAAAGACTATAGTATTCTTGATTGCCAGCAAATTCGTTTAGTATTGCTACATGGAGGTAGCAGCTTACTAAATAGTATGCATCCGCGTTTACAAACTTACACTCAACGACATTTAAAACGCTTAGGAATTGAAGTATATTTGAATACTAAAGTAAGTGAAGTTTTACCGGGTGCAGTGCGAATCAAAACCGGAGATATTTTCAATGCCGCAACTGTTGTTTGGGCAACTGGTGTAACTGCCACATTCCCGCAAAATATGGGAGAACTGCCAATTACGAAGAATCAGCAAATATTGGTTCTTCCTACCTTGCAAGTAGTTGGCCATGAGAATTTATATGCCATTGGAGATATTGCAGCCATAGATTCAGACAGACAACCGCTACCCAGGTTAGCAGCAGTTGCAGTGCAACAGGGTAAGTTTGTTGCAGATAATCTCAAAAGACGAGCACGAGGATTGAAGCCATTAACCTTTCACTATCGTGATTTTGGCTCAATGGTGATTTTAGGCCGTCACGCAGCAGCTGTACAGTTCAAAAGTTGGATTTTTACAGGCTTTACAGCATGGCTACTGTGGTTGATCGTGCATTTCGTCTTACTGCGCGGTTTTCGTCAACGCTGGATGGCATTATTCAATTGGTTATTAAGCTATTGCCTCAATGAAAGAGTGGCACGGATCATTCTTCATGCTCCGAGAACTGAAAAATTTTTGTCCAATAGTTCTATATAGTACATTCTGATATAGGAGGATACTATGAAAATTGTAGTTCGTGATGTTTTAGGGCAAAACCAATTTGCTACTCAAACCAACGATGAGTTCAAACCCTCTGTAGAAGATCACCATCTTCGACTAGCAAAACCAAACATTGAGCCCGCTACTGTTCTCTACGGCATTTTAATTTTACGTGTGAGCTTAGGTATACTGTTCCTTGCTCACGGACTTTTGAAAGTATTGGTATTTACTTTACCTGGAACTGCCCAATTTTTTGAAAGTGTGGGTTTGCCTGGATTTATGGCATACATTGTCACACCAGCAGAAATAGTTGGGGGATTAATGCTGATTGTGGGATTGTACACCCGTTGGGTAGCGATCGCCCTATTTCCCATCCTGTTAGTAGCAACCTTCAAAGTTCATGGTAATAGTGGTTGGTTATTCACCAATGAAGGTGGAGGTTGGGAATTTCCTGCCTTCTTTGCCGTAGCTACTGTAGTACAGTTTCTGCTTGGTGATGGTGCTTATGCTATTGGTTCAATTTGGCAGCAAAAACGCTAGTGCAAAATAATGTATGACCAGTTTACCAAGCGTTTTTATTTCCCACGGTGCGCCAGATTTACCGATTAGAGATGGAGAAGCCTCACGTTTTTTACAACAACTGGGGCATTCTCTTCCTCAACCAGAAGCAATTCTTGTTATTTCGGCTCACTGGAACACACCTTATCCCATTGTCAGCACGGCACTACACCCAAGAACAATTCATGATTTTTCTGGATTTTCCGGCTTGCTATACCAGTTATCTTACCCTGCACCTGGATCACCAAGTTTAGGAAAACGGGTGATCGAGTTGCTCACCACTGCGGGAATAGAATGCCAGACAAATGAGAATCGCGGATTAGATCATGGTGCTTGGACACCTCTAATACTAGCTTACCCAAAAGCAGATATTCCCGTAACGCAATTATCAATTCAGTATGATTCCAGTCCAAAGGAGCATTTTCAAATAGGGCAAGCTTTGCGATCGCTCCGAGATGAAGGTGTGTTAATTATATCCAGTGGTGGGGCAACCCATAACCTCTGGGAACTTGATTATATCTATGATGCACCTGCACCTATTTGGGTACAAAAATTTGATCATTGGCTTGCTGATGCCCTGAACCGCAACGATATTGAAACACTCATTAACTATCGCCAACTAGCACCCTATGCCATAGAAAATCATCCCACAGAAGAACATTTACTACCATTATTTGTTGCTCTTGGGGCAGCAGGAAAGGAAGCTAAAACAACTCAATTACATAGCAGTTTTACTTATGGGGTGCTGAGTATGGCAGCCTATGCTTTTGCTTAAAGGAGGCAGGAGGCAGGAGGCAGGAGGCAGGAGGCAGAAGGCAGGAGGTAAGAAGGTTAATTTAACTGGTGTTTCAAACACATACAGCATATTTCAGGTAAATGAGATACAAATTTTTGGGACAAACCCTTATACCAAGGGACTTTCAATCCTGTTCCCTGTTCCCTGTTCCCTGTTCCCTGCTGTAGGAATAGCAAAAACTAAACTCACAAAAAATATACAACTATTGAATCAACTTAGGAGAAAATATGGCACTTGGTAGACTTGTAGACGGTAAATGGACAACAGAATGGACAGAACGTAACGAACAAGGGCAGTTTCAAAGAATGCCGACCAAATTTCATAATTGGATATCTGCTGGTAATAACAGTAGATTTTCAGCTGAACCAGGACGGTATCATCTTTACATTTCCTTTGGTTGTCCTTGGGCTCACCGCACAGCATTATTATGGAAATTAAAAGGACTAGAAGAAGTTATTGGACTGTCAGTTGTTGACCCTGTAATTAGTAAATATGGTTGGCGTTTTTCCGACCGACCTGGTTGTATTCCCGACTATGTAAACAATGCTAATTACCTCTGGCAAATATATATAGAATCTGACTATAACTATACAGGACGAGTAACTGTACCCGTTTTATGGGACAAAAAAACACACACAATAGTTAACAATGAATCACGGCAAATCATTCAAATATTTAACAGTGAATTTAACGAATTTACCAAAGTAAAATTAGACTTTTATCCCCAAAATTTGCAAAAGATAATCAACAAAACCATAGACGATATTTACCAACCAATTAACAATGGAGTTTATCGTTGTGGATTTGCAGCATCTCAAACAGCATATCAGGAAGCGGTAACAGAATTATTTGCAGCCCTTGACTACTGGGAAGAATTTTTAGGCAAACATCGTTATCTGTGTGGTAATCAAATTACCCTGGCAGATTGGTGTTTATTTACCACATTATTCCGGTTTGATTTAGCCTATTACGGATTGTTTAAATGCAACCTCAAGCGATTAGTTGACTACCCTAATTTATATAGTTACTGCCGAGAACTATATCAATATCCTGGTGTCAAAGATGTAACTAATATCGAGCATATTAAACAATTATACTATGCAGGATTACCAGAGCTAAATCCCAGTGGTATTGTTCCCAACGGTCCAAACATCAATTTTGATTTACCGCATAATCGTCATCAAATGTTTGAATTATTAGAAGCTGTATAGATATTTTTCCTAACCTGAAAATAATCTCTACACTTTAATACACCGGGACATAGTTTTTTACTCAAGCTCAAAATTTAACCAGGGTAAAATTTAGAAAACTGAGAGGCTATTTATACAGCATATTTCAGGTAAATGAGGTACAAATTTTTGGAACAAACCCTTATACCAAGAGACTTTCAACCCTGCACCGCACTGAGCGCAGTCGAAGTGTTCCCTGTTCCCTGTTCCCTGTTCCCTGCTGTAAGGTAAATATCAAGAAAAAGAAAGGGGTTAAACAAGAAAAATACGATACTAGCTGTATTAGTATATATGCTGATTAAATATGTATCGCAAGCTTCTCCAATAATCCCACTAGGTAAATTTAGTGTACATCCCCTATGGATCACATAATGTTACATTGCCTTGTTTCTTGAATATTTACTTTATAAATGGTCTTTGATAGATTGGCTAAGACTAAAATCCTCAGAATTTCATTTACCTCACAATCGGAGCATGGTTGTATGTCTGTTACTAGAAATAAGAAATTAACAGCTAGAGTGGGTAAGTTTGTAGTTGCTACTTTTGGCACACTATTTACTACTATTGTTATGGGTGGTGAAATTGTACTAGCTCACGGAGCAGAACACTATCAATTACCACCTATAGATGCACCTACACCACCTCTAGTCTTTCCAGAACCAGGTTCAGATGCTAACCTTAAAATTCGTAAGAATGCCGTTAATTTAACACCACAAGAAAAAGCTGATTTTGTTAATGCAGTAGATGGCCTAAAAAATACATTTCAAGAAGGTAGTTCCATCAGCATCTACGACGAATTTGTAAGTTTGCACGTAGGTGTAATGGGATTTATGAATGAGTTGGGAGGAGGAACAGGCCCGGCTGCTGGTGCTAACGCTGCTCATGCTTTACCTGCATTTTTACCCTGGCATCGTGAATATGTAAATCGCTTTGAACAAGCCTTACAGACTATTAACCCTAATGTTACCGTTCCTTATTGGGATTGGACTGATCCGCAAGCTTTAGATGTCATTTTTCAAGATGACTTTTTAGGGTCGAGAGGTACAGGAACTTTCATTGACATTCCCGGAGTAGGAGTTTTTGAAGGTGGAGTAGTTCAATCAGGCCCCTTTGCTGACTGGGTGTTAAATGAAGACATTCATATTGAGCCTATCAATTTATCATCTTTAGGGCCAAAATTATTGCGATTTGTAGAAGTACCCCCCTTTGATAAATATCCCCTATCTAAAGCAGAAATTGACAAACTTCAGAGTATAGATAATTACGAAATTTTCCGAGCTTTTTTAGAAGGAGATACTTCAGTTAACCTATTCGGTCAACTAATGCCTGATTGGACTCTCCACGATTATGCTCACGGAGTGATTGGTGGTGCTTTAGTTTCTGATATAAATATAAAACCGTTTCCTAGTAATCAAACCAAGATTTTAGGGACGATGAATAGTATTTTGAGTTCTCCTTATGATCCCATATTTTGGTTAAATCACTCCAATGTAGACCGACTGTGGGCTGAATGGCAAGATAACGGTCGTACAGGTAGCAGTTTTTACCCTGATAAACAAGCCCCAAGAGTACCCTATGGACATAATCTCAATGATCCTATGTGGCCTTGGGATGGTGGTCTTTCTACACCGTCTAACTTTGGTAATGGCACAATTCTTTCTTATTTACCCAAGTTTGCTTCAGATGATATTGTTACACCGGCAGATATGTTAGATTACAGAAAATTAGGGTATACTTATGATACTACTCGCCGTGTTCCAGTTCCAGAACCTACATCTTACTTGGGCTTATTAGGTCTAGCGGCTTTAGGTCTTGGGGCAATGTACAGACGTTACTATGTTCAAAAGACACAAATTTTTGCTAGTAAAAAACCGGGGTTACTGGCATTAAAATCAGAGACTTCGGAGGGCAAAATACCGAACCTTTTGTAGACTTCTACATGATTCATACTCAAAATCTCTAGACTTATGAATCGAGACGCACTTGTTATCGGGGTTAACCGTTACCCTTTTTTAAAAGATCCAGTCACACAAGCATCACAACATCTAACAACACCGGCAAAAGATGCAGAAGAACTCGCTCATTTACTGGAAACTCAAGGGAAGTTCACAGTTAGGCGTTTTCCTCATAGCCTGATTGACGGTAGATTGCAGGTTGACCCTATGCAGCAAGTGACAAAGGAGGAATTAAAAGAGGCGATCGCTCATCTGTTCAACCCCAACACCGGCAATCCTCCAGATGTAGCCTCAATTATCATCAACTAAGGAACTGCGAGTTGATACATTTGCTTTTTCCCTAATGGTGTCACCACAACTGCTTCTACTCTGCGGTTAGGAGGTAAAGGGACGGTAAGATCAAATTTGCCATTAGCATCAATGTTTTGAGGTTTTTGTGCAATTACCAGTAGATTCACTGGGTCAATAGTACCAACAATTCTTGCTTGACTACCATTGCCTATCAGTTGAATAATGTTTAAACGAGTATCTTCTCGCAGTGGTACTGGTGGGGAAGGTGGTTGTCCGGGGATAGTGAGATTTTGGAAACCAGCTTTGACTAAAACGGTTTGTCCTTGAGCATCAGTAGCTACACTGCCCTCTTGTGTAGCAACTCCCATTTTACCATCTTGTTGTACACTTACACCAAAGTCAGTTCCTCGCACTCCAGCGACTCCAGCCGGGGTATGAATTTCTACACGGGATTTGGCATTAGTTAAAGGACGCATTTGTAGACGAACTTGGCCAGTATTAACCTGTAGTTCGGTGATGCGATCGCCTTTCTTGCCAGTGAGGAGTTTTTTTACTGTTATGCTTGTATTTTCAGAAACTTTAATTAAGCCAGTACCTATATCAATGGCTAGAACTGCACTAGCACCTTTTTTAGTAGTAATTGTATCTCCGACTGCTTGGAGTTGCATACCATTACGGGCGGGTTGGGATTTCTGTCCACGGGTATAAAATACTTGTCCCGTCGCACGCCGCACTTGTATCCAGCGATCGCCTTTCACTTCTATTTTATCATTGGCAGCAGAGGCATGAAGGCTACTAACTAAACCCACCATGACCAAAAACATCAAGTTACCAGTCCAAAAAGTTTTCATCACACCTACCCTTGCACCCTTAGCTCATTACAAATTACTTTACACCAGGGAACAGGGAACAGGGAACAGGGAACAGAGTTGAAACTCATAAAATCTGTACTTCATTTACCCGAAATGTGCTGTATCATTTTTCCTGTAATAGAATAAATCATTGTTAATTGTTGCCGTCCACGCAACTTTAACTGCTGTACTTTCTGGGTGGGGAAGTGTTGCTTGATGAGTTGGAACGTTGTTTCACTAACTAAGATATTATAAGGATTTTCTGTTGTCGTATTTTTATTCAGTTGTTCTAAACGAGCAGCAATATTGACAGCATCGCCTAAAACAGAATAATTTAATCTTTGAGAGCCACCAATGCTGCCAGCAACGACTAAACCCGTATGAATACCAATACCGATGCTAATGGTAGGCTTACCTAAACGTTCTAATTCCTGATTTAATATTACTAATCTTTCTTGCATAGAAATGGCCGCAGATACGGCATCAATAGCATCCTGTTGAATGTCCTCTGCTGTCGTATGGGGAAAGGGAACACCAAAAACAGCCATTACTGCATCCCCTATGTATTTATCAACTACTCCATGATGTTTTTGAACACACTCAGCCATAGCACCCAGATAAGAGTTTAACCAGTCAAGCAAATCTCGTGGTTTCATGCCTTCGGAAATGGTGGTAAAGCTGCGGATATCACTAAATAAAACCGTTGTTACCATTTCTTTAGCATCTAATTGACCATTTTGGAAAATTTCGTCTCGATGCTGCCAGATTAATGTTGCTGTTTCCTGGGAAACATGACGAGCAAATAAACTCATTAATTGTTGTTTTTCTTTTTGTTCCTGCCACTGGACGCTTAAACCAGCCAAGAAAATTGTACCGATAGGGGCGGCAATAGGCAACCAAAGATGAGATATTGTTAAAGTGAATAGTGATATACCAAACCAAATCACAGGCAGTAAGGCTAAAATAAGGGTGCGTTGGTAAAATTTCCCAAGAGATAGGATCAAACTTCCACCAATGCCAATACTAAATAGCAGTAAAATTTCCCATTGCCAAGGTAATCTGTGCAAGAATCGGTTATTGAGCAAATTATCTAGGGCTGCTGCGTGTACGTAGATACCAGATGTTGGTGGTGTTTTCTCAAAAGGCGTTTTTAAGGAATCATTGGTACCGGTGGCTGTCAGTCCCACAAGGACAATTTTATTTTTGAGTTTGGTTGTATCTACTTTTCTCTGAATCACATCAGCAAGGGAATAGGTGGGGATATGGTAAGTTGGTGCTATCCAGTTAATCCATGTTGATTGTGTTTTTACTGCTGATTGCAGAGGTGGAATAGAAATCAATGATTTACTGGCATTTGTTGTATCGGGGGTAATGGTTTGCTGTAAACTGTGGTTGTAAGCCTCCAACAATTTGATGCTTAATGAGGGAGCTTGCTCGTAGTAGAGGTAAAATTGACGGGTGACTCCATCTATATCGGCATTGCTGACTATGTGGCCTTTGGTGGTGACTTGATCTAGAATGGGTATGGGGCGGAGGGTTTGCTTTTGTAAGCTGGGGGCTACTGCTAAAACTACCTGACCATTGATGGCCATTGCTTCGGCTAGGTTTGTGTCGTGGTTGCTGGGTTCGACAAACAGAATATCAAAGCCAATAGCTGCGGGGGGAGTCGCTTCGAGAGTTTCTAATAATTGAGTATAGCGATCGCGTGACAAGGGAAACTCCCCATATTGACGTAGTGTAGCATCATCAATCCCTATCACCGCCATCCGTGTATCCCAACTGGGGGAAGTTAAATAGTTACGAGTACATATTAATAAATTAAACCCTAGTAATTCTAGCGTAACCCAAGCACCTATTTGCCATAATCCAATTGAAAATAGCGCACTCAACACTCCCGGAAACAACCAATGGTTTTTTAAAATGGGGTGCTGTAAGGATTTCCGAATTTTTCGCAGAGATTGTCCCCAGGCTTTTACAGTCATTTCAGGACATGGAGTGATAATAAGATATTTATACTAAGGGTTGCATGAACTGATTTTTCAGTCAAGGATAAAAGTTTTTTGTGAACTACCCACTATTAAGAACTTTTTTTGTGTTACTTTCAATAAATTTAGTTATTGAAAATGAGTGCCATTGTTCGTTTTGGTCTTTGCTCATTTTAATTGGTGATGGTGAATAAAGTTTAAAAATCAGGACACGGCTGGAAAAATCTTGGTGTAAAATTGCAATATTATTTATGCCATGTCCCTATATCGCCAATTAACATTTTTAAGTAAAAATTTTGAATTATTCTTGTGCACCCGCTTGTCGGAGAATTTGGGCTATACTTCTATAACCGTTAAATTCAGCTAACATTAAGGCTGTATAACCGCCCCGATTTCGCAAGTTGACATTCGCACCGGCGGCGATTAAAGTTTGTGTAGTTTGGATGTAACCAGCAGAAACAGCCCACATTAACGCCGTAGCTTGGGCTGAATCTAAAAAGTTGACATCTGCACCTTTAGCTATCAGCATTTTGATAATCTCTGGTTGGTTAGCTATTGCGGCTTTGATTAATGCGGTTTTACCATCATCAGCGATCGCCTTGACATCCGCCCCAAAATCTAGTAATATCTTGACTAAGTTAGTATTTCCTTGGCTAACGGCCACGGTTAACGGAAACTCACCCAAATTTTTTACCCCAATATCTGCACCTGCTTGGAGTAGCTTTTCCACTATTCGGTTATGTCCTTGGACAACCGCTAACAATAAAGGTGAATCACCAAGTCGGTTTTTACGGTTAACGTCCGCACCCCGTTGAATTAAAATTTGTACTATATCCAAATATCCTTCTACCACCGCTAAGTGTAACGCTGTTTCCCCATCTTGGTCTTGATAGTTAATTTCAGCTCCATAATTGAGTAAAGTAGTAACTATTTCTGAATACCCCGCAGCTGCTGCCGCTAGTAATGCAGTACTACTGTCAGCATTTTGCTGGTTAACATTAACCCCACCCTCTAACAATACCTTAACAGTTCGCAAGTCTCCCTTATCCACCGCTATCATTAACAGCGTCTCATCTTCGGCATCGGAAATATTGACATTTTGGCTCTTTTGTAGTAATAGGCTGACGATTTCCGCCTGTTCCTGCTTCACCGCAACTTTTAAAGCAGTATCTTCATCCTTATCTGTAATATCTACATCAGCACCAGCAGCTAATAAAACTTGGACAATCTCAATATATCCTTTTTGGGCAGCTGCCATCAAAGCCGTACTACCATCTTCATTCACCGCATTAATATCAGCACCGTGTGAAATTAATAGCTTAACAATATCTAATTGATTTGCACTAGCAGCCAACATCAAAGCCGTTAAACCGTAAGTTTCCCGTTGCTGATTGATATTAGCCCCAGCATTTAAAAGCGATCGCACAATCTCAGTATAACCCAGATTAGCCGCAAACATTAAAGCCGACGTACCATAGCGATCGCTCACATCCACCTTAGCACTAGCCGCCAACATTGCCTGCACCTGATGAATATCACCAGTTTTTGCAGCCTTGAGTAGCAGAATATCATGATTGTCAGTCATAAGTGATTTAGTCATAGAGATCAACCCGGATAACATCCCAACTTAGTTTGTGCCGGTTTAACCACTTTGACAATACCCAAATGAAGGGAACAGGGAACAGGGAACAGGGAACAGGCAATAGGCAATAGGCAACAGGCAACAGGTAATTAGGAATTAATTCTTATTTTCCCCTCTGCCCCCTGCCCCTCTGCCCCTCATCCTCCTCACTTTTTCTTCTTGACTGGAAAAGGTATGCCTAAAGACTGGTGAAAATGTTCTTGTACCTTGCGGGTTAAGCGTCGAGAGACTTGACGGACGATTTGATTTAAGAGGCGATCGCCAGTCGTCTGAACTAAAGAATGTGGTAATCTTTGGATAAACTTGGGAAAATGTAGCTGAACCGTCAAATCTAACTCCCATTCTACCTTTGTCACTTCCCTTAAACCAGTAGAATCATCATTGACCTCATCCGTCACCAACTGCAAGCAGGCTTTATAATCCACATCATAACCAGGATATTCATAACCAGGAATAGGAATAGTGCGGATATGATATCTATCATCATCTATATTTAACAACTCTAAACCAATCTTCGGTTCTACATCATAACCAAAAGCACCGAACCGACCAATAGTTAAAGCATAACCATTATCCCCTAATGATTCCACACTCATAGGTTTAGCACAATCAACAAACCATACAGCATGAGAATTCAAATACTCGCTGACCTTCCCCCCAGATGCATACATTTCCATAGAGTCTTCATAACGACCAAGGAACTTTGTCATTTCTGGTTTGGGTTCATTAATGGAAACTTCCTCTTCCATGAAAATTGACTCTGTTAATTCTACAGTTTGATGATCACAATCCTTAGAAACCATAAAATCACTTTTTCTATACTGCGGTCTGGGTCTACATTAATGATTCCCACACAGGGGAGAATTTTATGCACCAAAATCATATTTTGACTTAAATCTCAAGAATCTGTCATCAAAATCCAGAAACATAGATAAAATAAAGAAGTATTGAGCAGATATACCTAGTTTTTTAGGATAGCATCACCATGAAAGCATTTGTCGCAGGTGCAACCGGAGAAACAGGAAAACACATAGTTCAAGAACTCATCACCAGAAATATTCCTGTTCGTGCCTTAGTCCGAGATTTAGACAAAGCCAGAACCATACTATCTCCAAATGCAGAATTAGTAGTTGGTGACGTATCACAACCCGAAACCCTAACCACAGCCTTGGGTGACAGCACAGTAATATTATGTGCTACAGGTGCTAGACCTACCTTTGATATTACAGCACCCTATCAAGTGGATTTTATTGGCACAAAAAACCTAATAGACGCAGCAAAAACCAAGCAAATCCAACATTTCACCTTAGTTTCTTCCCTGTGTGTTTCTCAGTTTTTCCATCCCCTCAACCTATTTTGGCTACTATTGTACTGGAAAAAGCAAGCAGAAGAGTACCTGCAAAAAAGTGGAATTACTTATACAATAGTCCGACCAGGAGGACTCAAAAACGAAGATAACCCAGACTCAATAATAATGCAAAGTCCCGATACATTATTTGAGGGTACCATCCCCCGGCAGAAAGTCGCCCAAGTTTGTGTAGAAACCCTCTTTAACCCCACCGCAAATAATAAAATAGTTGAAATCATCTCCAAACCAGAAGCACCCGCCAAAAATTTTACCGAATTATTCCAAGCAGTATAAAGCAAATTAAAAACACAGCAATAATGACATCAAATTTAGTACACCTTGACAAAAATAATCATTGAGTTAAAAAATTTAAAAAGCTTAAACACCAAACTTTCTTACCTCCTGCCCCCTGCCCCCTGCCTCCTGCCTCCTTACACTGGGTTTCCCGAAATTTGGTTATCTGTTGTTGTGGTTAAATCTATAAAGAGAGTTTAAAGGAGTCCAGTTCTGAGTACAACAGATAAAACTAGAGGTGTAGAAAAATATATAGGTCCCCTCGCCGCACTTCTAGCATTTGTTTATCTATTTCAGTGGTATGTTTTTGGTAACATATCAAATAAATCTGATCCCATTTTTGGCAATGCTACCGAAAAACAACCCCCCTTAGTCATGAAAGGCGGCGATCCGTATATTCGCGCCTTAATGCGTACAATTTCCGCCAGTGAAGCAGCTGGTAGTCGTCCCTACTCCCTCTTATATGGTGGACAGCAAGTAAAAGACCTTAGCCGTCATCCAGAAGTTTGCGTTACCATCACAGTCGGACCCAACACCGGAAACTGTTCCACCGCAGCCGGTAGATATCAAATTATTAACACAACATGGTATCACATCGCACCGCGTTATCATCCCAAACCTGACCAGTTTATGTTTTGGGGTAAAAATTATAGTTTTGAAGCAGAATATCAAGATATCGTAGTTTATCGCTGGTTAAGTGACTCTAGCGTCTGGGGAAATAGCATCTCTCAACAACTTAAACAAGGAAAATTAAATAATGTCTTAAAACAACTTTCCCCCACCTGGACAAGTTTAGGTTATGGCATAGAAACTAATAGCAACACTCGCTTTTTACCCCAAGTTTACCAAAAAGTCTTACAAGAAGAATTAAAAATTGCTTCTGGTAAAATTCAGAAACAGGAGGAAAGAAAATAGTTAAAATACATCATCCTTTCCTATTATTGCAAATCACATTTCTGTAGGGACATGGCAATGCCATGTCCTTAATAATTATATCTTTTTCATATCTTTGTTGTAGGGTGTGTTAGCACAGAAAGTACGGCAACCATAAATTATATTTTCACCAAAACAAAATTATTGACAAATCAAATTAAATAGCTGAAAAAACATGAAAATATTTATCTGCGTCCATCTGCGTTTAAATATTCATGGGATGTTAACGCACCCTACAAAATTTTTGGTTATTCCCTAAAAAACCTGCGGATATTTTTAACAAAAGCCTTCGGTTTTTCAAAATGAATATTATGACCAACTTTTTTAATTACTTTCAATTTACTACAATTACATCTATAAACCATTGCTGTATTCATAGATATGAATTTTTCATCATATTCACCTACTAACAACAGCAACGGAATTTTATTATTTTGTAATTTATCCCATAATGGGGGCTGGTAGCCAGTACCCATAAACTGTAATGATTTCGCTAACTCGGCTGGTTTGTTTTCTAAGCGACTGGCTAACATAGACTGATATTCGGGATGATTTTTAATATTGCTAAAAATTGGTTGTTGATACCAAAAGTTGAGAAATTTTGCAAACTCTTCTTGAGTATTCAGTCTAATTAATTTATTAGCAATTTGATGATCACTTTTAATCCTAGCTAGTCTTTCTTGGTCAGAGTTTAAACCAGGAGAAGCAGATTCTAAAATGACTTTTAAAAACCTATCGGGAAAATGCAGAGTAAGATATAATGCTAATCTTCCCCCCATAGAATAACCAACTAAATAACATTGATTGATTTGTAATTTATCCAATAAATTGATGATGGCTTGTGCAGTATTTTCCATTTGATAATATTCATTACCTCCCAAAATTGCGGTTTTACCATGTCCGGGGAGGTCTATTGTTAAATAGGAAAATTCATCATTCAGTAATTTAATGGCTGGGTCAAATTCATCTATTTTCCCCATAAAGCCATGTAAAAAGAGAATTAGAGGTTTATTGATGTTACCCGTGAGTGAATAATGAAATTTATAATTTTCTAGCATTATGTTAATAGGTTGTAGCGCAGAAAATTTACGCCTCAAGAATAGAGTTTTGGATTTATTGGTAATTATAAATCACATTAAGGTGGTATAGATTTTTCTCTGGTGAGAGGAAAATATTTTTTTGTAGAGGTGATTTTAGTATGTTGAAATAGGGGTATTTTGGATGATTTGATTAAATGTTTATTTGGATGTGAAAGGATGGTGTATTTTATCAGATTTTGATTTTAATTATAGTAGAAGCAGAGCCTCTTTGATGGCGACGAGTTCAACGGAAACAAGTTCAATTTTAGTCAGAGTTAGTCAGATATTTATCAAGTTGTGTTAATAAAAATGTGCTGATCTTTGTGGTTTTTAGCTAGATATGTGATATCAAAACCACCTTCACCTAGTTTTTGTTCGATGAAGTAGCGATCGCCATATAATCTATATCCAGAAGCCCAAACCATCACATCAGCTGTTAAAAGTCTTGTGTTAATCATGGCATAGCTGAGTGAAGGTATCCAGCAAAAATACTAAAATCACTCGTAGTAAGGCTTTGATGCTGACCTTGACCTAAAAATAAAAGTAGGATGGTGTAGCAATGCGTCAATTAATTATCAAAACCTGCTGTAAATATTAAGGTAAAAACCGATCCAAAGCGGCTTTTAATTGTTCAATTTCTACATCAATATTACCTTCTTGGGCAGCTCTACCGATACACTCGGTTAAATGCTCGTCTAAAACTATTCGTGCTACTTTGTCTAAAGCACCTCTCACAGCCGCTATTTGTAATAAAACATCAGGACAGGGGGTATTTTGCTGCACCATGCTTTTAATCCCCCGAATGTGTCCTTCTATACGAGAAAGTCGGTTAACAATCCGCCGCAAAGACTCTTCGCTGTGAACGTGAGGATGTACAGATGCACCATGTTCATGATTATGCTCTGTATGTTGGTGGTCTAAATTATTATCGTGCGTGTGTTCTGTGGGCTGTGAAGGATGTAAGGATTCTTTGGCTAGTTGGTTTAATCCATTCATGAGTGTCAAGGAGTGAGGTATTAATTCTGATCCTAACGTAGATTAGTTAGTCATTAGTCATTAGTCATTAGTCATTAGGAAATAAGGAATTACTTCTTCATTCCCCCCTGCCCCTCTGCCCCCC
>DATGXB010000176.1:0-4561 GCA_035299225.1 Nostocaceae cyanobacterium | reverse complement strand
GGGCAGGGGGGCAGAGGGGAAAGAAGAATTAATTTCTATATTCCCTATTCCCTATTCTCTATTTCCCTGTTCCCTATTCCCTGTTCCCTATTCCCTATTCTCTATTTCCCTGTTCCCTGTTCCCTGTTCCCCGTTCCCTACTTCCTATACTATTTAATGGTGGAGTGTTGAGTTTTGTTAAGTTAGTTTTATGAAGTATTGGCAAACACTAGGTTGTTTAATTTTAGCGATCGCTATCTTGCTGTTTCCTGTCTCTGCGGATGCAGCTAGTTCTTCCAGTATTACCCGTTCAGCGAATGAGAAAGTTGTCAATAAGGACTTTGTTGGCAAAAGTTTAGTTGAGACTGAGTTTACTAACTTGGATCTCTCCAATGCCAATTTTAGCAATGCCGATTTACGGGGTAGTGTGTTCAATGGCACTCTTTTAGATGGTGTAAACTTTCATGGTGCAGATTTTACCTACGGTCTTGCTTATCTCACTAAATTTGTCAACTCGGATTTAAGTGATACCAATTTTACCGAAGCGATCTTAGTCCGTTCTACTTTTGATAATGTAAATATCACGGGTGCGGATTTCACTAATGCAGTGCTAGATAAAACAGAATTGAAAAAGCTGTGCGCTGTAGCTGATGGTGTAAATCCTCAAACTGGTGTAGATACTCGTGAATCTTTAGGCTGTAAATAAAAAAATCTGTTTTGGTTCTACTAAATTTGTAGAGATGTTCCCAATGAACGTCTCTACACTATAATTTTCATCCTAAACTTGTGCAGAACCGTCTGTTTTTATCTCTGCCAGACAGAAACTTTTTTCCATTTCTAAGCGTTGTTCAACATTGCGTAAAAAATAGCCATCTATCATAGCTGAACCTAATAACCGACCCAGTTCATCACGTCTGGTAGTAATCATAGTATCATATTTATCGTGGGGCAAATTACCCAATATGGTAACAATAGCTTGTTGAATTAATTTTAAAACTTCTGGTGAATTAGGTTTGGACAATTGTGCAACCATTTCAGGGTTGAGAGATTGTACATATTGCCATAATTGATTGTGATCGTCAGGTGCAGAAAAATCTGTTCGACGGTGGGAAAGATTACTCATTGCTGTCACCTTGTTTGTGCTTGATTAATAATGAATTTATCAAGCAATCGCTAAAATAGGAAATCGGATTAACCGAACCTCAAAAATCGGTTTTTTCGACTTACAGCAGGAGGCAGGAGGCAGGAGGCAGGAGGCAGGAGGCAGGAGGGAAAGCTTTTTTCTGTCTGAGTTTTCAGTTTAAGCTTGTACCTAATTTACCTGAAATATGCTGTATGGATTTAATAATGCGATCGCCTAATCTCATCAACTAAGTGAAAGATAGGCGATGGCTTTAAATCTGGGAGTGTTATGCAATGGCAATTTTGAATAATTTGATTATCCCTACTTGACAACAAACTGACAACCAATAAATTACTTAATCTGAATTTTTGACTTTCCGATTTTAGCAAAACCTAGTTGAGCATTACTTTACCAAAGATAAACTATAGCTACCATTAACTAAAATTAATAAATAAGAGCTATAAACCAATAACTAAATAATAAGCTTTAATAAAGCTACAGTAAATCTACTGAGGAAATTTCTCAAAGTATTCAAATACAACAAGGAACAGGTTTGAAGCTTTTTTTGTACTTCATTTACCTGAAACTTGTTGTAATGTAACATTTTATAACGGTTTTTGACTGGGGACACCCACCGCACGGGGGAATTTTGCAGGTGTGGTTGCTATTTTTCGTAAATGTAAACAATGACGAATGCCATTAGTTAAAGGAGTGGTAAATTCATCAATTAATTCAACTTTTCCTCCTAATTGTTGAACAGCATTTTCTAAATTTTCTGCTTCTGCTTCTGTCCAATTTCCGCGATAAATTACGGCTAAACCACCTTGTTTGATTAATGGTAATGTATATTCAGCACAAGCGGATGCCGTACCTACAGCCCGAATCACTGCTAAATCATAACTTGCACGGTGTTGGGGTTGCTGTCCAATTTCTTCCACTCTATTAATTAAAGTTTGAGCGTTATTAATATTCAGTGTATTTAATATTTGCTCAATAAAAGTAATTTTTTTGCGGGTAGAATCTAAAAGAGTAATTTGAGCATTGGGGGCAATAATAGCAATCGGAATACCAGGAAACCCCGCACCGCTACCAATATCAATTACTTTTCCTCCTGTTTGCAAAGTAGGAATAAAATGTTGTTGTGGTGCGATTCCCCGCAGGGAGTCCCAAAGGTGTTTTTCCCAAAACTCTAGAGGTTCAGTAATACGAGTTAAATTTAGTTGTTTGTTTCCTGCTAAAATTAACTCATAAAGTTGCTGAAATTGTGTTTGTTGTTGCTCTGTGGGTTGCCAATTTAGGGTTTGTTGCCAAATTTCTGGCATTTCGGGTAGTTTAGTCATTAGTCATTCAGGAGGCAGGAGGCAGGAGGCAGGAGGCAGGAGGCAGGAGGCAGGAGGCAGGAGGAATATAAAATTACTTTCTCATTTCTCTCATTTTCATCTCTTAGTTGTTACTACTAATTTAGTAGGTTCTATTGTTGCTAATATACCATGATTGAGTGTCCAACAATTATCGGCAATACTTAATAAATCTCCCGCGTCATGAGTGACAACTAATAATGTCCAATCTTGTTTTAATTTTGCTAATAAATTAACTAATTGTTGGCGCATTGACCAATCTAAACCGGCGGTTGGTTCATCTAATAATAATATATTTGGTTGGCGGATTAACTGCACTGCTAAAGCTAAACGTCTTTGTTGTCCACCACTTAAGGCATTTGGTGATGCAGATAATGAGATATTTTCTAATCCTACTTCGCTTAATGCTTTTTTTACTCTTTCTGTGCCAATTTCGGGATGTCCTAAGCGCAATTCTTCTAATATTGTTTTACCACAAAAGTGGCGTTCAGGAAATTGGAATACTAAACCGGCGAGTTGTTGTAGATGTTCTGATATAATTTGTTGTTCTCGCCACAAAATTACACCAGAAGTAGGTTCAGCTAGTCCAGATAAAATTTCTAGTAGGGTACTTTTGCCAGAACCACTAGGGCCAATAATTAAACCTAGTTGTTGGGGTGGTAATTCTAGGTTAATCGCCTGAAGAATTGCATTTGGGCAGGCTGTTGGATGATAAGTTAAGTTTCTAAGATAGAGCATTGAATGTTAAGATTTTGAGGGAAAGAGGAAAAGAAAAAAGGGGCAGACAAACATCAAAAATTCATTAATCTAAAATCTAAAATTCAAAATCTAAAATCCCAAATTCTCTTGCTTCCTACTTCCTTGTACTAATTTTTGCTATTTTGGCAGAATTAGGTCAGAAAAATGCTACAAAAGTCAAGGGAACATAGAAAATTTACTATAGTCTATCTGTGTAGAAATTTCGGATGTTAATCAATCCGATTTTTGATGATCTTCTTTTGATTGTAAGTGACAGATAGAACATTTTAACTGCCTTTTTTTGAGTATTACTATGTTTAAACAGTTGTTTTCTCGACAATTTATAATGTTGTCCCGTTTTTCTGGGTTAGCTAAGTTAACTTTTGCAGGGGCGATCGCTCTCCATCTTACCATTACTCCCGCTTTAGCTGGTGATCCTTTCCGCACTAGAGAACCAAAACAAATCGGTGATCAAACAGAAGCAGCTTTTAAAGCTATGTTTCAAGATGGCAATTACACAGCAGCAGAGCGCCATCTAGAACAAGCCTTGAAAAAAGAACCGAATGAACCTCTAGCTTATGCACTCAAGGCATCTCTAGCTTATAACAAAAATGATGTGGCGGCTTTAGATAGGTATAGCCGGAAAACTCTGGAAATGGGACGCAAGTTAACAGCTAGTGATCCTTTGCGGGGTAATTTATACACTGCTGTGGGTTATTTTTTGGAAGGGGCGGTAATTATTACCCGTAAGGGGGCGGTAAATGGTGCATCAGATGCGCTGAGTCGTTTACGGACAGTATACGAATATTTTGGCAAAGCGGAGGCGATCGCCGCTAATGATCCAGAGTTAAACTTGATCCGGGGTTACATGGATTTAATGCTATCGGTGAATTTGCCTTTTGCCAGTCCAGACCAAGCAATTGAGCGTTTAGAACAAAATGCTGCACCTGCCTATTTAGTCAATCGGGGTATTGCTCTAGCATATCGAGATTTAAAAGAATTTGAAACGGCTGAAAGGTATGTTGACCGGGCTATGAACGCTACCCCCTCAAATCCTGAAATACACTATCTCAAAGCTCAAATTCTCCATGAAATGGGGAAAAAGAGTAATAATAAATCAGATTTGCAACTGGCGATCGCTCATTTTGACAAAGCCCTAGCCAAAAAATCCCAACTTCCTGCTAGTCTGGTAAAACAGATTGAGTCAGAACGAAAACAAGCTTCCCGGCGCTTGGAAGGTTAACCAGAGAGGTGCTGAGTGCTGAGTGCGGGAATAGTCATTAGTCATTAGGGAACAAGAAATAGTAATTATTTTTGACTTTTGACTTTTGACTTTTGACTTCTCCCCTGCCCCCTGCCCCCC
>DATGXB010000175.1:0-4157 GCA_035299225.1 Nostocaceae cyanobacterium | reverse complement strand
AGGGGGCAGGGGGGCAGGGGAGAAAGAAAAGAATTGATTCCCTGTTGCCTATTGCCTATTGCCTATTGCCTGTTGCCTATTGCCTATTCCCTATTGCCTATTCCCTATTGCCTATTCTCTATTACCTATTTTGCCTATTCCCTATTACCTATTTTGCCTGTTCCCTGTTCCCTGTTCCCTGTTCCCTCTCCTTACGACATTTGGAATAAAAAAGTTACCAAATCGCCTTTACCTAAGCTGATGCGATCGCCTGGACGGAGGCGGTGTCTATTTCCTGGTAATAATGGCAAATTATTGATATAAGTGCCGTTGGAACTACCAACATCTTCGATGAAATAAGAATCACCTTCAATCCTAATATCCGCGTGTATCCGGGAAACGACTTCTGAATGAGGGAATCCAGAAACGTCAATATCTGGCGGAATGCGATCGTTAGGTTTACCAATGTGAATCACAGAAAGACTTTGTGGTAATTCCAGTTCTCGATTACTCTGAACATGGAATAAACGAGCTACCACTTGTTGTAATTGAGTTCTTGATGCAGTTGTAGGTGCTGGTGGTGCTGCTTCAGCTACGGGTGTTGCTATGGGTACAGGTGGAGTTGTCAATGATTCCTCTGTCACCACAATAGGCGTAGGTTCTGAAGGTGGTGCTGGTGGTGTACTTTCTGCCACTACCACAGGTGCAGGTGTTACAGGTGGTGCTGGTGGTTGGGCTTCTGGTGCCGGTACTGGTGGTACTGCTGGTTGAGCCGGTATTGGTGAGGGTGCAGCAGCTACGGGTGGTGCTGGTATTGGTGGGGGTGCAGCTACAGGTGGTGCTGGTATTGGTGGGGGTGCAGCTACAGGTGGCGCTGGTGGTTGGGCTTCTGGTGCTGGTATTGGTGGTACTGCTGGTTGAGCAGGTATTGGTGGGGGTGCTATAGGTGGTGCTGGTGGTGTAGAAGGTGCTGCTATAGGTGCTGCTGGTGGTGTAGAAGGTGCTGCTACTGCTGTCGGGGGTAGATTAGAACCTCCCGGAGTACCAAGACCTAAAGGATCTGGTTGTAAAAGTTCTAGCATTGGGTCGGGGGCTGCTAGGGGCGGTATTTCTACGGGCATATCAGGAGCAACAGTTGGCGCTACGGCTGTGGCCACTGTAGCGGCGGTATTAGAGTGAAGATTGTAACCGCACTGACCACAGAAAGCGGCATCTGCCTGCACAGTAGCCCCACAACTGGGACAAAAACTAGTCGCTGGCAAGGGTGTATAGCAGGCTTCACACTGTACAGCGCCGTCTGGGTTGGGATGATTGCAATTAGGGCAGACGATCATGAATTTAAGCCTTTATCAAGGTAATCGTAAAAAATATACTGGCAAGCAGAGGAGCAACTCTAGTTTTCGATTTTAACAATTACTCCCAAAGAGAAATGTTTAAGATTTGACTTCTAAACCTGCTGCTTGGTCTAGCAGCCACACAAGTTCTCCTTGGGGTTTAATTAACCGAGATGGATAAGTGAAGTCATCGGCAACGGGGGCAAAGACTTGAGCTAAGGCAGGTCTTTTATTTGCACCAGCAGCTAAGAAAATCACACTGCGAGCAGCGTTAATTAGAGGATAGGTAAAGGTGATCCGGGGGTTGCCGTCTTTATTACCTACTGTAACTAACTGATCTGTAACTTTGAGTGCTTCTGTGTGGGGAAACAAAGAGGCTGTGTGAGCATCATCTCCCATCCCCAATAAAATTACATCTAATACCGGAAATTCTCCTGGTACGGTATGAAAAAATTCTTGTAGATGCTGTTGATGTTGGGCTGCATCTACTGCCGGGTTGCCTGATAAGGTCGGTACAGAATGAATGTTATTAGCTGGGATGTTAACACGATCTAACCAGGCACGACGTGCCATGAGTTCGTTACTATCAGGGTGAGTTGGGGGAACGTAGCGCTCATCTCCCCAGAAAACATGAATTTTATCCCAAGGTAGGTTTTGGGAGGCGATCGCTTCGTATAATGGTTTGGGTGTGCTACCACCAGATAAGGCAATGGTAAATTGTCCTCTTTCCGCAATGGCAGTTTCTAATTTAGACAGGATCAACTCTAGCGCCCGTGCTACTAGCGCCTGAAGATCCGGTAAAACTTCAACTGTTTTGTTCATGGTTTTATCATTCACATAGCCGACTTCCAGCAATACAATACTGAACTTCTGCTCATTTTCCTGATTAACTTTTGAAATTTTTAATATCATCTAGTTAAACAGAATAGTTCAGTTAAATTTTCTTTATCACTATTTTTGGTTAGCTGTCAGTAGTCGGTGGTACTAACAGGGAATTATATCAATAGGAAATTACAAGGGTGGTGAGTGTCGGGAAAAGCTATACATTAATTTACGGTTTTATTTATCAACACCATTTAGATTTTTTAACTTCTTTTCTGCTGTTTTAAAACATGGGTTGTTCAAATAGTAGCAGTGATAGTATAAATTCTGTAATAAAAATTGCTACCCAAGTTGTCACCACTGCTTTAGTGGTTGATTCTCCTACTTGTTTTGCACCTCCTTTGGTTGTTAGTCCCCAAGTACAAGTATTTACAGATACTATTACTCCAAAAATTAAACCTTTAAGTAAAACAATCCACAGGTCTGCTGGGGTTAAAAAATCTCTGACTGATTCTAAAAATTTTTCTGGTATAACTTGATAAAATTGATAAGCTGCAAAAGCTCCACCCATGACACCAATAACTAGAGAAAAAATCATCATTAATGGCATGATTAAACAGCAGGCAATTACTCTAGGTAAAACTAGGTAATCTATAGGATCTGTTTTTAGCATATACAGGGCATCAATTTGCTCTGTTATTTGCATTTCTCCAATTTCGGCAGCAAAGGCTGATCCTACTTGTCCGGTCATAATAGCGGCTGTTAAAATTGGTGCTAATTCTCGACAATAAGCAATGGCAAAAGCGCCCCCAACATTATCAATTGCACCAAATTTAATTAATTCTCTGGCTGTTTGAATGGTAAAAATCATCCCGGAAAAGCCACTGACTAATAATACTGGTGAAAGAGAATTAGGCCCTGCAACTACCAAATGATCAAGAATTTTACGGTAATAAATTTTGCTTTTAAATAAGTGTAGCCAGATTTGTCCTAGCAATAATATAGGGGCAAAATAGCGTAAATGTTTCAATTTTTTACTATGGATTTTTAGATTTTGGATTTTATATTTTGAATTTACTCCTGATTTAATTTTCTGTAAATACAATATCCCAATTAGCGATCGCTTCCCGTTGCGATATCAATAATTGTTGAATCCCTTTTTCGGCAAAATCGAGAATTTGATTTAATTGACTGCGGGTAAAATCTCCTGCTTCAGCTGTACCTTGTACTTCAATAATGCCTAATTTATGGTTCATAACTACGTTAAAATCTACTGTAGCAGCTACATCTTCCACATAGTTTAAATCTAAAAATGGCTCACCTTCTAATAAACCTACCGATACCGCCGCCACTTGTCCACATAAAGGCGATCGCTCTAATACTCCCTGCTGTAACAATTTAGATATAGCATGAGCTACCGCTACATAAGCTCCTGTAATCGCTGTGGTTCTTGTCCCAGCATCCGCCTGTAATACGTCGGCATCTACCGTCAGTGTCCTCTCTCCCAATATCTCAAAATCTATAGCAGCTCTTAAACTCCTGCCAATTAATCGCTGAATTTCTTGAGTTCTTCCCGATAACTTTAACCATTCTCTTTCCTGCCGTTGTTGAGTAGCAGCAGGCAACATTCTATACTCAGCAGTTAACCAACCTTTACCACTCCCAACTAAAAACCTCGGTACACTTTCCATTACACTCACATTACAAAGCACCTGAGTGTCACCAGATTTAGCCAGCACAGAACCTAGTGCAAATCGTGTAAAATCAGGATAAAAACTATGAGAACGTAGTTCATAAGGTTTTCGACCATCTGGACGCTGCCAAGCCATAGAATTGCCTCAAATTTACTAAAATTTTGTGGAGAAATGTAAAAATTACTGTTCCGATTAAAGAGTCTACTTTTTCCTCTTAATTTTGGTATTAAAAGTCTGGTAATTATACAAAAATTAATAAAAGTTAGTATATCTTGATGAAAAGGCAGGGGGCAGGAGGGATGAAGAGGCAGGGGTGCAGGGGGCAGGG
>DATGXB010000174.1:0-7533 GCA_035299225.1 Nostocaceae cyanobacterium | reverse complement strand
CCTGCCTCTTCATCTCCTGCCCTCTGCCCCCCTGCCTCTTCCCCCCTGCTTTCTAAAATGGGAGAAATTGCAGTAAAACCGAACCTAAACTACCGACAAGATCCATAAAATTGGGTTGACCAGGATTGATTTTTTCTTGGTATGGTGTTTGTAGTTCTTTGATAAAGGCTTGGGCTGTTACTATTCCTTCGGTGTTACTTTGTTCTGTGAACAGTTTAGCGGCTATTTGGGCATCTTCTAAGGCTTTTTGTCTATCTAGGCTTTGGTAACGTGCGACACCTCTGGCTAAATAAGCGCCTGCATAGTCTGGTTTTAAGGCGATCGCTTGGTTAAAATAACTAATGGCTGATTGTAAGTTTCCCCTATCCGCTTCTGCTACACCCCAAGCATAAAAATCTTCTGGTTTGGCAATTTGCGAGGGAATACCCGTTGCACCCTGAAAATTAGTGCCAGTGATATTCGCACTAGTTAACTCTGCATTCATTAAATAGGTATCTCTTAAATCCGCCCCATTTAAATTTGCTCCATTTAGTTTTGCTCTAATTAAGTTGGCACCAAACAAACTAGCCCCGCTTAAATCTGCTCCCCGCAAATCAGCACCAGATAAGTTAGCACGACTCAAGTTAGCACCAGTTAGATTTGCACCACTCAAATCAGCACCAGATAAATTGTTCATTACTAACCCTGCATTGCTCAAGTCGCAATCTTTACATTTTTTTGTGGCTAATAATTGTCTAATATCTTCATTATTTGCTGCTTGGGCAGTGGCTGACAGACTGAGTGTAATTAAAAATGCGGCTGTAGCAAAAATTTGGCTGTTCATAAGCAGTATTGCAAATCAGAACATCAATCTAACTGATTTTGGCTCACACTGACAAATAATACACGCTTTCTGGACTGCCTGCCTTCCGTATTTCTTCTTACTGTTTATTGATTTTTAGATTATGCTGACGTTGGGCTACTGTCACAGCTGATTGATTATTTGGGGTAACTTCATGAATTTTTTGACTAGAGACTGACCAGTTCATCTCTGAAACGACGCTGAAGCTAAATGTTAGGATGGAAGCTAATAATAATTTCTCTAGCATAACTGTTACTCCCCATAATCACCAAATTCATTACTCAAATTTCATGATTGAACTTAAAAAATAGTTTGTTACTCCTTTAAATTAAGCTATGAAAGCCTTAATTTACAGTGATTTGAACCTAATGAGGTTGTGATCAATATCACATCTATGATTTCATTGATTTTTAACTGATTTTGAATTTTTATTCCTACTTACTCAGGTTATCTTAATTTTGGCTAATTTTATCTAATTTTATGTAGATTTACTGTCGCTTATGATACAAAAAGCCCCGTGCAGAGCAATTTGACGTACATAACAGCATGAGAAGTTTTTTATTTTTGTTGGTAAATGCAGTTGGTGACAGATGTTTAGCTATTAATTATTACTGGTATTTGGTTGATTAAGATGATATACAAAATATCAATGGATATTCTGTTTTGCTTTAATCATAATAGTCATTTAACAAAAAATCAATAGTATTAACTTGATGATGATAATATTTATTTTCTCCTCTCTCAAAAGATAAATTTATGCAATAAAAAAATAAAGATTTAATAAAATTATGTTTGAATTTATAAGATTTAATCAATCCCTCTACCCAATGATAGACGGATAACTTACTCCTAGTGAGTGATGAAACCAACAAGCAAAAGAGTAGTAATAGAATCATTGCCTGCGATCGCTATGGGAATAACTGTCGGATAGTTGGGGGAATATAATTATGGTTATAGGTTTACGTAAGCGGGCTGTAGGGGTATTTTCACACCGTCGGGATGTGGAAGCAGCTTTACATGAATTGAAAAATTCTGGCTTTGACATGGATAAAGTTTCAGTAATTGCCAGAGATAAAGATTTTGAACACATAGAAGGACAAACTGGAAGGGAAAGACGAGAAGAAACGGGTAATAAAGCTGATGAAGGAGCAACTGCTGGAGCCGTTTCTGGTGGTGTATTGGGTGGTTTAACTGGTTTATTAGTAGGTTTAGGAACATTAGCTTTACCAGGAATTGGACCAATTATGTTAGCGGGGGCAGCTGCAACTACCCTAGCCACCACCATAGCTGGTGCGGGTATAGGTGCTGTAGCGGGTGGTTTAATTGGTGCGTTAATTGGTTTAGGGATTCCTGAACATAGAGCTAGAGTGTATCACGATCGCGTGCATCGAGGCGACTACTTGATCATTGTTGAAGGTACAGATGCAGAAATTGCCCAAGCGCGGGCCATTTTAGAACGGTACAATATTGAAGAATTGGATATTTATGATCATCCAGGGGATCAAGGGGAAGCAACAGAAGTAATTCGACCAGATGTTGCGACTGCGCCTGTTACCCAGACAACAGAAGTAATTCGACCAGATGCGAGAACTGCACCTGTTACCCAGACAACTCAACAGGCTATTGGTTATTTTGCCTTGCGACAAGATGCAGAAGCCGCAATTAGAGACTTACGAGCTGCGGGTTTTCCTCTTGGTCACATTTCCGTAATTCACAGAGAGCGATCGCTTGGTGATGCTTTTTCAGGAATCCATCTGAGCGATCGTTTTGATCCCGTGCGTCTGGGTCTTCCAGATCAACGTACTCGTTTTTATCAAGAACGCATCCACCAAGGCGACTATATCATTATTGTCAGTGGCACAGAAGCCGAAATTAACCAAGCTACCAGTATTTTTAACAGACATGGTATTCAGCAATGGCAAGTTTATCAAGCAAATGGACATAGAGAAACGCTATTACAAACTCACAAACGAGCTATAGGAGTATTTTCCCATCGTCGTGATGCTGAAGCCGCATTATCAGAATTGCGAAATGCTCGTTTCCCTATGTCTCAAGTTTCCCTAATTGCCAAAGACACCCACAATGGCGGCCAGCGACAACCAACTACAGGTAATAAAGCTGATGAAGGGGTAAAAACCGGAGCAGCTACCGGAGGTGCTCTAGGGGGTTTAGGTGGTTTATTAGTCGGTTTAGGAACTTTAGCTATTCCTGGAGTCGGTCCGGTAATGGCTGGAGGTGCTGTGGCTACTGCCTTAGCTACCACTTTAACTGGTGGTGTAATTGGTGCCGCAGTTGGCGGTATTGCCGGCGGATTAGTAGATTTAGGAATACCTGAAGAAAGAGCGAGAGTATATAGCGATCGCTTCCAAAAAGGCGATTACGTGATCATGGTTGATGGAACAGAAGCCGAAATTCGCCACGCTGAAACCATTTTAAAACGCTCAGGAATCGAAGAATTTGCCATTTTTGACGCTACGGATCAACAACCAACCACTCAACACCCCAGAACTACAGACACAGTTTCTACAACTCATGGAGATGAACCTTCTGTAGTCATTGTTGACCGTCGAGAAGAGCGAGTTTAGAAGAAGCAAGGGAGAAGAGGCAGGGGGCAGAGGGTAGGTAGCAGGAACAGTAAAGCTGAACCCTGGACGGGGGCAGAGGGGAAAGTCAAAAGTCAAAAAGAATAACTATTCCCTATTCCCTGTTCCCTGTTCCCTGTTCCCTGTTCCCTAATAACCAATCACACCAGAATTTACAGCAATGAAAAAGCTTACTTCCGTTTTAATTAGTTCTTTTTTATTATTTGGTGCGATCGCCTGTGACAATACCGCTAGAACCACAGTTACCGCACCCGAACCCGGTGAAGCAGCTCGCAGACCAGGTGTAGAAACAACCGAACAAGCTAGAGAAGATGCCCAAAGCGAACTTCGCAGAAGACAACTCAATGCTGATATTCGCGCTCGTGAAGAACGAAATCTGCTTACCCAGGATGAAACCGAAAGAGCCGCCGCCGATTTAGCCAGTGAAGTTCGTTCTAAATTAGAGGCTAATATTCCCGGTGGACAATTAACAGTTCAAGCTAGTAAAGAGGGTCTAGTTACTGTTAATGGAACAGTTAACAATCAAGAGCAATTAGCAAAAATTGAACCTCTGGCCAAAGAAATTAAAGGAGTGAGAGATGTGGTTGTTAATGCTACAGTCGCCAATCGCCCAGGAGGGTAACAAAAAAATTGTTGCTTAAAACCACCATTAAATTTGTACTATCACCAAACCAAAACACCCAATGGCAACATCAGAAATTGATTAATTTTCATAGTCTATAGACAGTAGCAAAAATTAAAATTAAATATTTTAGATTTGAGAATTGAGTGTCTGGGCTGTTATATTGATTTACGTCCAGACATTTAATCAAAATTGTTGCGTTTACCAAACGAAAAACATTATGGCAACTGAACAACAGCAGCCACAACCAACCAATTCTGTCTCACAACCTGGTGCTTTAGCCATTGAGGGTGCAGATAGTACAAGTTTGCCAAAACTGTCCTCATCTACCACATCTCAACCATCTTGGCAACAGGTTCTTGGACAAGGTTTTGACTTCCTTGATAAATTGCCTGATTATTTAGGTAATTTTTTTGGTCAGAACCAGCAAGCTCTTTTAACCTTGATTTTCATTGTCTCAGCATTAATTACACTCAAGGTAGTGTTAGCATTACTTGATGCTGTCAATAATGTACCACTGCTCAAGCCAACTTTCGAGATCATTGGGCTAATTTATTCTTTCTGGTTTACACTCCGTTATTTGATTAAAACAGAAAACCGACAAGAACTAGGAGATAAAATTAACTCATTTAAACGTCAAACTTTGGGTTAGATGTTTTCATTATTCACATCCAGTTAATTTCTCCTTTGGGTGGGAAATCCCACCTAAAAATATTAATTTTTATATTCATTTAGACACAGCAATGCTGTGTTTTTTACTTATAGCAGGGAACAGGCAATAACCCTGAAACTCCTTTAGCTCAAGGCTTTTAAGCAGTTGTGCAAAATTAATTTCCTACGCGGAGTTAGGGAACAGAGGACAGGGAACAGGGAACAGGAAAAGAAGTTGTGTAATTAATTCTGCCTAATTACTTATTATTAATATTTGTACTTTATTTACTTGAAATAAGCTGTAATTTAGCTATGCAAATAATTTTAAACAATATCAAATTTGTGTATAACTTTTTCATTTAAAACCTCTACACAATTAATCTATCTCTGGGCTGAAATATAGGTTAATATTTACATTTTATTCCTATCTTAAGGTAGTAGATTTACACAGATCAAAAACTTAAGCTAGTTTTGGAAATTAAAAACTGATAAAAGGAGAATTTAAATTAATGACTAAGCCTAAGCCTAGAGGTGTGAATAAATCAATAGACTCGGCGGAACGTGTGGAAGTAGATACTTATGATCGTGGTATTATTCCCGCAGAAATCGCAGCTAGAAAAGAAAGAGAAGGAGAGCAATTTAAACAACTTCCTACAGAAGAAAAACAGATTAATACACCTACAGATGATCAGACAAATTCTGAAAGTATCCGCACAACTGACGGCTATACTATGGATAGAGAAGGGTTACTTAATAATTTTGCAGTTGAACCAGAAATGTATTACGAAGTTCCTGGTGATGCCAGAGCAGAAATAGCCGCAGATCAAATAGAACGTTCCCAAGAATTACAAGAAATCAATGAGGATAAAGCTGGGAAATTAACAGAAGAAACCGACCAAAGAGGTAAAGGAACGGGAATGATTTAATTGAAAATTTAATACAAAATTCTGCCTCAGATTTTTCTGGGGCTAACAACAGGTAAAAATAATAATAACAGTGAACAAAAACTGACTATCATTGTCCCAACTGCCGGGATCAGCCACAAAATTGGCTGGGTTTCCCCTTTGAATAATGAGAGGATAGGCAAAATTAGGATTAAAATGAGGGGATGCTTTCTTTGTAATGTTTCTCCAAAATAATATAAAGTGATGGAACTAGTAAGATGTATAGTTGCTGAAATTGATAGTATTAACACAGCTAAGATCAAGATTTTTGCTAAAATTATTTTCACTAATTGTTTCATACTAGTTTTTTACCAAAAAATTGGGTTTAAAGCCTTGTCCTTTGAGGACGGCTTTTTGATAGAATAGTGGAAACAGGCAGGGCATTGTCTGTTGGGTGAGATAGTGTAAGACGGTATGAAACTGCAACTGTTGTTTGAACCCAGAATCTCCGCACTTTTAAGGCGGGGAGTATGTCAAAACTAAAGTAAAAACCACGGACACAGCAATGCTGTGCCCCATAAGATTAAAATCAGCTATCATTTATCATTTAACAATAGCCAATGGCGTTGCTGATTTTTGGGATGAAAATCATTGTGCATAAATCCAAAACCCTTGTTTGAACGTCAAAGAACGTCTCTACATTCAAAAATCATCCCGCAATTATGCAACGCCTAGCCAATTAACTCTTGATCATTCCATTCCAAGGTATCACCAATATTTTGGCCGTTATGATAAGCGGCCAGTAATACTTCGCTAGTTTTACCATAAACGATCGCCCCAGTAGCATCAAGTGCGATCGCTCCTAAATCCCGTTGATTTTTCTTAGCTTCAGTAAATGAGCGTTGCATGGCTTCTTTGAGACTTAAACCATCACTCACACGCACTACCACTTTAGCCGCTAAACATTCATCAATAATATCTTCCCCAATCCCTGTACAACTCACAGCCGCCAATTGATTGGCATAATTGCCTGCTGGCATAGCAGAATCACTCACCCTACCAATTCTCTCAAACCCTTTCCCACCAGTAGAAGTACCAACGGCTAATTTACCATAGCCATCTAAAACCACTACACCAATTGTCCCCCGTCTAGCCTCACTAGTTTCTCCCGCTTCCGGTTCAGCTATTACTCCCGCCATAGTTCTTTTAAAGTTATCTTGGCGTTCTTTAATCCATTCTTGTAATCTTAACTCGGTTAAAGGGTTGTAGGTGGGAACTTGTAACTCCCGCGCTAACTCCCCCGCACCATAATCAGATAAAACCCGATCTGGAGAAGTTTGTAAAAATTGCGCCAACTGAATCGGGTTTTTTACCCGTGAGATATTAATTACCCCACTAAATCGGTTAGTTGTACCATCCATTAAAGAAGCGCTCATGCGGATTTGTCCATCTGACTGCAACACTGAACCAGTACCAGCATTAAACCTGGGTTCATCTTCCAGTAGTTGGCAACCCAAAACAACCGCCTCAATAGCTGTTGCACCTGACAATAGCCGAGTATAAACCGCTTCGATAATTTGATAGAGCGATCGCCTAACAGCTTCCACTCCTCCTTTACCCTGGAGAGAACTACCCGCCCCTCCATGAATAATTAACTTTGGTTGTACCTGTAGCTTCATTGATACCCTGTTTGATTTGGTTTAAGTGGCTTTAACTTTCATCTGTTTGACACTCACCGCGCTAGAAGCACGGTGATTCTTTGTTCATAGACTCAACTTGCTCAAGCAGGACTTCTCCAACTTGAGTAGAGGCCGAATCTCCCAAAGCGTTCGGGTCTAAGACCCAAGTGACCGTATCCCTACCGTACTCAAGGCTAATTTCAGAATATTAATTGCGGCATTCCAATCCCTATCCATCACAAACCCACACTCA
>DATGXB010000173.1:0-7763 GCA_035299225.1 Nostocaceae cyanobacterium | reverse complement strand
CCTCTGCCCCCCTGCCCCCCTGCCCCTTTGCCTCTTCCTCCGCACCCTGCCCCTAATTTGGCAAAATAGAGAAAGTGCTGATTTAGATAAAACCGTGAGTGTAGAAAGTTTAGAACTGGCAAAAACTCGTTATCAAAGTGGTAAAGCTGCTTTTGAAAATGGACAATATCGGCAAGCAGTGGACAATTTAGAAAAGGCCAGTGCTTTATTAGCTAAGAATACCCGCTTTGCTGGTGAGGTAGATATCTGGCTAGTCAATGCTTATGAGGCAGCAGGAAGAAATCAAGAAGCGATCGCACTTTGTCAACAACTACTGCGACATCCAAATTATGAAACCAGACAACAAGCCAAACGCTTAATTTATATTTTACAAGCACCCAAGTTAAAGCGACCAAAAGAATGGATGACGGAAATACCTGATTTTAGTTCTATATCAGATAATGAAACTAAAAAAATCGTTACCGTTAAGCCGAAAAAATCTACTCAAACTAAAATTAAAGAACCTGAATATGTAGATTTGAGTCAAGTTAACACCAAAGATAATCGTTTTATTTGGGTAGCTTTAATTGCTGTTTTTTTAACTGCGGCTTATTTAGTTTGGTTAAGTATTTAAGAGGCAGGAAACAGGGGGCAGAGATTAAAAGTTAAGAGTAGAAATTTATAGTTTGTAGTCATGGGAGATTTTGAGAAATGAATACATTGAGACTTAGGATGTTTATAGAATTAGTTACTAATCTAATTACTCGGTTATTTTCTCATATCAAAACAACCAACAAATCTATTTTGTTTATAGTTATAATTGCATCTTTTTTATCTGGTTGTGTGCAATATGATTTAGGAATTAATTACCATAACACTAATAATGGTGAGTTAGTTCAACATATTCAATTATCAGATAAAGTAGTTAGTTTTAGCGGTGATTATGTTTATGATTGGTTGGATAGCTTAGAAAAGCGTACTCAAAAATTAGATGGTTCAAGTCGGCGCATTTCTCCAGCAGAAGTTCTTGTTAAAATTCCTTTTAGTAATGGAAAGGAATTAGAAGAAAAATTCTATCAATTCTTTAATTATCGAAATGCTCAAAAATTAGATAAAGCTGAGAACAAAGCAGAATTACCAAGTCTTCAATCCAATTTATTGGTAGAAGAAAATAATTTTCTATTGTTATCTCGTCATAAATTGATTTATGATTTAGACTTGCGTTCTCTCGATGTTCTCACTCAAGATGGCAACGTTTTAAATAATATTAACTCTCTACTCAATCTAGATTTTGGCTTACGAACACCTTGGGGAGCAAAAAGCCTGCAAAACACAACAGACACCATCAAACCATTAAAACAAGGTAATCATTTAGTTTGGCAACTCCAACCAGGAAAATTAAATCATATAGAAGTAGTTTTTTGGTTGCCGAATTTATTAGGAATTGGCACTTTATTAATTATTCTCTTTGTTTGGGGTGGCTTTTATCTCAAATATAATTTGAAGCCACCGGCAGCATAATTTTAGTGAAAAATTTTCGGTATATGTAGGGTGGGCATTTTTGGGTAAAACAGTGAACAGAAGCAGACAACTGTAGTCAATGCCCACCTCAGTATTTTTTAAAAATCAAACAGGTGGAATTAGGTACAATTTTTACCTCAAATCTGTAAAATTGTACCTCAAATAATCTGGATTCAATTGAGTATATTCTCTGCTGAAGATACACTAATATTTAATCAACAAAAGAGCTTTAAGTAGTTATTAACCCTTTTCCCTATTAAGGTGATAACCGTTCTATTTTCCAGTTACCATCTTCTAAGCGGGTGTAAAGTAAACGGTCATGTAAACGGCTGGATCTGCCTTGCCAAAATTCTATTTCTTGGGGAATGACACGATAACCACCCCAATGAGGGGGACGGGGGACTTGTTGATTTTCATATTTAGCGGCAAATTCCTGTAATTTCTTTTCCAAATATTCCCGACTAGGGATCACTTCACTTTGATGAGAAGCCCATGCACCCAAGCGACTTTTAGCCGGACGCACTTCAAAATATTGATCTGATTCCTCTGGGGAAATTTTTTCTACACATCCGGTAATTCTAACTTGACGTTCTAACTCTGCCCACCAAAAAACTAAAGCTGCTTGCGGGTTGGCTGCTAGTTCTTGTCCTTTGCGGCTGTGATAATTAGTGAAAAGGACAAAACCCCGGTGATCAAAATCCTTGAGGAGTACCATTCTAGCCGTTGGCTGACCATCTGGGGTACAAGTAGCCAAAGTCATGGCATTTGGTTCTGGTAACTGTGCTGCTACCGCCTGCTCAAACCAAAGTTTAAACTGGACAAAGGGATCGGGATCAATTTCCGTTTCACTCAAATCTTGTAAAGTGTAGTCTTTACGGAGGTCAGCTAGAGTTTTATCCATAAAATTTTTCTGCCTTGATCATTAAATCTGACTTGAAAATATCTATCGGAAACTAAAGCATCAAAAATTGCTTTACAGATTGCCGATTTTATCTGTGCTGAGAAATAGGAAATTGAATCGAGGATTTAACACAATTGTGGTATTTAAATATAATAATTATGTTTTTTTAGAAATTTTGTAAACTCAGACATGACTTCATTTATAAAATCGTCTTGCTTCTCTATAAAATCATGAGCTTTCAACATTTCGTCCATCTTTTGATCCAACAAGGTGTTTAGTTCATCTGGGTAAACACATAAACTATTTTCTATTGTTGGTTCATTACCGTTATGTAATAATTTATAAGCTTTAAACGCTAAAGCTTCTGTGAAGAAAAAAATAGCTTTTCCTTCCTCTATGTCATCAACTAGTTGCGTCCTTTCAGTTATTATTCTTAATAAATCTTTAATGGATATATCAGGTTCTTCGTCTAACTCTTCGTTTATATCCTCATCTGATATTTCTTCTATTTCTTCTATTTCTTCTAATCTATCTAATTCTTCCTCTAATTTCTCTTCTGATTCAAATATTTCCTCAACATCTTGGTAATTCTTTTGAAGTGTTTGTACATTTCTTATAAATTTACTTTTGCCATATATTTCCCCAGTACGAGAGTCTAAAATAAAATCTTTACCATATTCACAACTTGTTAAGGTTTCCAAAACATCGGTCATAGATTTTAGGTCTTTATTTAAAACACCATATTTTCTTGTTTTCTTTTTCGCAATTGATTTATCAAAACCTTTAGCCATGATCTCACTTTAATTGAAAGTTTCATTAAATTAAATTGATTAGCATTCAGCCGTCAGTGTTCAGATTTTTTCAATTTTAGATGTTACAGCAGGGAACAGGGAACACTTCGGCTACGCTCAGTGCGGTGCAGGGTTGAAAGTCTCTTTGTATAAGAGTTTGTTCCAAAAATTTGTACCTCATTTACCTGAAACAGGCTGTAAATTATTCAATTCAAAATCTAAAATCTAGCCCCTGACGACTGAATGCTTACTCAGAAGCTATAATTAAGCTTCATCTAAAGCAGCGATACCGGGTAATACTTTACCTTCTAGTAATTCTAGACTAGCACCACCACCGGTAGAAATATGACTCATTTGATCAGCCAAACCAACTTTTTCTACAGCCGCTACAGAGTCACCACCACCGATAATAGTAGTTGCACCAGTTTTGCTAATATCAGCTAGAGTGTGTGCGATCGCTTCTGTACCCACAGCAAACTTATCAAACTCAAACACACCCATAGGACCATTCCACACCACTGTTTTACAATCAGCCAGCGCTTCTTGGAATAACTTGACAGAATCGGGTCCAATATCTAAACCCATACCGTCAGCAGGAATGTTCTCAATACTAACTGTAGTCGCATTAGCATCTGCTGCAAACTTATCCGCCGCTACTACGTCAGTAGGTAACAGTAAGGTAACACCTTTTTCTTTTGCTTTAGCTTCCAAAGATTTAGCTAACTCTAGCTTATCTTCTTCTACCAAAGACTTACCCACATTTAAGCCCCGTGCTTTAAAGAAGGTGAAAATCATCCCTCCACCGATAATCAACTTATCGCACTTTTCTAATAAGGTTTCAATCACACCAATTTTACTAGAAACCTTAGAACCGCCGATAATAGCCGCTAAAGGACGTTGAGGACTTTCAATTGCACTTTGCAAATATTGTAATTCCTTCTCTACCAAATAACCAGCTACAGAAGGGCTCAAATATTTGGTTACACCTTCAGTAGAAGCATGAGCCCGGTGGGCAGTACCAAACGCATCATTAACATAAAAATCAGCATTTGCGGCCAATTTTTTGGCAAATTCTGGGTCGTTTTTCTCTTCTTCAGGATAAAAACGCACGTTTTCTAATAACAGCACTTGCCCATTTTGCAAAGCTGCAACTTTCGCTGCAACTTCATCACCAATACAGTCGTCAGTTTTTACAACTTCTTGTCCTAATAACTCCGAAAGTCTTTTGGCAACAGGAGTTAAGCGTAATTTATCAGTTACACCCTTGGGACGACCGAAATGGCTGGTTAAAATTACCTTAGCACCTTTCTTTGTCAAATCTTGGATGGTTGGCAGTGCAGCACGAATGCGAGTGTCATCTGTAATGTTGCCTTGATCATCCACAGGTACGTTAAAATCAACCCGTACCAAAGCACGTTTACCAGAAATATCCGCCGCAGATAAACTTGCTATAGTTTTTTTGGACACAGCCAAACCCTCCTGATTACCTTTTTGTTATCTTTTTTAAAGTAGATCCATCCAGATTCTACAAGAGTCGGGGGTGCGGAGGTCAATCTATGTTTAAAACTGTTCTATTTCCAATTGATCATAGTCGGGAAACGCGAGAGGCTGCTGATGTAGTAACTCATGTTGTCCAAAGGTACGAAAGTCGTTTAGTAATCTTGTCCGTTGTCCAGGAGGTAGCCCTAGAAGGATCTAATGGCGATCCGATGGCATCCCCAGAGGCGGTTGCTAAACTGTTGGAGGATGCCCAAGCTTTGTTTTCTCAACAAGGGATCACATCTGAAGTCATAGAAAAACAAGGTAAACCAGCCTTTACGATCTGTGATGTAGCTGATGAGATCGGCGCTCATTTAATTATTATGGGTTGTCGGGGTTTAGGGTTAACGGATGAAGGCGCATCTGATAGCGTTACCACTCGTGTAATTAATCTTGCCCCTTGTCCTGTTTTAGTTGTACCTTAGCTACATTTTAGGTGCGTTACATCGTGTTAGCGCACCAACTTAAATTTAAACAGGATTTAATTGTTCCGGTGGTTTCTAAATTTCCAAATAGGGTCGGGTATTCCTGCTTCTTGAAAGCCTCTATCCCGTAAAATACAAGCATGGCATTTTCCACATCCTCCTTTAACTCCGACGTAGCAGGTATGGGTTAATTCCATGATGGATTCAAAACGTTCTCCTAGTACGTCTACAGCCAGTTTGACTGATTCGGCTTTGGTTAAATCCATTAATGGGGTATGAATGCGAAAAGCTTCAGGTTTTCCATAGATACCTTCTCCTAATGCTATATTCATGGCATCAATAAAGCTTTGGCGACAATCCCAATAACCGGCAAAGTCGGCTTGACAAACTCCGATAAATATATCTTGTAAATCTAAGCAAAAAGCACGATTTGAGGCGATGGTTAAAAATAAGATGTTGCGACCTGGGATAAATGTTGGTTCGACTCCTCCGGGTAGTTCTGCGGCTGAGTTATACTGTCCAACGGGGTTATCACTAACTAAGGGACTTGTACCTTTGAGGACGGGTCCTAAATCAATGATTTCATGACTAACTACGCCTAAAGCTTTGGCAATAGCGATCGCACTTTCTAATTCTATCGCGTGTCTTTGTTGATAATTAAATGTAATTGCATGGACTTCTGCAAATTCTTGACCAGCTATGGCCGCACAGGTAGTTGAATCCTGACCACCAGACAAAACAATTAACGCTTTTTTCTTAGTCATTTCTTATACCTTGGCTTTATAGCACCAAACTAAAAGCTTGTATTATTAAATACTTCTAAAATTTGTTTACATACGAGTTTTAGTTTATCTCCTACTCTTGGAGAAGGTAAATTATCACCTTCAAAATTCCATTCTCCTACGGTAGAGAGTCGCCAAACTTCACCCCGATGGTCAAAACCTGCGGCTTCAATCCCAATCGCTCGCCGCAAATTACTGATAGGATCTTGATAGAAGCGGATTTGAATCAGTACGCTGCGACTACACCATGATTTACTCACACCAGGGAAGTGAAAGCCAATATCAATAGAATCAGGATCTACTAACTCTCTGGTTTCTGGATCATTTTGCCAGGGTTTTAGGTCAGATTTAGCATCAGGAAACTCGGATTTGAACAAGTTAACTGCTGTGGCAATCTTGCTAGTAAGTTCGAGATTGATGGCTTGTTCGGAAGCGTTCACTAAAATCATACTCCTTGAGATGGTAGAAGTAAGACTGTATTAGTGCTCAAGCTTACCAATATCAAAAAAATTTGGCAACTCCATATCATGTTTTGCTCACAAATCAAGCCAAAAAAACTTAGTCAACATTTGGATAAGAAATTACCTTGGTGTTCTAAAATGTCTCTGTTGAACGACAAAAACAGCAAATAAATCTCCTGATATGGTGCGTCAACGCTCTTTTTTGTGCTTAATTTTCGGATTAATAGCAACTTTCCTGATTAGTTGCAGCAGTCCTAGTGTAGCCACTGCACCTGCAACCTATACCGAACAACAACTGGTAAAAATTCAGGAGTATGTACCTGAAATTCAAACGGTGCGCGATCGCTCCCCAGAACTGAAAAAATTGATTGAAACTGGTGAATGGATTAAAGTGGGTAACTTTATTCACGGCCCATTTACAGAAGCTAGGTTAGATATGACTTATATCATCCCTAACCTACTACCCCAAGATCAAGCTAAGGGGCGACAAATTACTAAGGATTTGTTAAACCACTTGGTGAAAATCGATCAAGCAAGTACAAAAGGTAATACTGCTTTAGCTTTAAGCAACTACCAAGAAGCTTTTGCAGATATTGATAAATTCTTGCAACTACTTCCTGCCAGCTAGGGAACAGGGAACAGAGAACGGGGAAAGGAAACAGGGAACAGGGAACGGGTAACTGTCATTATTCATTAGGGAATTAATTCATCGTTATTTCCCCTCTGCCCCCTTGCCCCTCTGCCTGAAGAAGATCGTTGCCGTTGCATTGCTGTCCGCCGCCGTCGCATTGCCTGCTTATGCCGACAACGGCTCTTACGCCGGGATCAAGGTGGGGAGTGCGAATGCGGGATTCAACGGGTTGAGCAAATCCTCCGATACTTCCTACGGCATCTTCCTCGGCTACCAGTACAACCGGAACCTTGCGGTCGAGGGCGAATATGCCGATCTCGGGCGGTTCACCACGGCCGCTGGCGTCGCCGGAAAGTCCGATGTCTGGGGGTTGAGCGCGGTAGGCACGATGCCGCTGGATGGCAACTTTTCCGCCTATGGCAAGCTCGGGGTGACCCGTTCCAATACCCGCACATCGGCGGCTGACGGGGTCAGGCGCACCGGCGTCGGTGTCGGGCTGGGCGGCCAGTATGAAGCCACGCCGATGATAGGCATACGCCTGGGCTGGGATCGTTATGCAGTGGGCATGACCGGCCGGAATGCCAGCGACGATCTGTATTCGCTGGCCGCGATGTTCCGGTTCTGACCATCAGGCGCAAACAAAAAAGCCGGGACATCCCGGCTTTTTTGCTTGCCTGCGGGATTCACAGGCCCAGTTCGCCCCACATCGCATCCACCCTGACCTTCACCGCCG
>DATGXB010000172.1:0-27921 GCA_035299225.1 Nostocaceae cyanobacterium | reverse complement strand
CCCTGCCCCCCTGCCCCCTGCCCCTCATCTTCCTCATCCTATGCTGAGTGCCTTAATCTTACTGCCCTTACTGGGTGCGGCCTTAATCGGCTTTTATCCCTTTGGTGACTTGAAACAAATGCCCCGTTGGGTGGCTTTAGGCTTTGGAGTTGTGATTTTCCTCTGGTCATTAACCTTAGCCATCCAGTTTAACCCCGGACAACTGGGACAACAGTTTGCTGAGTCTTTACTTTGGGTGGATGCCATCGGCTTAAATTACAACTTGGGTATAGATGGTTTGTCTTTGCCCTTAGTAGTTTTAAACGGTTTATTAACCTGTATTGCCATCTACAGTAGTGAAAAATCCCTACCCCGGCAAAAGTTCTATTATTCTCTGATACTGCTATTAACTGCTGGTGTGAATGGGGCATTTTTGGCACAAGACTTATTGCTATTTTTCCTCTTTTATGAAATAGAACTAATTCCCCTATATTTGCTCATTGCCATTTGGGGAGGTGCAAGACGGGGTTATGCAGCTACAAAATTTTTGATTTACACGGCTGTATCTGGAATCCTGATTTTAGCCAGTTTTCTGGGCATAGTTTGGTTAAGTGGGGCAAATAACTTTGCTTTATCCACATTGCAATCAACAACTTTGCCGTTAGGGACACAACTTTTACTGTTAGCGGGAATTATCATTGGTTTTGGGATTAAAATCCCCTTGTTTCCCTTGCATACCTGGTTGCCAGATGCCCACGTAGAAGCATCCACACCCATTTCTGTATTATTAGCTGGGGTGTTGTTGAAATTGGGAACTTATGGCTTATTGCGGTTTGGGTTGAACTTGTTACCGGCGGCTTGGTCTTATGCTGCACCTTGGTTAGCAATCTGGGCTGTGATTAGTGTATTGTATGGTGCATCTTGTGCGATCGCCCAAACAGACATGAAAAAAATGGTAGCCTATAGTTCAATCGGTCACATGGGCTATGTGTTATTGGCAGCAGCAGCAGCTACACCATTAAGCGTTTTAGGTGCAGTCATGCAAATGATAAGTCATGGCTTAATCTCTGCTTTATTGTTCCTACTGGTGGGAGTGGTTTATCAAAAAGCCGGTAGTCGTGATTTAGATGTATTGCGGGGGTTACTCAACCCAGAAAGAGGAATGCCTGTTATTGGCAGCTTGATGGTATTGGGGGTAATGGCTAGTGCTGGTATACCCGGAATGGTGGGATTTATTTCCGAGTTTGTGATTTTCCGGGGTAGTTTTACAGTTTTCCCAGTGCAAACCTTATTATCTATGATTGGTACAGGTTTAACAGCAGTTTACTTTTTACTTCTGGTCAACCGTGCCTTTTTTGGTCGCTTGTCTCCCCAAGTTACCAACCTACCCAGAGTGTATTGGAGCGATCGCATCCCTGCGGTGATTTTAGCCGTTATTATAGTTATATTTGGTGTTCAACCTGCCTGGTTAGTGCGGTGGAGTGAGCCAACTGTGATTTCTATGGTCAATACACCAAATACCGTCGCCACCATATCCGCAGAAAAAATTCAACCCTAAAACTAAATACAGCAGGGAACAGGGAACAGGGAACACTTCGACTGCGCTCAGTGCGGTGCAGGGAACAGGGTTGAAAGTCTCTTGGTATAACGGGTTGCTCCTAGAATTTGTACCTCATTTACCTGAAACGTGCTGTAACTAAATCATCAATACCGCTTGGTTTTCACCCTGGAGAAATGGCAATGGTAGTTATGCAAAAAAAAACCAATCATCAACCCCTAAACGAATATATCCAGCGTCTACTCAATGGCGAAGCTTTACTGAGAAATAGCCCCAATAATGTCTTAGAAGTTGTGGGCATTCTCAAAAGCTACGGTGTAGTTTTAGATGCCTATTCTAACAACTTGATTTATATTGCTGAACATCAATTTTTAGTATTTTTCCCATTTTTTAAATACTTGAATGGGGAAATTTCTTCATCAAAACTACTCCGTCACTGGTGGCATGACCGGATTAATTTTGAGTATGCTGAATATTGCATGAAATGTATGATGTGGCATGGTGGCGGAGGATTAGATACTTATGTAGATACACAAGAATTTCAACAAAGAGCGCAAGCAGTAATTAACGCCAAATTTAAGAATAATCCTTTTGTTTTAGGGATAAATCAATTATTCCCTGAATTTTTAATTGAACAGTTAAGAGTTTCCGCCTACTATAGCGGTTTAGGACAATTTTGGCGAGTCATGGCTGATATTTTCTTGAATTTATCAGACCGTTATGACCGAGGAGAAATTAAATCAATTCCTGAAGTTGTTGAACATATCAAAGCCGGATTAGTAGCAGATGCAGCCAGACCAATTACCTATTCTGTAAAAGTTGGCGGAAAAGTATATGATCTTATTCCCGAAAGTTTAGGTTTGACCTTTTTAGTAGATACAGCCATCCCCTATGTAGAAGCAGTATTTTTCCGGGGAACTCCCTTCTTAGGTACAGTTTCTTTTAATGCTCAAGCATATCAAATTCCCCCAGATCAAGCACGTTTTCAATATGGGGCTTTATATGCTGATCCTTTACCTGTTGGTAGTGCAGGTATTCCTCCTACTTTATTAATGCAAGATATGCGGCATTACTTACCTGAATATCTGCATGAAATTTATCGTCGCAGTCTCAGAGGTGAAGATGATTTGCGGATACAAATTTGTATGAGTTTCCAAAAATCTATGTTTTGTGTCACCTCAGCCGCAATTTTGGGATTAATGCCTTATGCAAGAGATACTGAAGATCCATCGGAAGCACAAGCCAACCGAGTATATTTAGAAAAATGGATGGAAAGATTAACCACTTCTCAATTATTGGCTGTAAATAAATAGTGCATAACATAAGTTGCCTTTTAGGTAAATTGTCTAAATCAGGATGTCCAGGATTTAAGGATTTACAGGATGAAAACAATAATTTGATCACCAATTACCCATTACCAACTTTAAATAGATAACTAGCAACTTGGGTTAGTGCATAAGAAAACATATAGGATTCCTGTTTGATTTTTGAAAAATACTGAGGTGGGCATTTCTGCAAATTTTCCGCTTCTACTCAATGTTTTACCGAAAAATGCCCACCCTACACATACTTAAAATTTTTCATCAATCATTTAGGATTACTATAGCAGAAGAAAAAGTTTAGTTGACAATCAACATTTACAGCCCGTTTCAGGTAAATGAGGGACAAATTTTTGGAACAAACCCTTATACAAAGAGACTTTCAACCCTGTTCCCTGTTCCCTGCTGTATTAGTTAACTGTCAACTAGAAAAATCTGTTATAAATCAGGTTCAACACCTAAAGAACGTAATTGAGCAATTAAACGTTCATTTTTTTGGCGTTCTTGTTCAGCTTTTTGGCGTTCTTGTTCGGCTATCTCATCACCATGTAACAACAAATTACCATCTAAATCCCACCATCTTAACCAGGGTGATTCCATGTTTTGATATCGTCCCTGCCAGATGCCTAATTCTACGCCTAATTGATTAATGGGGTAATGTCCACGTTGGTTTTTTTCTAATAATTGATACTCTGATTCCATGAGGTGATAAACTTCTACGCTGGCTTTATTAACTTCATAAATCCCATAATAAGCAGGACGGATGATTTTTTCATAAATCCAGAATTTACCCTTCCAAGGTGTTTTATCTCTTTCTTCACTACCATCACCAGAAACAAATTCTAAGGCGATGAAAGGAGGAATATGTTCTTGCCAAAGTACATAAGAACGGCGAAATTGTCCGTTTAACATTGGGGGAACATCCGGCACATAAAACCAATCAGGAGCGACTGCACCGCGTTCAGGAGGGTCAGTCATTCGCCAGTAGATACCGCTATCTTGACCTATACAATATTGCCCGTCAGGATGGCATTTTTGCAGCACTGGTTGAATAGAGTTAGTTAGTAGAATGCTTTGGGGATGTTCCTGAAAGTTTTTCACGAAAGTACCATCAGACTCAGGTAACTGGGTGTGGTCTGGTAATGTAATTCCAGATTTGGGGGGGTTGATTGCAGAGGTCATGATTTTTGCCTTTGCATGGGTAGAGGTTTAATTTTTATTTTAGCAGTCAAAAAATTAGAAAACTAAAAAAGCGACAACCAGAGAAAATGCTAGTCATCGCTTTATTTTGAAGTTACAGCATATTTCAAGTAAATAGGGTACAAACTTTCGGAACAAAGCCTAATCCTAATAGACTTTCAACCCTGTTGCCTGTTCCCTGCTGTAATTAAATTGTGGTTTTAGCTAATGCTTGGTCAACGGCTTGCAATGCTTGATTAATTTCTGCGGCTGAGACAATTAAGGGAGGTACAAAACGGACAACTTTTGGCCCTGCGGGTACAAGTAATAAACCCTCATTGATGGCGGCGTTAACTACATCAGTAGAAGTGAGTTTGACATCTGGTTTTAATTCTAAACCATTGATTAAACCCCAACCCCGGACTTCTGAGATATGGTGAGGATATTTAGAGGCGATCGCTCTTAATCCCTCTCTCAATTGTTCCCCTCTTTCCGTCACATTCTCTAAGATATGCTCTTTTTCTAAGGTTTGGCACACACTCAAAGCCACACCACAAACAAACGGATTTCCGCCAAAGGTGCTGGCGTGTTCTCCTGGTTGGAAGATATCGCAGAATTTTTTACTAATCATAGCCCCGATGGGAATCCCACCACCTAAACCCTTGGCACTGGTGAAAATATCCGGTTCTACGCCTAAATGTTCATATCCCCAGAGTTTACCACTGCGACCCATGCCCACTTGCACTTCGTCAAAAATCAACAAAACGCCTGTTTCATCGCAAATTTGCCGTAATTTTTGGAAGTATTCTACATTTCCAGGACGCACACCACCTTCACCTTGTAAGGGTTCAATTAATATCGCTGCTACCCGATAATTACCTTCATCTAACTCAGTAATAGCGGCTTCAATGGCGTTAATATCGTTATAGGGTACATAATGGAAACCGGGAACCAGAGGATCAAAATGTTTTTGATATTTTGGCTGTCCGGTGGCAGTAATGGTGGCTAAAGTCCGACCGTGAAAACTGGCATGGGCAGTTAAAATAATCGGGTTTTGAATGTCTAGAACCGTGTGGCCATATTTCCGCGCCAGTTTAATCGCTGCTTCGTTGGCTTCCGCGCCAGAGTTACAGAAAAACACGCGATCGCCACAAGAATGATCAATAATCCATTGGGCTAACTCTCCCTGTTCGGGAATGTAGTACAAATTAGAAACGTGATGCAGCTTTTGAATTTGGCGAGTTACAGCCTCAATCATGGCTGGGTGGGCGTGTCCCAAGGTGCAGGTAGCAATACCCGCCACAAAATCTAGATACTCTCTACCTTCAGTATCCCAAACACGGCAACCAGCACCCCGTTCTAAAGCCAGGGGAAACCGGCTATAAGTTGACATGACAGCAGCATTAAAGCCGTCTTTGTCAAAAGGGGTAGATGACATCAAACCTGACTCCGGGGGGATGGTGGGTTGTTCAATTAGAGTTTGGAAACTCACTACCGCGCCTCCTGAAAATTTCTTATTTTATCCTCTTTTATTAGTTTCGCGGATATTTTTGCAAATTTCTTATTATTTTCTTTAGTTGACTATTTTTTAGTGAACTCTCCGATATCTTAAATCAATAACGACGGTGAAAAAAATTTGTGCATTCTACCTTTGAGCAAAAATATAAACGAATTCAAAGAGAATTAATGGCCGGGGTAGTTGCCCTGGTTTGTGTGTTCTTAATCGGAACTTTGTGGTACTCCTTAGTTGAGGGCTGGTCTTGGGAAGATGCCGCTTACATGACTGTTATCACTTTGGCTACAGTCGGTTATGGGGAAACAAATCCGTTAGGCAGTCGGGGAAGGTTATTTACAATTGCGCTAATTTTTATGGGTGTAATCAATTTTGGTTACATTGTCAATAGATTTACAGAAGCTTTTATTCAAGGTTACTTTCAAGAAGGTATTAGATTACAACGAGAAAGGCGGTTAATGGAATCTCTAACTAGACATTATATTATCTGTGGATTTAGCCGCACTGGCAAACAAATTGCTAAGGAATTTCAGGCGGAAGGTGTGCCTTTTGTGGTCATTGATTCAGGATTGGAATCTATCCAAGAGGCACAGGGAAATGGTTACATTGCTTACCAAGGTGATGCCACTTTAGATGAAACGCTGATGGCTGTAGGCATTGAAAGGGCTGTTTGTATTGTGGCGGCTTTGCCTTCGGATGCGGAAAATTTATACACCGTTCTTTCTGCTAAAACTCTCAATCCCCAGATTCGGGCGATCGCTCGCGCCAGTACGGAAGAGGCTTTACAAAAGTTACAACGTGGCGGAGCAGATGCCGTAATTTCACCGTATATTACCGGGGGGAAGCGAATGGCTGCGGCTGCCCTCAGACCACAGATTTTAGACTTTGTAGATGGGATGTTAAGCGGGACAGACAGACAAATTTATATGGAAGAATTTTTACTAGATGATCAGTTTTGTCCGTTTGTGGGACAGAGTTTACAAAAAGCGAAATTGCGATCGCAGTCAGGCGCTTTAGTTTTAGCCATTCGTCGCAGCGATGGAACTTTAATCGGTGGTCCCACTGGTGACACAATTTTACTACCAAAAGACACCTTAATTTGTATGGGAACAGCCGAACAATTACAAACCTTAAACAAAATCCTTGTCCCCATCAACTCCCAGCAATTCCGCCGACCAAAAACTAGCTAAAAGTCGAGTTTATTTGATAGGTTATTGATAGTAAAATTACTGTAGATTATTGTATCATTTACCAATAATGAAACTAGCCTTAGTTACAGCAACTATTTTCACATTTACTTTAGGACTTTACACCCAAAAAGTCAACGCCGCACCAGCAAAAACACCCAAAACTTTTACAGAATGGTGTGAACAAAAAGCCTCTTTACCAGAAGAAACTAGACACACGGTTGAAGTATTATTAGAAGTTGCAGAAACCCAAAATTGTCAACAAGCAAATCAACAACTTACCCAACTAACTAAACTCGAACTTTCTGAAAAGAACATCACTAATATTCAACCTTTATCTCATTTGAAAAATTTAACTTCTCTTAACTTAAATGATAATGAAATAACTGATATCAAACCTTTAACTAATTTAACTAATTTAAATACACTCGAAATACATTTCAACAAAATTAGAGATATTCAACCTTTAACTAATTTAACTAATTTAACTACTCTCAACCTTGATTATAATAAAATCAGCAATATCCAGACCTTATCTAATTTGAAGAATTTAACTAATCTTAAACTCTTCGGAAATAAAATTAGCGACATCAAGCCTCTGTCTAATTTAACTAACTTAACTAAAGTTGTCATCAGTGGGAATCAAATTAAAGATATTCAGCCCTTGTTTAATTTAATTAATTTAACCGAACTTGATATCAGTCAAAATGAAATCAGTAATATCCAACCATTATCTAATTTGACTAATTTAACCAAACTCTCCCTGAGTGCAAATGAAACTAGTAATATCCAACCCTTGTCTAATTTGACTAATTTAACTGTTCTGGAATTAGGAAGAAATGAAATCACTGATATTCAACCCTTGTCTAATTTAATTAATTTAACTGTTCTGGAATTAGGAGGAAATGAAATCACTGATATTCAACCTTTGTCTAATTTAATTAATTTAACCTTACTTTCCCTGAGTGCAAATAAAATTACCGATATTCAACCCTTGTCTAATTTAATTAATCTAACCGAACTTGATATCAGTCAAAATGAAATCAGTAATATCCAACCATTATCTAATTTGACTAATTTAATTCGACTCGGACTCTATTTATATCCCATCAGAGACGTGCAACCTTTATCTAATTTAACAAAATTGGAATTTCTTTACATTCGAGATAATCTAATTAATTCAAAAAAATGTCCAGTCAAACCAGAGTCTATATGTCAATTCGAGTTATATTAACCAAGAATTAGCAGGTCTTTTTCCGATTTAGTAATAAAAATGACAAAGGGAGTGGTAATCGCAAAACTCCCAGCATAGCCGTCGCTATTTTCCAAATTTTATAGTAAAATTGCAGATAAGCATTGTATAATTTACATATCATGAAACCAGCTTTAATTTTCGCAAGTATTTTTACATTTACTTTAGGACTTTACACCCCAAAAGTCAACGCCACACCTGCAAAAACCCCCAAAAGCTTTACAGAATGGTGTGAACAAAAAGCCTCTTTACCAGAAGAAACGAGACACACAGTTGAAGTATTATTAGAAGTTGCAAAAACCCAAAATTGTCGTCAAGCAAATCAAAAACTTAGCCAATTAACTGAACTATCACTTGGTGTACAAGACATTAGTGATCTTCAACCCTTATCTAATTTTATTAATTTAACTGTACTAGACTTGAATTTTAATAAAATCAGGAATATTCAACCGTTATCGAATTTGACTAAGTTAACTTTTCTCCGTTGCGCTGGAAATGAAATCAGGGATATTCAACCTTTATCAAATTTGACTAATTTAACTTTTTTGGAACTGACTATCAAGGAAGACTCAAATATTCAACCATTATCGAATTTGACTAATTTAACTTCTCTTCTGCTTGTTGGAAATGAAATCAGGGATATTCAACCGTTGTCGAATTTGACTAATTTAACTGAATTAGGAATTAGAGGAAATCAAATCAACAATATTCAATCTTTATCAAATTTGACTGATTTAACTTATCTCTATCTGAAAACAGACCAAATCACTAATCTTCAACCTTTATCGAATTTGACTAATTTAACTGTTCTCGACTTGGAGGGAAATCAAATCAGCAATATTCAACCTTTATCGAATTTGACTAATTTAACTCGACTCAATATTAGCGGAAATCAAATCAAAAATATTCAGTCTTTATGTAATTTAACAAAATTAGAGTTGCTGATATTTCAAGGGAATAGGGTCAGTTTAACACAATGTCCAGTTAAAGGCGATCGCCTATCACCCTAGTAATAAAAGCTACCCTATCAAAAGTAATGGCAAAACTCCCAGCGTTGCTTATCTTTATTCTTTCCCATCAGTTTGATAAACTGTTGTATAGTTGGTTTGCCAAATGCAGGTTTCTATCAAGCGATTGAAGCAATAGTTAATAAAGTTATGATATAAAGACAACAGAAGAATTATCATCTCGGCTAAATCTGCACTGATGAAAATCTATAGAGTTATAATTAGTGAGTTAATTTTTATTTTACTGATAGTTTAAGCTTAACTTATTAGCTAGAAAATAATAAAAAAGGAGCTAAATTATGTCAGAACTAGATAGAGTTATAGTCCGACCGATGGATGAATATAACCAAAAACTAATTGCTAACGTTCATCCAGTAGATTGGGTTAATCCTCTTCCTGCTGATTGTTATGATTTAGTAGTAATTGGTGCGGGGGTAGCTGGCTTAGTTGTAGCGGCGGGTGCGGCTGGTTTAGATATAGGTTTAAAAGTAGCATTAATCGAAAAACATTTGATGGGGGGAGATTGTTTAAATGTTGGTTGTATTCCTTCAAAATGTATGATTCGTTCTGCTCGTATTGTCGGAGAAATGTGGAAAGCAAAAGATTTAGGAATTAATGTTCCTAAACATCTTGATATAGATTTTGCTAATGTTATGTCACGATTACGTAAAGTTAGAGCAGATATTAGTCCCCATGATTCAGCAGCCAGATTTCAAAAATTAGATGTAGATGTTTTCTTAGGAAATGCTCAATTTACTAGCAAAAATACAGTAGAAGTTGATCACTCAACTCTCAAATTTAAAAAAGCAGTAATAGCTACTGGTGCAAAAGCAGCAAAACCACCCATTCCCGGACTAGAAGCGGCTGGCTATTTAACTAATGAAACTGTATTTTCCTTAATTCAAAAACCCCAAACTTTAGCCGTAATTGGTGGGGGTCCGATTGGTTGTGAACTAGCACAAGTCTTTCGGCGTTTGGGTAGTGAAGTGATTTTATTTCATAATAGCGGACATATTTTAAATAAAGAAGATGCAGAAGCCGCGCAAATTGTAGAAAAGGTATTTATTGATGAAGGCATTAAATTAGTGCTAAATGCTAAAATTGAGAGAGTAGAAACAGTTACGGAAGGAAAGCAACTACATTTTTCTACTCCTAATTATCAAGATACTGTAATTGTTGATGAAATCTTATTGGCTGCGGGACGTTCCCCCAATGTTGAAGGTTTAAATTTAGAAGTTGTAGGGGTGGAATATGATCAAAAATTAGGTGTAAAAGTTAATGATTATCTACAAACTACCAACCCGCAAATTTTCGCTGCTGGTGATATTTGTATGAATTGGAAATTTACCCATGCAGCCGATGCTGCGGCGCGAATAGTCATTAAGAATGCTTTATTTTCGCCTTTTGGCTTAGGAAAATCTAGATTAAGTCAGTTAATAATGCCTTGGGTAACGTATACAGATCCCGAAATTGCTCACGTAGGAATGTACGAAGAAGAAGCGGAAAAATTAGGAATACCAATAGCAACAATTGAGATTCCATTGAGTAGTGTAGATCGCGCACTTGCAGATCATGAATCTAGAGGATTTTTGAAAATTCACCACAGAAAAGGAACAGATGAAATACTTGGTGCAACTATGGTGGCTAGTCATGCAGGTGAGATTATATCGGAAATTACTACGGCTATTGTGCATAAGATTGGTTTAAGTAAACTTAGCAGCGTAATTCATCCTTATCCCACCCAAGCCGAAGCTATTAAAAAAGCCGCAGACGCTTATCGTCGAACTTTATTAACCCCTAAAACAAAAAAACTTTTAGAATTTTTAGCTAAATTATCCTAAAAAAAATGATTTTGTGTTAGCAAAAATTTTGTAGAGACATTCCACCAGAAAGCCTCTACAATTTTGATATTGAATTTTTAAAGTTCTGATATCGTCTCAGGAGCAATAATTTCTCCACTCCCTAATTTGATCATGATGTCTTGATCTGTAATTAATTCGTTCAATTCTTTAGCACGTAAATTCATTTGTTCACAAGCTTGACGTAATTCTTGAGCAAAAGCTTTGAGATCATTACCATAACCACATTGATAAGCTGCAATTTCTATTCCTTGTTTAGCATTGGCTCTTGCACACTCTACTAAATCAGTACCATATAAAGGAATTGGAGACACCATAGATTTAATTTATTTTAATTCAACGTCTTGCTTTAGATAAATTATCAGTTAATAACTAAATTAGCTATCTCTCTCATGATAGGTATAGATATCTGAGGAGAACATTTATAATCTCCCCTCAGTCAGATTTATTTTTTTCAACATCAACCGTTAACGATTTCGCCACCATTCGGGTGCAAAACTTGACCGGACATATAAGAAGCATCATCAGAAGCTAAAAATACAAAACTAGGTGCTACTTCTTCCGGTTGTCCTGCGCGTGACATTGGTACTTGTGCGCCAAAACTTTCTACTTTTTCGGCTGGAAAGGTGGAAGGTATTAAAGGAGTCCAAATAGGACCTGATGCAACAGCATTAACCCGAATACCTTTAGAAACTAAATTCAAGGAAAGGGAACGAGTAAAGGCAACAGTTGTGAATATATTATTCACTTTGCTCTCTAAAAGAGCAGCACTTAAATGTAATGCAGTCATTAACCAATGACTAATGACTAATGACTAATTAAAATGGCGTTGCATAATTGCGGGATGATTTTTGAATGTAGAGACGTTCCATGGAACGTCTCTACAAGGGTTTTAGATTTATGCACAATGATTTTCATCCCTAAAATCAGCAACGCCATTAAAATAAACCCTGGATCGAAAATTCAACCCAAGGTTTAGTTTTGTTTTGGCTCCCACTTGTTATTTACAAGTCTGGGCTTTTCTACCCCGGATACTGACCAGACGCACTATTATATAAATTGTGCGTAGCTGTTAATATTTCTCCTCACACCTAACACACGCTCTTAATCCAACCACTGAAAACAAGTACACAACTCTCATTAAGATGTAGGATTTATCCTTGCCATCTGATCTCAAATTAACTGTTATTTGTTTGAAGTTTATCGGTCTACGGAAATAAACAGGTTGTAGTTTTTTCAACCTTAAGGCGTAGGATATTTGAGGGATAAAATATCACGTTAGAAAGTAAAATTATTAAAATTAACAGTATATATCTTAACATTTATTGACAGTAAATTTGATTGTGTGAAGGTTAAAATACTGAAGGGTTTTTAATCTATTGTTTAAATATGGAAGCAGTACCACAAATTTATGAATTTAACCTTGATTTAGATGACTCAATCCCCTCAGATGTTAACTGGTTGACTATTACTGATACTGTTCAAGGTTCTGGGAAATTTGTTCGTCAATCTAGCTGTTTTTTTCACTATGCCCATCTGGAAATTATTTTATTACCCTATCAAGGAAATACTCATTTTTTACTAGAATGGCAAGTAACGGATGAGATGATTCCAGAAGAGTTTATTCCGGGGGTTATTGATGGAATTAAATCGGCTGTAGTACAAGAATGTAGGATAATTATTAATATCAAAATTCAAGTTATCGGTGGTAGTTATCACCCATTTGAATCGAGGAGATTTTCTTTTCATATTGCAGCGAGAAAAGCTTTTGATGATGCAATATCTAAAACTCAGTTAGTTAATTGTAAATTTTTTTAATTAGTCATTAAATTCCGACAAGCAAAGGCTTTACCTTCTGCTTCGTGCTGTATTGAGAATTTAAACTACAAATGCTAATTCTACCTACACCTGTGTATTTGGGAGGGGTTCAAAATTTTAGACATTAATTAAAATAATTTTCATTCCCAATTTCATCAGCATCATTTTTGATGGCATTGCAATTTTTAACATTTTTGGCTTTTGTAGAGTTAATGAATAATTATATAATTTATCTGCTAGTGAAAAGTTAGATTCAAAACAGATATAGAAAATTTATTGTGTTTTACCTCTATCTCTAGTATTAAAACTCTATTATGAAAGGGGTAATTAGGGATGATAACAAGATTAAATATTAGTGATTTAGAACAAATGGATAGTTTTCGCGCTTTACAGGGAAATTTGCGCGATCGCACAAACAGCAGCGATTTCTTGAACAATGGGGAAGCAGATATTCTCGTTATTCCTTCTTTAAGCTTAGATCAACGAGAATTAAACAAAATTGAAGGACATGAACACTATGAAGAAAGATTACTTTTTTCGTTAATTCGCTTGCGAAACCCCCACACAAGGTTAATTTATGTAACATCAATGCCGTTACATCCCAGTATTATTGACTATTATTTACACCTTTTACCAGGGATTCCTTTTTCTCATGCGCGTCATCGATTGTTGTTGCTTTCTACTTATGATGCTGCACCTAAACCTCTTAGCCAGAAAATTTTAGAACGTCCCAGATTATTAAATAAAATTACTCAGGCTTTAAGGTTAGATAAAGCTTTTATGGTTTGTTATAATTCTAGTTTTTGGGAAGCAGAATTATCATTAAAATTAGGTGTTCCATTATATGCGGCTGCACCTGATTTACAAATTTGGGGGACGAAAAGCGGAAGCAGACAAATTTTTGCTCAAAGTAATGTACCTTTTCCCGCAGGTAAGGAGAATATTCAAAATATTGAAGATTTAGCTATAGCAACGGCTAATTTATGGGAACAAAAATCTAATTTACAAAAAGTAGTAGTTAAGTTAAATGAGGGGATTTCAGGAGAAGGAAATGCAATTTTAGATTTGCGTTCATTGTCAGATTTTGCACCGGGAAAGGTTGATCATTTAACTAGAGTTGCAAAAATTAGCGATCGCTTGCCTGACTTGCGTTTCCAAGCAGGACAAGAAACATGGCTGAATTTTTCGCAGCGCATTAGAGAATTAGGCTGTATTGTAGAAGAATTTGTAGAAGGCAAAAATAAGCGTTCCCCCAGTGTCCAAGGATGTATCACACCCAGAGGTGATGTCGAAATTCTCTCAACCCATGACCAAATTCTCGGTGGTCCAGATAGTCAAATTTATCTCGGTTGTCGTTTTCCGGCTGATGCTCAATATCGGTTACAATTACAAAAATTAGGTTTACAAATAGGGCAAAAATTAGCAGAAAAAGGTGCTTTAGAAAGATTTGGTGTAGATTTTATTACTGTAGAACAAGAAAACGGTAATTGGGAAATTCAAGCTATAGAAATTAACCTCCGTAAAGGTGGTACAACTCACCCCTTTATGACTTTGAAGTTATTAACTAATGGACATTATGACTTATCCACAGGTTTATTTTATAGTCAACAAGGAAAAGCCAAATATTATATAGCGACCGATAACTTACAAAAAAATAGTTATCGGGGTTTATTACCAAATGATTTAATGGATATTATCGCTGATCACAGACTACATTTTGATAGCTGTACCGAAACAGGAACAGTATTTCATTTAATGGGTTGTCTTTCTCAGTTTGGTAAATTGGGATTAACTAGCATTGGTGATTCACCCGAACAAGCAGAAGAAATTTATCACAAAGTTGTTAATGTTCTTGACCAAGAAACTAACAGTGATAATAATAGTTATATCTTATATACAAATTATGCTTTTCCTATTATTGGAGATGGGTATAGTTAAAATTTAATATATAGCAGGGAACAGGGAACAGGGAACAGGGAACAGAGTTTAAATTCTCTTTTTATAAGGGTTTGTTCCAAAAATTTGTACCTTATTTACCTGAAACGGGCTGTATATTGCTTATGTGTAGGGTGGGCATTTTTCCTTAAAACACTGAATCCAAGCGGAAAGTTTATAGAAAATGCCCACCTCAGTATTTTTCCCAACTCAAACAGGAATGCTATAAATGCTTACAAATTATTCAGATGTTTTCAATATTTAAACATCATAAATCAGACATTCTAACGCTTCTGGATGGGTTTCGCAAAATTCTTCTAGGGAGGTTTTACGGTGTTTTGCTTGTGCTTGGTGGGCTTTTTCGGCTTGTAATTCTTCAACAACATCCCAAGCTACCGCGCAATTTGGAGAATTATTACCATTTATTTCACAAGTTTGTCGCGCTTCGGCAATAGCTTCTAAAATTGCTTGTTCAATGGTTTTGTTCGCTGTTTTTTGAGAATTATCAGCAGATTGAATTACATCTAATGGTGACATGAGAGTTTTACCTTTTTTGACTGCAACAAACTTCATTAATTGCCAATTTGATTAAAATTAGCAGGTTGTAATTATATTTTAGATAATTTTTTTTTGTGATGTAGTATTTATTTGTCAGCAAAAATCAACATAATTCCTTTTTTAATTGAGAATTTCTTTGGTTAAATCCTATTAGAATAATTTTTCTGAAAATAAATTGTTACCATAATGACAAATTAAGATTAATTTAACAACTAATCCTCTGGAGAATGAATTATAAGTAATTAGGCAGAATTAATTACACAACTTATTTCCCTGTTCCCTGTTCCCTGTTCCCTGTTCCCTTGCTTTACGTAGGAAATTAATTTTGCACGACTACTTAAAACTAATTGATTTATCGTAAAAATTAAGTTGGTGAAACTTGCTGCTATTCTGCGAATTCCCCCCCTAATTCTTGCCGTAGACGATATAAAATTGTGTTTTGGTTCACTTGAGATAAAATTTCTTGAATGACGGTACTAGCGCCTAATTGTCCCCAAGTACAGCCTTTTTCTAAATATACCTGTGCGGCTTTTCCGACTGCATAAGCACCATAACCGGCGATTCCTGCTTGTGCGATCGCACTTCCGGCATATCCTGTAATATTAACTGGGTTATCACCAGTTGTTAAAATGGCGGTACTCTTACCTACACCAAACATCAAGCTAGTAAATACTTCCCCTAACAGCAAACCACCAGAACTAAATAAAATAGTTTTTAACAGCTTACCCGCCTCATAGCTAGTCATAGGTAAGCCGTATAATCTCGCTAAAGAACGAATTAAGGCTAAATCGGCAACCAAACCGCTAATAACATCTAAAAATACTACAGGATTTAACCCAATTGCTAAAGCTTTGAATCTTGTAAATTGCCAAATAATCTCTTCTGCTTCTTGCTGACGGATATCAATAGTTTTTTGCGCGATAATTTCTTCCGCTTCCCGTGCTTGAATTAAAGCATTGAGCGCTAAGAGCGATCGCCCCTCACGGTTTAAAATATTCAATATGATTTGCTTCAATTCGTCTACCTGTGGGGGTGGACTCTCCCATTCATAACTCACCCGTCCATCTGGCCATTCTACTCTCACTTCCATTGGTGCGGGTTCAGCAGCTATCATCACAATTTCATCAGGTAAAAGCGGTTTAGCCCTTGGATAACCTGCTCCTAACTGTTGTAAATTTTTGTAAATAGTATCTCTATCTGTATCTGGGTACAAATCAATTTTGTTAAATACCAAAATTAGCGGTTTTTGCGACTGCCGTAATTCTAGTAATGCTTGATACTCAGTTCTCGTAATATCACCGGAAACCACAAACAAAATTAAATCCGCTTGTTGAGCCACATCCCGCGCCATTTGCGCCCGTGATTCCCCCGCAATTTCATCTAATCCTGGCGTATCAATTAATTCTACTAAAACCTTATCGCTAGGTTTCCAGCGCACTGAACGCGGCCATTGAGTTACACCATTCAGGGGGCCAGTTTGCAGGATTTTTTCACCCAATAAAGAATTTAAAACAGCTGATTTACCACGACTGACCAAGCCAAAAGCTGCTATTCTAATGATATTAGCATCTAGTTTGTTGAGGGTTGCATTTAAAATCTCTAATTGGGGTTTAACCACGCTTGCTAATGCTGGGTTTTTTGCTAACTCTCCCGACTTTCGCAACTGACCATACCATGATAAAGCCTGTCTAAGACTAGCACGAGCGCGGTTTAAATGTGTTTCTTGGATGTTGCGTTCAAATGCCATAATATTAAAGTTTTCTACCTGGTAGTTTTGAGCATGATTTTATCCTTTTATAAGTACGAATGCACTTAATTTTTCATGCTTACCTAGTTTAACAATTTTACTTAATGTTTTTTGTTATCTCTAATATTATATAACTAATTTCATTCTTAACATTAACAGATGTTTGCAAAATTATTAACATTTACCCCCAAACTGTTTGTAAGTTTAAAATAAATCCTGGTAAAATATCCTCTCCCGATAATTCTGTGGGAGATATTAATACTTCCACTACTTGACCTAAACGATATATTTCTACTTCTCGCATTTTCGGATTAATTAACCAGCCTAATTTTACCCCATTTTCCATATATTCCCGCATTTTAGCTTGAGTTTCGGCCAAATTATCAGTAGGTGAGATTAATTCTAAAACAAAATCAGGTGCTATCGGGGGAAACTTCTCTTGTTGTTCTGGTGTGAGTGCTTCCCATCTCTCTTTTTTAATCCAAGCAACATCAGGAGAACGATTTGCACCATTAGGAAATTTAAAACAGGTGGAAGAATCAAAACAATATCCTAACTTAGTTTGACGATTCCAGATTCCTAAATCAGCATTAATTTCCGAATTAATATTTCCTGTTGTTCCACCTGTCGGGGAAATAACTAATAATTCTCCTTTTGCATTACGCTCAAATTTAACATTGGGGTTTTCTCGACAAAGTTGATAAAATTGATTATCGGTAAGTTTGATGAGAGAATTTAAGTTAATAGTGATAGCTGTCATAATATCTAGTATGTGTAGGGTGGGCATTTTTTGTCAACCACTGGACAGAAGCGGAAAAAAGTAGGAAATGCCCACCTCAATATTTTTCAAAAATCAAACAGGAAGGCTATAGCTGTCATAATATCTAGATTGGGGATAATATTAACAGATACAACAATATTTTAACTTATAGCTTTGAGGATAGCAAATAAATAAAAATTCCCAGCCATAGACCGGGAAAAAGGGAGAAGAAAACCTTTACTAAATATTTTGATTGGACTTTTATTTGCGACTACCTAACCATTTTGCGGCGGCAATACCAATAATTGCTGCTACAATTGGATTGCTGAGAAATTTGATAATTCCTGGTTGTTCTGCTAATACTTCTCGGAAAACATCAGGATGATTATGATAAGCAAAAGAGGCTAATTTACTCACATCATCGGCTGTCATTCTGTTAGGGTTGTGAGTAGAAAGATTTAGTTGCTGTGCTAAACGTTTTTCGTCGAATCCTCTGGGTTTCAAATGTTTAAAAAAAGCTCTAGCTACATCATCTCGTTCATTAGGTTTAATTTGAGATATAGCCTTTTGCAGTTCTGGCTCTATTTGTTGTGCTGGGATGCGTTCTGGATGCACAGATTGACTAAATAACTGCCGACGTTGTTCTGTATTAGTCCGTTGTGCAAAATCATCAAAATCTTGATATTCTTCTCCTGTATCAGTGGGAGGATTATCTAAATATTCTACATTTCCTTTGGCTAAATCTTGCCTGATTTGCCGTCTATATTCTTCGCTGCTAGTCACGTTATTACTCTCCTTACATACATTTTTAATTCTGAGGTTTTAATTTTTAATTCCTCTTCTAGCTATATCTAACCTGTTGAGTTTGTATGTCATAATCCGCCGTTAAAATTAACTTTTTATCTGGTCCGTAAACTAAAACCTTTAAATCTTGATTTGGGAAATTCTTCCGAAAACCTTCTATCAAAGATTTAGCTAAGGGTCGCACTTCATTGGGACGCACTTGGGGAGAAATCACCACACCTAATTTATTATTATCTCGCACATAAGCATCTTTAATTAAGCCATTGGAAGTTTGCACAACCCAGTTACCAAAATTTTCCCCGGCTGGACTATTACCGCGTTGTAATTCTGAATAAGTAACATCTCGACCAACTACCGGAGGGGTGACACTCCGATCAACTTGGGTAACAGTTCCACCACCACAAGCGGTAGTTATTGTTAATATTAAAATCAAGACAAAGGTTGTCAAAATTTTCCGACTCTGCTGAAGCAGAATCATAATTTACCTCCTCAAAATTTCTCATAAATTGGATCAATAGAAATTAAATATAGCGATGATTTATAAAAGTGAATTTTTTCAAATTATGCTTAAATTCAAGATAAATTTAAAATCATTTAAGACGTGTTAGATAATGGCATTTGACTTAAAAAATACCAATACTCTCGGAAGGACATAGCAGTGCTATGTCCCTACAATCTATCTATCATTATCAGCCAAGATTTTGGGAAAATGCTATCACATCTCGACAATTCGATTAATAAAGTTAGCGATGCCAGTTTTTAAATAAGGTACAATCTTTAATCGTTTTTTCGTTGGATGTTTTCTTTTACATCTTCGACACCATGACGGAGTTCACTTTCTGCTTGTTTGGCTTTACCTTCCGCTTTATCTTTAGGATCTCCGGTAATATTACCTAATGCTTCCTGTCCTTTACCTTCAATATTTTTAGCTGTGGCTTTTGCTCTTTCTTCTAAACTCATCTAATCCTCCTAGTTTTGATTCAAAAACTTAGATTTTTTCAATTAGTTTGAATTTTTTTTAATGACAACTACAGAGTAACTTAATGTTTTGAGTCCAGCCTTCTCCCATAAGGTACATTAGTTATCTATACAAAAAGAAATAGAATAATTAACACTTATCTGATTTGAGAATATCGGTATTAAGAAATTTGAGCAGATTTCAAATAATAAATATAAATTTGATAAATTGGTGTTTCTCTTTTATTTATAAAAAAACCGGCTTAATGAATAAACCGGAATTATAAAGGTATGGGGAAAATTTGAGATTTTATTTAACTAATCTAAAAAACCCATTAGACCATCGTAATCATCAACCTCATTTGAGGCTATGGGACGATTACCCATGAGAGAGTAACTTTGAGAAACTACTAATGAACTAGAACCAATAGGACGAATACCAGATAAATTAATGCTATCTACAGCTTTGAATGTATTAGCACCAATAGGACGAATTCCCATGATGTTAATTGTATCAACTACTTGTAAATTACTAGCACCAATTGGACGTATTCCAGCAATAGATACAGTTCCTGAAAATTGTAAATCACTGGTAGCAATGGGACGCTCTCCAGCAACTACTAATTTACCTTGAGATTCTTGCGCTGACATATCTTTTCCTTCTTCAATTTGATCCGCTTTTGTGTTATTATCCTGGTTGTTTTCTAATTCCACGGTTTTTACCCCTTGAATTTTGTCCGTTTTCGATGTGGACTTACTGTTGTGCCAGTAGTACAAATACTCATAAACGGAAAACTTGGCTTTGTTAAGGAAATTTTACAATAATTAAGGAAAGATGTATTTTTTCCTATATATGCAAGTTTAACCTTAAATATCGCTATATAAATAATAAGTATCTTTAAAACTGATACATAAGTCAATTTATAGATTAAACTTTTGTAAAATATTACTGTTACTTATTTATAGTCCCGCTTCAGCAGCACAGTTGCAGAGTGGTTAGTTAAGATTAGATAGGGTATTGGATAGTAAAACTGTATGCCGGAATTTAGTTTACAAGCACCTTTTAGTCCTACGGGTGATCAACCACAAGCGATCGCACAACTGGTTAGCAGCATCCAAAACGGTAATCGTTACCAAACTTTACTCGGTGCCACCGGTACTGGTAAAACATTCTCAATAGCCGCAATGATTGAGAAAGTAGGAAAGCCGACGTTAGTTTTAGCGCATAATAAAACCCTAGCTGCACAGTTGTGTAATGAGTTGCGGGAGTTTTTTCCGGGTAATGCGGTAGAGTATTTTGTTAGTTATTATGACTACTATCAACCCGAAGCTTATATACCTGTTACTGATACGTATATCGAGAAGACAGCAGCGATTAATGATGAAATTGATATGTTACGACATTCGGCCACGCGATCGCTATTTGAACGCCGTGATGTAATTGTTGTTGCTTCTATTAGTTGTATTTACGGTTTAGGAATTCCCGCAGAATATTTAAAAGCCGCTATTCCTCTCCAAATAGGTTTAGAAGTTGATCAACGCCAGGTTTTACGTGCTTTAACCTCAGTCCAATATAGCCGCAATGATACAGAAATTGGTCGGGGTAAATTCCGCGTTCGGGGTGATGTTTTAGAAATTGGTCCCGCTTACGAAGATAGAATTATCCGCGTTGAATTTTTTGGCGATGAAATTGACGCAATCCGCTATATTGACCCCGTTACAGGTGAAATTCTCAGCAGTTTAGAAGCCGTAAATATTTATCCAGCACGGCACTTTGTCACCCCCGAAGAAAGACTAGAAATTGCTTGTGAAGATATCGCCGCCGAATTAAAAGAACGCAAATTACAACTAGAAACAGATGGTAAATTAGTCGAAGCACAACGCATAGACCAGCGTACACGTTACGATTTGGAAATGTTGCGAGAAGTCGGTTATTGTAACGGTGTAGAAAACTATTCTCGACATTTAGCAGGTAGACAAGCCGGAGAACCGCCAGAATGTTTAATTGATTATTTTCCCAAAGATTGGTTATTAGTAATTGATGAATCTCATGTTACCGTCCCCCAAATTCGGGGAATGTATAATGGCGACCAAGCACGGAAAAAAGTATTAATTGAACACGGGTTTAGATTACCCAGTGCGGCTGATAATCGTCCTTTAAAAGCTGAGGAATTTTGGCAAAAAGTAAATCAATGTATTTTTGTTTCCGCAACTCCTGGTAATTGGGAGTTAGAAATTTCTGAGAATAATATAGTTGAGCAAATTATTAGACCAACGGGAGTAATAGATCCAGAAATATTCGTCCGTCCCACATCAGGACAAATTGATGATTTATTAGCAGAAATTCAAGAACGAATTGACCGCCAGGAAAGAACTCTAGTTACTACATTAACTAAAAGAATGGCGGAAGATTTGACGGAATATTTACAAGATAAGGGTGTGAAAGTGAGATATTTACACTCAGAAATTAACTCAATTCAACGGATTGAAATTTTACAAGAATTACGGGAAGGAAATTTTGATGTTTTAGTGGGTGTAAACTTATTACGGGAAGGTTTAGATTTACCTGAAGTTTCCTTAGTAGCAATTATGGACGCAGACAAAGAAGGGTTTTTGCGTGCGGAACGTTCATTAATTCAAACCATTGGCCGTGCTGCGCGTCACATCCGGGGACAGGCTATTTTATATGCAGATAATTTAACGGATAGCATGATTAAAGCAATGGAAGAAACCGAAAGAAGACGCAATATTCAAATTGCTTATAATCGTCTGCATGGAATTACACCCCAACCAGTTGTCAAAAAATCAAGTAATGCGATTTTGTCATTTTTAGAAGTATCCAGAAGGTTAAACGCCACCGAGTTAAAAACCGTTGAAGAGAATTTAGAAGAAGTAACTTTAGAACAGATACCACAGTTAATTACATTGTTAGAAACCCAAATGAAAGAAGCAGCAAAAAACCTGGAATTTGAAGAAGCTGCAAAATTGCGCGATCGCATCAAACACCTCAGAGATAAAATGCTAGGTAAATGACAATCAAAACATCAACTAATATTCGCAAAATCACCGTCAGCGAATATCATCAAATCGCCGAAGCGGGAATTTTTCACCCAGAAGAACGCTTAGAATTAATAGCCGGACAAATTATTAACAAATCACCCCAAGGAACTAAACACCCAGCCACAATTACACGCACCCAAAGAATATTAAATCAACGCTTAGGTGACAAAGTTTTAATTAGAACTCAGTCACCTGTAACACTTGATAATTATTCCGAACCAGAACCAGATATCGCAATAGTTAAACCCCATCCCCTAGATTATGAAGACCATCATCCCTATTCCTCAGAAGTATTTTTAATAATTGAAATTGCTGATACTAGCTTGAAATTTGACAGAGAAATAAAAAGTTTAGCTTATGCTAAATCAGGTGTAATTGATTATTGGGTTTTAGATGTGAACGGACATAAATTATATGTCTATCGGCTACCAAATGCAGCAGGTTATCAAAGTGAAGGCATCTTATCAGAAAATCTCACCATATCACCCTTAGCATTTCCCGAATGTGAAATTAGAATTAATGAATTATTGCGAAAAGTTTTAATTTAAGATTAATCGCCATAATTTACAGAGTTGTAAGCATATCTGTCATCACTGTATCCACAGCAGTACGATATTTTTCATCAGAGTAATACCGTTTAGCCTTAGCCAAGACATATTCTAAAACATCCCAACCGTCAGCATTTAGAGCAGTAAATTTTATAAGTTGATTTAATTTATCTCCTGAAATATCCTTCAAAAGTTGACCAAATGCCAAGTTAATAAATGGTGAAGCAAAAACTTTTACCCCTGCAAAATCTAATTCTACTGGTTTGCCAGCAAGTAAGCAAGGATGAATAAGCTCGTACAGTTGTTGACCATCATCAACAGTGATGGCATATTCCCCTACCATATCGTAGATTTTATATATCATAAATTACTATTTAATAAATAATTTTATTGTGTTAAATCTCTAGCAACTGAATATTCGTAATAAAAATCAAGTGAATTTGTAGATATATTACGAGTTTTCCATAGCTCAGTCTTAAAAGACTCATTAGAATTTACATTATCTAATAAAATTAATAACTGTGGGATACTAATAAACCAGCAATTAAAGAAAGGGGGAAGTTGGGAGTTAGAAGCTAAATTATCTAGTTGTTTTTGCTGTTCTTGTAATAAATTTATTTTCTTTTGAATTTCGTTAACTTTTTCTTGGTACTTCTTATCATTAACCTCAATTCTTTTTCCAAGCATTTTTTGAAGTAAAGACACAATTGTCCTATCCTGAAGTCCTCCAAAGTCAAGTAATGTCATAGCAATCCTTGCAATATTCCTTCCATTGAGATTAATCATTTGCTTATTTGAATCTGTATACAATTCTAAATAGCCAAATTTCTTAATCAATATTTCATGTCCACCTAATTGAATTTGGGCATCCATTAAACTTTTACTAATATCTACAAAAATATCAATATCGTTTCCACTTTTAGCCTTTCTTGTTAATGCTTTTTTTTTGATTTCTATAAATATAATTGTATTTTCTGTTTCTATAACAACATCACACTCACCTTCAGTACCATCCATTTTATATTTACCACTTTTAAACACTACTCCTTTACTAGCTAATTCATTTTTAACGAACTCTTCTACTTGATGTCCAAATTGATTATTTTCATCTATTTTTGAGTCAAAATTTTGTCTTAAATAAGACAGAACAGACTCATAAAAAGCAGGTAAGCACCATGAAGGATTTAATAAAATGTATTGTTTGTTATCAAGCTTTATAAGAGGCTTAAATTGAAAATCTACGCATGATATATCAGTTGGAAAGCTAAATTTTTTATTGGCTGATTTATCATGTGCCAATATATCCAAAATTTTACTTAGTGTTTCTTGGGGTATTTCAGGTAAGTTTGAAGATAGCCATTCTTTATCATAAATTATAGGCTGTCTATGTTGATTTGAGTTTTGAATAATTACTTCTATCAGTTTAAATATTTCATTTAAATCTAATCCCGTCTTATCTACAAATTTATGTTTATCAATCCATGAAAACAAGTTGAGTAAAATTTTCAAAGCATCTGATGCTCGTAACTGAATTAAAGAAAACAAATTATCATAAACAACAATTTCTTGTAAAAAATTAACTAAATTATCTGTTGTTGGAAAATACAATTCAAATTCCCAATATGGCTGTACATCTATGATAGAAGCAAATTCTTGAGAAGTTTTGAGAAGTCTTTCCCAAGTTTTTTGTGGAGAGCCAGGAATAAATATATTTGATTTTTGGGGGAATTTTACAGCAAGATTTAGAATATATGTTATGGGTATATTTGGTTCATTTGAGTTAAAATATCTTACTAAATGGTATCTTTGTTGTACAGTATCAAACAAATTTAATTTTTCTAGAAGAGAAAATAATTCAAATACTACATTTATACCGCCAATAAATTTTATATCTGCTTCAAGGCGGTTAATTAATTTCTCTTGCTGTGAACGATTGATTATTACTTGTCCATTTTCAATCATCAATTCATATCCATCTTTTTTTAAATTTTTTGCTGAAGTTCCCAAAGCTACTTGACGTTTAAATATTCTTGCAATATACTCAAAAGTGTAATTTATTTTTTTAAAATAGTGAATATCTAAAACTGCTTGAATCGCCTTTTTCCAAGGTGATCCATGATTTAATGAGTAAATCGTGCTAGTGTCAATAATACTTAAGATTGTATCTACAATTGGTAAATACTGGTTCAGGCTTTGTTCATCATCATCAACTACATAACGTAAAATGAATTGATCCCTTAATTTTCGCAAGTCTGATACTTTATAATCAGACCCACTGCTAAGAGATGCCTTTACTATTCCTTGTAGATAAAGGTCTACCGTTATAGATTGTAAAGCATTATCATATTCTATACCATAGTGATGATATATGCTTGCTAGACTTTGTATAACAGTATCATTTAGTGTTGGTTGAGTGCTATCTACTAAATGTTTAAATGTAATTTCTAAAGACATATTAGATTTTTTTAATTAAATAGAAGTGTTATGTCTTACAGTTGTATTATACAACTAAATTAGCCAAGATGTATCTCCTAATATCTTAAATAATTATTAAAACCATTTTCTCAGGTTTTTATGCACTATCGCTAAATACCACATATAATCATCAATTTGATAATCATCAGCCGCTTTCACAATATAACTTTTAGCCAAATCAAAATTATTTTCAGCTTCATAATATAAACCCAAATAAAGATGACTGTAAAAATTCCCTTTCTTACCTTCTGATTCACCCACCTTTAAAACATCATCCGGTGTACAATTTCCTGCAAATAAATCATAAACACTTCGCATAATTTTACGGGGGTCGTTTCTCACAGCTAAAAGAGTATTTCGCGCTTCAGTTACACCAGACAACCGCGCTATACATAGATATCTCCAAACCGTTTCTTCTACATCCTGTGCATTCACAGTTAAATCTATTTCAAATTGCTTTGCACCCTCAGCAAATCTTTCTGCATAATAATAAGATAAACCCCGTTGCCAAAGATAAGGCGTTATGCGGTAATCTATCTTTTCAGCCTGATCAAAATCTTGAATTGATTCCTCAATATTTCCCAACTGAAAATACACCATTCCCCGCCGGATATAACCGTGAGGATTATTTGGCTGAAGGCGAATAGTATCGTTCCAGCGTCTTAGTTGAGCATCCAGAGAATTATTGAAAAACATAGTTTTACTTTACAAAAAACTAAATTATAGTCTAAAATATAGCATAAACTTTGATATAATCACTGATAAGTATATCTGCATAATTTCAATTTGTCCAACATTCAACCATAGTTAAACTGTGAGCAACTTTAATGACCAAAATCAAACTTTTCAAGAAACTATCAGCTTTGATTGGTATAGCAGCATTAGTTAATTTAGGAACAACCACTACAGCACAAGCAGCAATTATACAAGTATTCAATCCCTCAGAATTAACAGGGAGTCCATTTACTGTTGAAGATTTTGAGGATAATATTTTTCAACCTGGTGCAAGTTATACAGCAAATTCACAACTCAGAAGATTTAGTTCTAATGCTGCTTCTAGTGGGGTGACATCTTCGGGAAGATTTGGATTAGGTACTCAAAGATTCCCTGACCAAATTACTATTAGTTTTGCTCAACCTGCTTCTTCAGTGGGTTTATGGTTTGGAAATGATGATCAATGCTGTAGTACGGGTTTTACCACTTTTCTAGATATCTTTAATGCCAATGGTTTACTAGATACTATTAATGTAGAGGTGAATCTTAACGACTATACAGACCAGTTTATTGGCTTTAATAGTAATGAATTGGTAACACAAGTTAGAATTCGCTATGGTGTTGATTCTGATGTAGAACTTCATCCTTACATTGATGATGTTCACTACAATATTGCTCAAGTAAAACCTGTTCCTGAACCTATCAATATTTTGGGTTTATTAATGTTTGGTAGTTTAGGCTTAACTTTCCAGCGCAAAAACAAAAATGAGTTTTAGATAGTGCATTTAGTAAACATTAAAAAAGTAGGGTCAGCATTACTAGCCCTACTTTTCTTTAGCGTATATTCAATACAATCAGAATTAAACTGTTGCTAATTCTGGTGTAGGACGCTTACTATTACGAATATTAGTAATTGCTGCTGCATAATCAGGAGCATTAAATACTGCTGAACCGGCTACAATTGCATTCGCACCAGCTTCTAAAACTTGCCAAGTGTTATTAGCTTTCAAGCCACCATCTACTTCAATCCAAGGATCTAAACCGCGTTCATCGCACATTTGACGTAGTTTGCGAATTTTGGGTACTACACCAGGAATGAAGCTTTGTCCCCCAAAACCAGGGTTTACACTCATAATAAGAATTAGATCGCAAAGTTCCAGCACATATTCGATCAATTCTAAAGGTGTAGAAGGATTGAGTACAACGCCAGCTTGTTTACCAAGTTCCTTGATTTGTCCTAAAGTCCGATGTAAGTGGGGTGAAGCATTGTGTTCAGCATGAACAGAAATAATATCAGCTCCTGCTTTAGCGAAACCTTCTACATATTTTTCTGGTTCCACAATCATCAAGTGAACATCCAGAGGCTTGGTTGTAACCGGACGAATCGCCTCCACAACCAGAGGACCTATGGTAATATTGGGTACAAAACGACCGTCCATTACATCAACATGAATCCAATCTGCTCCGGCTTTGTCTACAGCGCGGATTTCATCACCCAAACGGCTAAAATCGGCTGATAAGATGGATGGAGAAATGACAATAGGTTTTTTAGATAGGTTTTGGGTCATGGCTAGTGGATTGTTAAGCGTCCTCGTCTGTAGGCATTGTAACAAAATATGGAGTTTTTGCTCATAATTTTGATCCCCTTCAAGAAAAATTGGCTGTAATGGAGGGTGGGGGGGAAGAGGCAGG
>DATGXB010000171.1:0-48504 GCA_035299225.1 Nostocaceae cyanobacterium | reverse complement strand
CCTCTGCCCCCCTGCCCCTCATCCCCTGTAATTGCTTTAAGGAATGTATTTTTCGATATCGTCAATTTGAGGTGCGGCTAGTTGGTTGATAACTCGCCAGAGGATAGTATAACTACCATCTGAGCGACGGCGTACTGGTCGAAAGGCAATAATTGTATCACTGCTGGGAATGCGGCTAAACTGAAAACGCTCTCTACTTTGGGAGGGTAAGATAGGCACACGGTTGATGAGTGCTTCTGGTAGTTGGAATTGTAGCGATCGCACTAAATATGTATGATTTAATTTGGCCGGGGCTTGAGCTAAATAAATCTCTGTCTGTTGCCAATCTTGATGTTTCCCGGTTACAAATCTTCTTCTATCTACTTGTAAACTTTCTAGTTGCTTGGGCGGTTGATAGTTGAGTATAAATTCTCGTTTGGGTGTAGCCACAGCTAAAAGCTGCTGTTCCAATTCTTCTACAGGAATATCTCCCACATCAACAATAAAACCATAATTTAAACCTGATTGGACTAATTGAAAGTTATCGTCAACCATCTGTAGTGGTAAGATAGACTTAAATCCTTCCTTGCTTTGACCAATGACAGGAAAAGGATAACGCTCACTCACACTAGGCTGTAAGCGATTCTGAAGGGTGTTCGGCATCCGACCATAAGCCAACTCAGGCAAAACACGGAAAAGTCCCGTTTGCGGCAATTCCAAAAACTTAGCGTAAATCTGTGGCTCTTGGGAATCTACGTTGTAAGCAAAACGATCAAGTGCAGCAGCATCTTGTTGAGGATTAATAAATTTAGTTCCTATAGGAAACTCTGCTTGAGCTAGTTTAAGATATTGTTCAGCAGTTTTAATAGTATTAATCGCTGACTCTGGTGCTGTGATAGCTGGCTGTACAGGTGGTCTATAATTAGCTATGGCTGTTTTTGCCGTTCTACCCACCACTGGCACAGGAGGAGAAGATAAATCTGGTTCTCTACTAGCAAAAGGAGTGGCTGGCTGGTTTAAAAGTGGTATCTGTACTGGTTTAATAGAAAGCACTGGATCAGATTGTCGCTCTCCAGAAACTAAAGGTAGCTCTCTCACTAAAGCTAACTCACCCCGTCGTGATAATAATTGATCAATCATGGGGCGCAACTTTAGTAATTCTTGGTTAGAAGCATACAAAGCACAGTAGATTTTGGCTTTTGACTCGGTGAACTGAACAGGTAAGGGGGATGAACGAGAAAAATCTCCACCAGCAACACACAAAGTTTGAGGGTTAGAGAATTGACGTTTCAGAAAAGTATCAACAGAGATACTCTGAACAGTTAACTGACCACGTACAGAGCGCATTCGATGAGGATCAGGGTTGACAAGTGCTTGTTCTAGGCGAGCCGTTAAATATATTTGTTGCTGTACCAACCGTGAAGTTAAAGTATAAAAATCATCATTTACTGAATCTACAGCAAGATTATTTCTAAAGTTAGATCCAGGCTGGTAATCTAGAACTAGATTGCTACTAGGAGTAAAAGGGAATGCAAAAGGAAACAAAAGTCCTAACAAGATTGGTTTCATATCAAAAACACCTATCAGATATGAGCAGGAAAATCTAAAATAGATATTAAATTGGAAAAAACAACGACCATCAACAACCGTTAGTCCATTTTACTTTCTGTAAAGAGTTGCCAGGTTGTTACCAGTGCTGAAACACGATTACATGCCAGTTTCCCAGGATCAGCCTATATATATTGAGGCCCCACTCCAGCTATTGCTGTTTGTTGATGGGCGGCCAAAGTCCCGACAACAGGTACAGCGTATCCGTGCCTACCTCAAAGAATTAGAGACTGAGTATAACTTTAATCTTGAAATCATTGATGTCGGCCAACAACCCTATTTAGCGGAACATTTTAAGTTGGTAGCCACACCAGCTTTGATCAAAATTCACCCAGAGCCCCAGCAAATTATAGCCGGAAGCAATATTATTGCCCAGCTGAAAAACTGGTGGCCACGTTGGCAAACTGCGGTTGAAGCATTTTTAAAGTTAGAGGAAGATCCTTCAGAACCGAAAGAAGAACTTTTAGAAGATGGTCGGGCCAAATCACCCAAACCAATCTCTAAACTGGCTGACTATACGGAATTTTTAAAACTCTCAGATGAAATTTTTCTCTTAAAGCAGGAAAACGAAAAATTACAAGAACAGATCCAGTTTAAAGACCGGGTAATTGCCATGTTAGCCCATGATCTCCGTAATCCTTTAACGGCCACAGCGATCGCCCTGGAAACTCTCCAATCTAATTACAATCCAGAAACAGGGGAGTTCATGCGTCTTAAGCCCAGTATGGCAGTACATTTATTAAAACAAGCTCGCGCCCAAGTGCGGCTGATTGATCGGATGATTGCTGATTTGTTACAAGTGGGACAAGGCCAAGATACGGAGCTTCCTATTACACCGCAGAAATTAGCACTCCGTCAACTGAGTTTGAATGTATTGGAAGAATTGCGCGATCGCTATACAGCCAAATCTCTGGTCATAGAAACTGATATTCCCAAAGACTTACCATCTGTTTATGCTGATCCAGAGCGCATCCGTCAAGTTTTAGTCAATCTGCTAGATAATGCGATCAAGTATACACCCTCCGGTGGCACAATTAGCATGACCGGGTTACATCGCACCACCCAAAAAGTGCAATTTAGTATAGGAGATTCAGGTCCAGGCATTCCGCAAGAAAACCGCGATCGCATCTTTGAAAATCGCTTCCGTCTCCAACGCGACGAAGGTACAGAAGGATATGGTATTGGTCTTTGTCTGTGTCAACGAATTATTAAAGCTCACTATGGACAAATTTGGGTAGATTCTTCACCCAGTGGCGGAGCTTGGTTTCACTTTACATTACCTGTTTACCCAGCTTAAACCATTAGACAAATTAGTAGACAACAATCTGATTGCGTCCCTGTTCTTTAGCTTGATAAAGTGCCTGATCTGCCGCTACCACCAAATCTAGAGGCGAAGTTTCCCAAGTAGGAACAGCACTTGCTATCCCTATACTCAAAGTGACAAAATCACTCACCTCTGAACCAGAGTGCATAATTTCCAAATCTCGTACTCCCGCTTGCATTGCCTGGGCAACCAGGAACGCTGCATTAGCGTGAGCATTAGGCATAATCACCGCAAACTCTTCACCACCATAACGAGCTACTAAATCCTGGCTTCTCCACACTTTTTCATTTAAAGCCGCACCTACTTTTTGTAAACAAATATCACCCGCAGGATGTCCATACTTGTCATTGTAAAATTTAAAATAGTCTATATCACATAAAATTAAAGATAAAGGCACAGATATTTGAGCCAGATTAATCCATTGAGTGTTGAAATAATTATCAAAACGACGGCGATTAGCCAACCCAGTTAAAGCATCTATATTAGCCATTTGATGTAAAGCCTGATTTGCCGCCTCCAGTTGTTTATATACCTGTGCTTGTTGTAGTAACCTTCGTAGCCTTTGACGTAGGACAGCCAAGTGAATCGGTTTAGTAATGAAATCCGTAGCCCCAGCTTCAAAAGCACGATTGACAGACTCTTCATCATCCAAGCTGGTAATCATTAATATAGGTGTATGTTCCCACATTTTAGAAATCAGGCTACTCCCTAAAGCTGAGTCTGTATCTAAATCCGCTAGAGCTGATATTAAGTTATTCTTGGCAATTTGTAGTAATTGTTTACAACAACTAAAGCCATCCATTACAGGCATTACAGCATCTAGCAAAACAATATCAGGTTTGATATTCATGTAGGCTTCTATACAATCTTTACCGTTTGTGACCTCGACCACTTGATAGCCTTCTTGTTCCATAACTGCACGTAACAGTAATCGGATGGTCTTGTCATCATCAGCCACCAAAATTAGGGGAGGTTGTTTGGACACTGAAAATGGGCTTATGACTGACATGAATTGCATTCCACAGAAAATGAGATGATCGGATGGGATAGAATCTGAAAAATGTATCTCTGGTAGCTAAATTTCAATTAACTGAATCAATTTAATTTAGCCATCAGTATCTTACGTAATAGATAGGAAGACGTGGCAAAAAGTTCTAAAAACGCCTTGTATTAAATATTACTCTATTCCGGGAGAATTTGAAGATAAATAGACACAATGAAAATCTGTGGTTATACAATCTATTTGACTAAACAAATGATTGAAATATCTTGATCAAAAACCGGACTACAGTATGAGAGTATAGGATAATTTATGAGCGATCGCTTCTTAAGACAAGCTAAACCTGCAACCAATATTGTAACTTATTTTACATATCTTTGCTTTCTAATTAACAACATTTTGATAGTTATTGGTCAATCAAGTATTGGATAAATAGGTTATAGAGGTAATCAATAGCAAGTAATCTCTGCAAACTAACCTATACTCAAATTACCTGATGCTCAAATTAAGTAAATATACTAGGAATAGCATTCGCTCCCAATCAAAGCAGTATTTTTTCTGAGATGATATCATTCAGATGTAGCGGAATAAATTACCTGTTCCCTACGAATAGCCATCCCTGAATCTGATAGAGCCTGGGTCATCTTATATTCTAACTGTGTTGGTTATAACGGAAAAAAAAGGGTAAAGCTGGATTAAAATCAGTAAAACCTTACCCTAGTGCAAGAAGGCAGGAGGCAGGAGGCAGGAGGCAGGAGGTAAGAAGGTTGATTTGACTAGCGTTTGAGCCTTATTTCATTGGATAGTTATTTTCGCCAAGCTGCACTGGTTTTGTTCAATCTAATAAATCCGGTTCTTGATGAATAATCATGTCATATAAAGGCTGAAAACTAAACCAACCCATTTGCGACGAACCTACTTGGCTATGAGCGACACTTGCAACTTCTGGGGCGATTAATTTGGGTTTACCAGCCGCTTCTGCTAATAATTGAGCTTGACAACAACGCTCCATCGCAATAAACCACCAAGCAGCCTCATCAACTGTTTGCCCAACTGTTAATAAGCCATGATTTTGGAGAATAATAGCTTTATTCTGTCCTAAAGTTTGGGCAATGCGTTGACCTTCTTGGGGATCAAGAACTACACCAGTATAATCCTCAAAAATGCTATGATCCTGGTAAAAAGAACAAGCATCTTGAGTGAGGGGATCAAGAAGACGACCAAGGCTAGACCAAGTTTTGCCATATAATGAATGAGCATGAGCAGCAGCTATTACATCAGGCCGGGCAGCATGAATTTGGGAATGAATAGCGAAAGCAGCTCGATTGACGCAGTAATTACCAAAAATCACTTCTCCTTGATGATTAACTAAAATTAAATCACTAACTTTAATTAACCCAAAGTGCATTCCAAAAGGATTAACCCAAAAATGATTAGGGTTTTCTGGGTCACGGGCGGTAATATGGCCAGCAACACCTTCATCAAACCCAAACCGAGAAAACAGGCGAAAAGCGGCGGCTAAACGTTGTTGACGATGTAATCTGGCTTCTGTTAGAGAATTAAAGGCTGGTGGTTGAGGTGCGTTTGGTTTTTCCCTAGTGGTAACTTGCATTTTGCCCCAAATTTATGTAAATGTAATTTATACTGAGAAAATATAACCTTAATGTGGAATTTTCAGAAGTTATTTAAGATTATTGAAGAATTAGTATTACATCATTCCCCCAGTGGTGTAGAAGGGGAAATAAATCAATTTTTGTTAAAGAAATTTGCGGCGTTGGGTGTGGAAGTTTGGTGCGATCGCGCTGACAACATTATCGCAAAAATTCCCGGTCAAAGTGCAGAACATCCCCTGGCTATCACTGCCCATAAGGATGAAATCGGGGCTATTGTCAAATCTATTGGCGAAAATGGTAAAGTAGAAGTTCGTAAATTAGGCGGTGCTTTTCCTTGGGTTTATGGTGAAGGTGTAGTTGATTTACTTGGGGATGTTCAAACTGTAAGCGGTATTCTCAGCTTTGGTTCTCGTCATGTCTCCCACGAATCACCCCAAAAAACCCAGCAAGAAGATACATCTGTAAAATGGGAAAATGCCTGGATTGAAACTAAATTAACTACCGCAGAATTAGAAACTGCTGGAGTGCGTCCAGGTACAAGAATGGTAATTGGCAAACATCGGAAAAAACCAATCAGATTAAAAGACCATATTGCCAGTTATACCTTAGATAATAAAGCATCTGTAGCGATTTTGTTGGCTTTAGCCGAAAATATCAAAAATCCACCTGTAGATATTTATTTAGTGGCTTCTGCTAAGGAAGAAGTGGGAGCAATTGGGGCTTTACATTTTACCCAAAAACAACATTTAGATGCTTTGATTGCTTTAGAAATTTGTCCCCTATCAAGTGAATACCCAATTGAGGACGGAGAAAAGCCTGTTTTATTGGTTCAAGACGGCTATGGACTGTATGATGAGGGTTTAAATAGTCAAATTCGCCAAATTGCCCAAAAATCACAAATTCCCCTGCAATTAGCTACTATTAGCGGTTTTGGTAGTGATGCTTCTATCGCCATGAAATTCGGTCATGTTCCCCGTGCTGCTTGTTTAGCATTTCCCACCCAAAACACCCACGGTTATGAAATTGCCCATTTAGGAGCTATAACCAATTGTATCAAATTGCTCACAACATTTTGTGAAACGAATTTTGAATCCTAGTCAATTTGATGCTACCGTGTTATTACTTATGTAAATATTTTCATAATTAAACATCAGACTTTATCATGTCTCTGATTGAAGAATTAGCCCAAATTTACGCTCAAACAGATATTCAATATCCGAGTTTAAAAGCCGTCACCTTAGCACAGTGGATGTTAGAAAGTGGTCGGGGTACAAGTAGACTAGCAGTAGAACATTTTAACTTTGGTGGTTTGAAATGGCGGAATGAAATGACAGGTTTTGCTACCAAAGTCATGTATCAAGCTAGTGATGGAACTGATGCTTATTGTAAATTTGCCAGCTTAGAGGCTTATATTACAGGCTATTGGCGGTTTTTAGGTAGAAGTCCTTACAAGGGTTGGGAATCACGCACCAATACCCCAGAGGAGTTTATTAGCTTTATCGCTCCGATTTATTCAGGCGATCGCAATTATATCAGTAAAATTAAAAATCTCATCCCTGAAGCCCAAGACCTGCTCAACAAAGTATCAGCAATTAACATCTGGATTCAACAAACAGAACAAGCAATATACCTCATGGAAGGAGAATTTTATCTAGACAAAATCCCCACATCTGGCACACAAGGTAATGAAATCAATATTACAAATATGCGGAATTGGTTTACTAGCAACATCCCCCCGAAAACCCTGAAAATCATCATGGGGAATAGTCCAGAACCAAAACCTAAACCGTAAACTTTGAATTAGCATAATTTAGGGTGGCCTTTTCAATCCACCCATCAATACTTTGATTCTTCAAGATAAATTCACCAAAAGCCGATAACGGGACTTGAACCCGTGGCCTGCTGATTACGAATCAGCTGCTCTACCACTGAGCTACATCGGCCTACACGAAAAAACATTATAGCATGATTTACTGATGATCGATCCAAAATCTCATTTAAAATCTGGAAATCAATTTACACCTGAACAATACGCTCGACTGAAAGCCGAAGCCGAAGCTCCTTATCGGGGTTTACGCCAGTTTATCTATTTTGGCATTGGTGCTTCTGGTGCTATCGGTGTATTTGTCTTTTTCTTCCGCATTTTAGCCGGCAGGGATCTAGAAAATAGCTTACCTAGCTTTGCTCTGCAACTGGGAATAGTAGGTTTAATGGTCTTTCTGTGGCGCTGGGAGCAGAAAAGAGGCAAGGGGGCAGGGAGCAGAGGGGCAGGGAGCAGGGGGTAAGAAAGAGGTAGAGGGGTAGAGGTCTACTGGCAGGAACAGTAAAGCCGAACGCTGAACGGGGGGGCAGGGGGGCAGAGGGGAAAGAAAAAAGAATTAATTTTCTATTACCTGTTCCCTGTTCCCTGTTCCCTGTTCCCTAATGACTAATGACCAATGACTTCTCCCGCACTCCCCAGTTATTTGGCATTCACCACATAGGGAGATGCGATCGCCGGAGCACGTCCAGCATTTACCAGGGCTTGATAAACAAAAGCCGCAATTTCGGCTCTAGTAGCTTCACGATTAGGATCTAGTTGTTGTGCTGTAGGATAATTCACCACTAATCGCTGTGCAGTAGCAGCAGCCACAGGTCCCAAAGCATAACTAGGAATTTGTGCCGCATCCGTGAAAATTCCTAAAATACTTTGATCATTAGTAGACAAACCCAAACCATTAGCTAAAGCCACCAAAGCTTGAACTCTGGGAATTTGCTGTTGAGGTTTAAAAGTCCCATCAGGATAGCCAGAAACAAATTGACCTTGGTATGCTGACCGAATAGCTGTAAAAGCCCAAAAACTGCTTTGTACATCTCTAAAGGTAATAGTTCCACGTTTAGCACTAGGAGCAAAAGCCTTAGTAACAATCGTTGCAAATTGAGCACGAGTTACCGGTTCATTAGGTCTAAAAGTTCCATCAGGAAACCCAGCAATAATATTTTGAGCAGCCAAAGCTTCAATGTAACCCTTAGCCCAGTAACCTGTGGAAACATCATTAAAACCACCTTGACCTGGTGTGCCTGTGGGTGGTTTAACCTCAGCCGCTACAAAATCTACAGCCCCAAAAATCCGTTTTTGGTCAATATCATTACCTACAGCCGCAATTCTTTGGGTTTTGGTAGCATTATTCAAGTCATAACGGGTATTACTACGAATCCGATTACCACCAAGATTCTCATTTGTACCCAGGTTTGGCTTACCATTGACAGTAACGACAATTCCGTCCCGTTTATTATTCTCAATGATATTGTTACGTAATACAGGTTGAGCAGATTCCGAGATAAAAATCCCGTCCACATTTTGCTCAATTCGGTTATTTTCTACCAAAGGTGTAGAAGTACCACCAATAGCTAAACCGAAACCAGTATTTTGAAATAAGTTATTGCGAACTATTCCTTGAGCAGCTCTGGCAATAGAAACCCCATTCCCCGTATTACGGATAAAGACGTTATTCTCAATAGCAGGATTTCCCGTACCCGTCACAAAAACACCATCTCTAACACTATTAGTAAAAGTATTGTTTTTGATACTGGGATTACTTGATTCTACCCAAAGACCTGTACCCCGTTGATTAGGGTTAGTAACTGTCAGACCTGCAATAGTAGTGTTGTCATTGGCGAGAATGGTAATATCTTGTCTAGCAAAGGTACGACTAGTATAGAAACCACCACCAATAATAATTGTTCCTTGACCCTTATTAGACTCATTACCTTTCAGTGTCACATTGGGTTTAAGCAAAAGAGGGAATTTTTCCCCTGTATCTTTGGTATAACTCCCAGGTACTAACTGAATGACTGTACCAGGTTGAGCTTGAGATATAGCGAAAGTAATAGTTTTGTAAGGTGCATTTTCTGATCCCGCTCCGGCTGTATCTCTACCTTGAACTGGGTTAACGTAAATTACTGTAGCATTAGCTTGGGCTGTTAAGATTGATTTTGTGTTAGCAGTAGCTTGATGAGCTAATAAGGTAGAACTACCACCTACAACTAATAAAGCTGCTAAACCAGTTCTCAAGGTTAACTTAGAGATGTGAAAATTCTGATTTTTCATTTTTAGTATTTGCTATCTATTTAATTACAGTAGTTTTAACACAGTATAAGGTAGCAGAATCTAGCCGGAAAACATAAGCAGATTTAGCCATTAAAAATTTAAAAAACCACAGATTGCCGTTTTTGCTGGCTTGATTTCAAATTCAGAAGATTTGCTGCTAAACCGAGTTCATCAAGACGGAGTAAGAAAAAATAAGTTTCTAAATATTTGTTAACTTTGCTCAAGCTAATTGAAAATAAGTTAAAAAAATCTAATAACTTTCAACATCGCTTATTCCAATGGCTAAGTAGTTTTGCAAAATTAAATTCCTATATGAAGAGAGGGAACAGGGAACATTTTGATAAGTTCCGTGCATCGCAGGAAGGTTGAAACTCATTTAGCATAAGGTTTTATTATTAACTTTGGTACTTCATTTACCTGAAATGTGCTGTATAATTTCTTTTATAAACTCTATAAAATATAAAGACGCTACATTGAGCGTCTCTACAAAAGTTTTAATTTTTAGGTGAGAAATGATTAGTATTTTGGCTAGTGCAAGAAGACAGGAGGCAGGAGGTAAGAAGGTTGATTTAACTGATGTTTAATAAAGTTCAAATGGATAGTTATTTTCGCCATGCTGCACTAGTGTTGTTAACCTGCAAATGTGATACCATTTCACGAAAACTTTGATACAAATGATTGTTTTTTAATTCTTTCCTCCCTGCTCCCCTGCTGCCTATTAATATCAACCTTAAAGTGAAACGGTATGATCTGTGGATGTGAGTATTTGTTTAATAAGCTAAGGTTTCTAAGGTTTCTCTTAAATATCTTTGTACTTGTTGTTCTAAGCGTAAGCCTTGTAACTGTGCATTACATTCTAACTGCCAGCGTTGAAAACCGGAACTAGCGGAGATCGCGTATTTGAGATCATGCCAGATTTGGGCATTATGAGAAGTAGGGCGATCGCTAGAAGTTGGAAATTGAGCCATAATTCCTCATTCCTTGTCTTTCACTTCCAGATTTACAGAGAGTATGATGTTTTACATCTCTACCCCTAAAAATGTGAAATATTCTTTCACTCTTGTTAATTTAACGGTGATTTAGTTTTAAATCTGTGTCATTGGTCACTAAAACGCATGATCAATTCAGTGGAATTGACAAAAGCAAGTATTTGGTAGCCAAAGCTCAAATCTAACGCACTAGTACAAGGAGGCAGGGGGCAGGCGTTCCGTGAGCGAAGTCGAACGGGGCAGAAGGCAGGAGGGAAGAAGGTTGATTAAATAGTAATTTTCAGGTTTTTCAACTGGATGATTATTTCCGCCATGCTGCACTAGTTCTGAACTAGAGAACTATTTTTAAGATAGCAAAATATCATAACAATTTCACCTTTTAAGCATAAGCCAAGGGTGAGAGTTTAAGTTTAAAACATCAAATATTATGTCGTTTAATAACAACAGTTTTAATATTTTACGTTCTCCCATAGATGGAGATTCTGGAAGAGAGCAGTTTAATTATTTTGGTTGACATACTCCCCGCCCTAAAAGTGCGGAGATTCTGGGTTCAAACAACAGTTGCAGTTTCATACCGTCTTACACTATCTCGCCCAACAGACAATGCCCTACCTGTTTCCACTATTCTACCAAAAAGCCGTCCTCAAAGGACGGGGCTTTAAACCCAATTTTTTGGTAAAAACCCTGTAACCAGATAATCTGAGCTATTAATTCAAGTTTTTGCTTTTTACCTGGGATCAAAACACAAGGTTTTTGGGGAGTTTTTGATGAGTCCTGAGTTTGAGTATTGAACTAGACACAATAATTTAATTCAATACTCCTCTTTGTGACTCAGGACTTAGTTCTGGCTATTCATCCTATTTGTTAGCCATAGCCAGAGTACGGCGTTTAGTCACCATTTGATAGGCTTCGATGATGTCGCTTTCCACCCAATCATGGAATTTATCTATACCAACACCGCATTCATAACCGGCGTTGACTTCGCGGGCATCTTCTTTCATCCGTTTGAGGGAATCCAGCACACCTTCATAGATAACTTTATTGTGACGACGAACACGAACTTTACAGTTACGTATCAGTTTGCCTGACTGGACATAACAACCTGCTACTGCTCCCTTGCCAACTGGGAAGACAGCCCGGACTTCGGTTTGTCCCAAGGGTTCTTCTACTAATTCAGGTTCTAATAACCCTTCTAGTGCGCCTTGGATGTCTTCTAGGAGTTTGTAGATGATGTTGTATTCCCGCACATCTACCCCTGCTTCATCGGCGGCGTGTCTAGCACCACTGGCATAGGTGGTATTAAAGCCAATGATTACGGCGTTACTAGCCGCAGCTAGATCAATATCAGTTTCGGTGATCTCACCTGCGGAGGCCAACAACATTCTGATTTGCACTTCGTTTTGAGGAATTTGCTTCAGAGAGTTGATGATGGCTTCTACAGAACCTTGTACGTCGGCCTTTAAGATCAAGTTGAGTTCTTTTAACTCGCCTTCTTGAGCTTGTGCTGACAAGGTGGTGAGGGTGACACGTCCCTGTAATAGTCGGGATTGACGCTGTTTGTCGGCTCGGTCTGCGGCGATCGATCTGGCTTCTTTTTCGTTGGGGTATACCTGGAATTCGTCCCCAGCTGCCGGCACATCGCTTAAACCTAGTACCTCAACTGCAAAGGATGGTGCTGCTACTTCTACTCTTTGGAAGCGATCGTCTACCATAGCTCGGACTTTACCAAAGGCTGATCCCGCCACTAACATATCGCCTACCCGTAAAGTTCCGTTTTGGATCAACAGGGTAGCAACTGCGCCCTTAGCTTTATCTAGGTGAGCTTCAATCACAGTTCCCCTAGCCGGACGGTCAGGATTAGCAGAAAGTTCTCCCACTTCCGCCACCAACAGGATCATTTCTAACAGGGTATCTAGATTTTCACCTCTAATGGCACTGACGGGAACCATAATTGTTTCACCGCCCCATTCTTCTGGTGTGAGGCCGTATTGGGTTAATTCTTGTTTCACCCGATCTGGCTGTGCCCCTTCTTTATCAATCTTGTTGATTGCCACTACTATTGGCACGTTAGCAGCTTGAGCATGGCTAATAGCTTCAACGGTTTGTGGTCGGACACCATCATCTGCCGCTACTACTAATACAGCAATATCAGTGACTCTTGCACCCCTAGCCCGCATCGCGGTAAAGGCTTCGTGACCGGGGGTATCGAGGAAGACAATTTGCTGATTTTTACCCTCATGCTCCACATCCACATGGTAAGCGCCAATGTGTTGCGTAATGCCCCCTGCTTCTCCTGCTGCCACTTTGGTTTTGCGGATCGAGTCGAGGAGAGTGGTTTTCCCGTGGTCTACGTGACCCATAATTGTTACCACAGGTGGACGACGATGGAGGTTTTCCATGTCTTCCAAATCGAGCATTTCTGTAACTTTCCGAGCTTCTGCTTCTGGTTCGGCAGTTTCGATTTCTACCCCTAGTTCCTGACCGATGATGGTAATGGTAGGAATATCCAGATTTTGAGTAATACTAACCGCCATACCTTTAATAAACAGGATTTTGACGATTTCTGTATCAGCTACAACTAAAGCATCAGCCAGTTCTTGTACTGTCATTGGCCCAGTGATCACCAATTTTTCTGGGCGATCCTGCTTGACTTCCACCTCTTGACGACGGTTTTGCTCACTGCGTGGCTGGCCTTTTTTGGGTTTGGCAGTGGGAGCAGCAGTAGCTACAGTCGGTTGTTGAGTTGGTTTACTAGCTTTGGGTTTAGGAGGACGAGCAATAGACAAGCTTACCTGTACGGTAGCCGGGATTAGGTCTAGTTCTTCGTCTAGTAAATCCTCATCCTCAAAGTCGTCATCAAGGATGGGTTTATTCCGTTTGGTTTTAGTCCCAACTTTTGACTTTTCTTTAATTTCGTCAATGATTTCCTCTTCCTGCCATTTCTTCCCACTCTTAGACCGGGGTGGGGTTGGGCGTTTCAGGTCGAGTTTGGGATCTATTGCGACTGCTGTTTCAGTCGCCAATGGTTCTTTTTCTTTGTCTCTTTTCGCTAATCCACTTGGTCTGGGTGGTGTGGGTGGTGCGATTTGAGCAACGGTTTCTACTGGACGTGATGGTCTGTTGGGTTTAGGTACTTCCCCAGCTGGAGCAGGTGCTTGTTTATTGCTCCGATGTTCTGGTTTTCCGGCTGGAGATGTTCGCCCTTGTTTTTGTGACCCAGCAGCAGGAGCCTGATCATTTGTCGGTTTATTTGGTTTTTGTTTTTCGCGATCTTTTTTCAGGATCGGCTTGATTGTGGATTGCGACTGATCAGATGCAGACGTTTTTTCCTCCACTGGTCTAGATGGTGGAGCTACTAATTGGGGTTTTTGTGGTTTTTCGGGTTTTGGTCTGGATGAATGGGATTTCTCTGGTTTGGCTGGTTTTTCCCCAGTGATTTTTTCTGGAACCGGAGCAGGTGTGGTTGTTTTATCCGGTTCTATCAGTTGAGCTTTTTGGGGGGTCTCTTGATTCCGGGGTGTAGAAGGTTTAATTGGTGCCGTCGGCTTCATGGGTGAGACTTGTGGTGTAGCGAAGGGCCGTGGAGGTGATAGAGGATTGACTTCAGTCGAAGCAACTTGGGTATTGGTAGCAGCTGACGCCTCTGAGGCGTTATAGGTAGAGTTTTTCAATATTTTGGGTTTGCGAATTTCCAAAATTTGTTGTTTATGTGGTGCAGCAGGTCGGTTTCGGGAGCCAGATTGGTGTGAATTTGGTTTATGGCTGTTTGTACCTTGTTCCTTTCTAGATGTGGCATGAGTGGCAGCGTGTTTTTCTGCTGCTAGGCGGATGCATTCCGCCTCGGATTCGGAAATCGTGCTGCTATGGCTTTTGACCGCAATATTGAGCTGGTCGCAAATTGCTAATAGCTCTTTGTTATCCAAATTCAATTCCTTTGATAATTCGTAGATTCTAACTTTGCCGTTGTTCATCCACTCTTTCCCCTTTAATTTACAGTTTTATACGGATGGTTGCCTGGTTTGTGACATCTCCATCCTTTGATCACTGTTTTTTAGGTTGCCCTTGCTGTGTTTGCCGGTGCCTCCAATGTTAGGAAAGAGAGATGTTTCGGTTTAATGCTGGCATCTCCACCTGTGAGGGTGGTTAACAGATACCCATAAAAATTTTTTAAATAAGAAATTTTTATAGGACTCCTTGACGCCGAACTGCGCTTTTGCGCTACCAGGTTGCCATTTAGTAGGTGTTTTTTTTGCTGATTCTGAATCTTCCACAACACAATCGGTTAAATCTTGTTGGGAGTATTGTTTCGTCCCTCTACAATTATGATTAATTTGAGAGCCGTGTGCCTTCTACACCCATTTACTATTTTGGCACTAATTTTAGCGATACTAAAGGATATGTTGGAGCACAATTGGTTGAGCTAATAACACTATTCCTCTGTGGATTACCGCCATGTAGTTATTCCAGTTCAATTTGTTTTGGTTTATTTGTTTGGGGTAGACGTTGCCACAAGGCTTGATACAGTGTTTCTGGCACTGTTGCCCGTAGCGATCGCCCTAGTCGATTTTTTTTCTGAGCTGTTTGTAGACAACTCATTTTAGGACAAATATAGGCAGAACGGCCCATGCCCTGATCTAATTGTACCTTCCCAGATGGAAAGACGCGGACAATCCGCCAAAACTCTTCTTTTGGACTGACTTGGCGGCAGCTAATACACCGCCGATAATTGGGTTTCATCTTTGGTTGGCTTTTTTGGGTTGGCTATCTATCAAGGTAAATAAGCGTGAACTATGACTAATTTTCCTCTCTAAGACAAGGCCAAACAGCCATTAGCAATTATTCGTCCTCGTCAGTGTCGAAAGTGTCTTCCTCTAATTCTAATTCTTCTTGATTTGTATTCTCTAGTTCATCCATATCATTATCATCATCCTCCGGTTGATATTTGGCTCTGACCGCAGCAAATTTGGTGTCTTCGGCTGCATAGTCATATTTAGCTTTATCTTTAATATCTATTTTCCAACCAGTCAAGCGGGCGGCTAGTCGAACGTTTTGTCCTTCTTTGCCAATGGCTAAACTCAGTTGGTCTTCTGCTACTAGGACGTGGGTTTGCCGAGTTTCTGGATCCATTAAGCGCACTTCATCTACTCGTGCTGGACTTAAAGCATGAGCAATGTAAGTTGCTGGATCTGGCGACCAGCGAATTACGTCTATTTTCTCACCCCGCAACTCATTTACTACAACTTGAATTCTAGATCCTCTTGCGCCAATACAAGCACCAACTGGATCAACATCTCGATCTAGGGTATCTACGGCGATTTTTGTTCGGGGTCCAACGTAACGAGATGGTGGGTTAGCTTCTCTAGCTACGGCCACTATTCTCACTACTTCATCTTCTATTTCTGGTACTTCGTTGGCAAACAAATACACTACTAAACCCGCATCGGCGCGAGATACTAGCAGTTGTGGGCCTCTTTGTTGCCCTTGGGAAACTTTTTTCAGGTATACCTTAAAAGTAGCATTAGCCCGGTAGTTATCATTTGGTAACTGTTCCCGTTTTGGTAATTCTGCTTCTACTTCTGGCTGACCAAAACCACTGCTAACGGCTAAGATTACCGATTGACGTTCAAATCTTAATACTCTGGCTTGTAAAACTGTTCCTTCTAGGTCTTGGAACTCTTCTTGTACCATCTGGCGCTGTTGATCCCGCAGTTTTTGCGCCAATACTTGTTTAGTTTGCATGGCTGCCATGCGCCCAAATTCGCCTTGATCTGGGGTGACATCCAAAACTACAGAATCGCCAGCTTGCGCTTCTGGAGCTACTTGCTGTACTTCTTCCAAGGAAATTTGATGATCGGAATTGCTAACCTGTTCAACGATAGTTTTAGTTGATAAAACCCGAAATCCTTCGCCTTCTATATCTAGTTCTACTTCAAAGTTATCAAAATAATCTTCATCAAATTGTTTACGTTCTAGATTTTGAGCCCGACGATAACGTTCGTATCCTTTGAGTAGTGCTTCTCTAATGGCTGATTGTACTGCTAGACGAGGTAAATTTCTCTCCCGACTTATACTTTCAATTAAATCTTTTAATCCAGGTAAACTAACCATTGACATATTAATAAATCTCCTGATGTCTTATTAGGTTGTCAAATTCAAGGAGTGCGGAGTGCGGGGAAGAGGCAGGGGTGCAGGGGGCAGGGGGCAAGGGGGAAGAATTAAAAACCAATTATTGGTATCAGGTTTTTAGTTTGGTTTTTGTGAAATGTTCTCAAGGATGAGGAAATCATGAATCCAAGAATGGAAAATCTAAAATCCTCTTTTTCTCCCTGCCCCCTGCCCCCTGCCCTTCTGCCCCCTCAACCACGTTCTTCAATTTGCACCCTAGTAATAAGAGCGCGTGGTATTTCCACTACACGACCTTTTTGATTGAGGTAAACTGCTGTTTCATCCCGGCGAATTAGTTGGCCACTCCATTGTGGTTGTCCTTGGTAGGCTGGAGAGGTGAAGACAACGACAGGAAACCCTTTAAAAGAAATAAATTCCCTGTCTGTTTCTAATTGCCGGGAAATACCAGGACTGGAGATTTCCAATATATAGGCATCTGGAATGATCTCAGCCGCATCTAAAGTGGCTTCTAAAGCACGGCTCATTCGCTCACAATCATCCAGCCCAGTGTCTTGTTGTGGGTTGCGGATATCTATCCGTAAGACTGGCGGACTTTGGTTGGTGTGAAAAACAGCGCCAACGAGTTCTAAACCCAGTTCTGTTGCTACTGGTGTCGCCAATTCGATAATTTGTGGGACTAGAGGATGAGTCATGCGAAAATCCAATAAAAAAAGTGGGCTACTACCCACTTCCTGCGATAAGGATATCTTCCAAGAAGTGCAAAACAAACTAGTACAAACTGTTCTTAGTTCACTAACTAGAACGTTTTGAAGTTTGCTTCCTGTTTCTTCCAAGCCCATTGATGGGTGCAATACAAAACTTACACAAGTCGCTCACATCTCAATAAATAAAGCAATTTGAAGTTTGCTTCCTGCTTCTTTCAAGGATGCCGGCATTTTCTTGTCTACAGGCGTAAATTCCGCGCTTGCTACACGTAATCGCTAGATCGGCCCATTTTACAGCCGGAGGTGGCTTTTAGGTCAGGACTCGTGCGTGTCAACATTGACCACCAGCACCATCGGCAAAATGAGCGAGTTTATCAATGTTTTTTGTGGTTGAACAGGTCTAGAAACGAATCGGTTTGATTCGTTTCTAACATGAGTGTAGCGCATTTTTTTATTTAGTCATTAGCTATTGTCATTAGTAGTTTGTCGGGTGAGGTTAATTTTCGGCTTGGTGAGATATTCAGGTGGGAATTGCTCTACATTTCTCGAATTTTTGGCAGGGCTGTATGTTTTTCTATAGTTGTCTCAATTGTTGCTTGATTTCGCATCTGGCGAGTTTGTTCAATAATTTGGTCAACATCTTCTTGTGAAAGACGTTGGACGTAATTGATTTTGACTTCTTCTAAGAAATCTACCAGTAAACTTTGAATTTCTGTTGTTACGTGTTTTTCTTGAAGTTCAGTAGTTAGGGCTGTGGTAAATTTCTCGATTAACTGACTGGTTAGTTTAGCGCCAATGGGATCATTGAGGGCGCTAACTATGGCACTGTAGAGGTTAGTTGTGATTTGGGTGGCTAGTTGTTCACTGAGTTGGGTTTGTGCTTGTCCGAGTCCGGGTAAAGCTGACAAGTTACGATAAAATGGTGCTTGTTGAAAGGCTGTGTCAATATTATGACGCAATAGGGCGATAATTTCTGGCTGTGTTTTGGGCAAAACTTGATTAATAATGGTTTGGACTAGGAGATTGGCGATCGCTTCTATTTCATTGATATTGTTAATATCTATGTATGGGCGGAGGTTTTCTGGTTGCATTAGCCAGCGTGTAATATCTCCACGTTTAATAGAAGTTTGAATTTGATTAATTACCCGTACCACTACAATTTCTGTAATTTCTTCGGCAAAATTGGCAACTATTCCCTGATGTACTTGTTTTCTAACTACATATAAATCAATTAATTGGGCTTGATCTAATCTAATTAATACTGGTAATACTCGCAACCACTGCCAGAAAGGTAATAGTAAAAATAGGTCATACCAACGCCATAGCAATGCTTCTAACCAATTTAAACTCTGATTTTTGGATTTAATATAAATAACTCGTCCTGTTAATTCTAAGGCAAATAAAAGGATGAAAGGTAAGTCAATTTTCCAAAAATCATCTTGAAATTCGCTATTTTCACCAATGTGGCGATAATAATTAGCAGCAACGATTGGGTAAACTTTGTCATCAAAAAATCCAATTTCTTTTTCCCAACCTTTTTTTAATAAATAATCTTGACTCCAAAAAATATCAAAAGACTTTTTGGCTGAATCTTCCCCTACACGTTCCCGCATCAAGTTTTTAATTTTTTCTAAATTTCCGCTTTTATTGGCTGTTGCAAAGGGATTAGTATTGATCATTTCTCTACTCAAGCGGCTGAGTTGATCTAATTGTTCTTTCACTGCGGGAGATGTTAAACCTGTGCGGCTGACTTGGATTTTTAATTCATCTACTTTCTGTAAATATACTTCTGTATCTCGATAGGGTTCTATACCTTTAATAGGGTCATAAATTTCGGTTAATTGAGGAAATCGCCGGAAGTAAAAATCTCGCCAGGGTATATAACTCAAATCAAACAGCACCAAAAGCAAGTTAATTGTGGCGGTAATTGCCATTAGCCTCTCAAACCAGAGGTTACGACGTTTAGGAGATTTGAATTTACTCATTATCAGTTACTTTGAATAAAAGAAAAAATTTTGCTGGTATCTGTTAATGTTGGGTAGGAAGTAGGAGAATTTGAGATTTTGAATATAGAGCGTTATACATATCACATTTATGATTAAAGGGTGTAAAAATGTTTACTGAATTCTGATTAACACCATAAAAAATTAAATCAAGATTTTTTGTACCTATGGGAAAAAAAACTACTAAAATTAAACCAGTTTTGTAAAAAAATCAGAGTGTAAACCTCTTGATTTCGCGAATTTTATTTCCAGGAGTGGTAACTATATGTGGTGTGATTTTTGGAGATCAAGTGCTGCAATATGTGTAATAACTACCAGCGTTGTATTTTCACAGACAGCCTTTGCTGCCCGTCAACGTGATTATACACCGCAGGAGTTCCGTTCTGTTTTACGGGGTTTAGGTTATAACGTCAAAGTTAACAATACACCTTTAACTGATGAAGAAACCAAAAAAGCTATTAGCGAATATCAAAGAGGTTATAAGCTGCCTGTGACCGGACAAGCAGATGCAAAAACCCAAGACCATGCAGCTAATATTGTACAAATTCTGCAAGGTAATCTGAACGCCGTATTAAAACCAAATAATCCTTTACCGCGTAACCAATTTTATGGCGATCGCACCACAGCATTAATTAAAGAATATCAGAAAAAAAATCAACTACCTGAAACCGGTATTGCTGACCTTAGACTCCGCCAAAAACTAGATGAAGAGGCGAAAAAAGCAGTTTTTGGCGATTCTCAAGCAAAACCCACGCCAACACCCACAGCTACACCAACAACTACACCAGGAACAACACCCAGAACAACACCAACACCCACAGCAACACCAACAAGCACACCCACACCCACAGCGACACCAACACCCCAGAAATAAAGGGCAAAGGGGCAGAGGGGCAGGGGGGAAATAACAATAAATTCACTAATGACTGTTACCTGTTACCTGTTACCTAATGACTAATGACTAATAACTCATTCACTGATTTGCTTCTTCTAATGGTCTACCTTTAGGTGAAGGGAGAAGAGGCCGACGGTCATCATAAGGCATCGGAATATACTGTACCGTCGGTCTGCCTCCCTGTGGCTGCGGGTATAAATCCATCAAATCATAAATTAGTCGGGGCAGTCCCACTGTTACAGGTAGACCGATTTCTGTCGCTTCTTCCACAGTTACAGGGTAGTCATGGGTGACACGTCCGGTAGTTAAAGCCTCAATAATCAGTTCTATATTTTCCGGTTTAACTTTTTGTTTAGGAATATTATCTTTTAACAAAGTTTTAACAAAGCCCTGTACTTGCTGAATGGCTTTTCGTGCCAAGTCCGCCATAATTAAAGTTTGGTCATCTATTTCCGCAATGGGTTTATCTTCCACCACTTTAAGAATACTAGCGGCGGGAAAATTTCCTAACTGCGGATCAACTGGCCCCAAAACCGCATTAGCATCCATAACAATTTCGTCAGCAGCTAAAGCTAACATTGTTCCGCCACTCATTGCATAGTGTGGTACAAAAACCGTTACCTTAGAAGGGTGACGAATTAAAGCTCTAGCAATTTGTTCAGTAGCTAATACTAAACCACCAGGGGTATGTAAAATCAGGTCAATGGGAATTTCCGGGGGAGTGAGGCGAATAACCCGCAGAATTTGTTCTGAGTCTTCTATAGTAATGTAGCGAGAAATAGGAATACCTAATAAACTAATAGACTCTTGGCGGTGAATAAGCAAAATTACACGGCTTTTGCGTTGTTGCTGAAATTCCTGAAGAGACCGAAACCGCCGATATTCAATTTGACGCTTCTGCCAAACGGGTTGTAGGGAAGAAAACAGCAGGAAAATCCAGAATAAATCACCAATACCAAAAGCCATATTTACGACTAAAAATTACAGGGAACTGTTAGTATTGTGGCAAATGGGAAGCGATCGCATTTCTATCTCTGGGTGAATAACTCCTCTAATTCTGGGAATACTCAAAATTAACCCAACTCATCAGGGTTAACCCCCAACTCCCGCAAACGTGCCGCTAATAATTCAGCTTTCCTTTTCGCTGCTTCTGCTTCCTGTTCTGCAATTATAGCCCTTTCTTTAGCTGTATCTGCTTCTTCTGAAGGTTCAGGAATTAATTCCCCATTCAAAGTAAACCATCTTAACCACAATCTTTCAATATTTCTAAAACACCCCTCCCATAAACCCAAACTTAAACCTATTTCTGGCATTGGTAAACGTCCCTCAATTAAATTCATGGGTTCATAATGTCCACCACTTAAATGAAAAGCCCTTAATTCATTGGTGTATCGGCTAAAGACAATATAGTAAGGAACTCGCAAAATCCTTTCATAAACTTCCCATTTATTAGGAGGCTGATTTGCTTTACTTTCCTTTTGTCCTAAATCTTCATTTTCTGTTCCCGGAGATAATAATTCAATTACTACAAAAGGATTAACAACTTCTTGCCAACAAACATAACTTAAACGTAAATCTCTACCTTGATACAATCTTGGTACACCCACCACACCAAACCAGTCAGGCCGTTTATACCATAAAGTGTGCTGAATATCATAATAAAGGTTCATATCCGCAGCACTAAAAACCAATTCGGGATTTATACCAATAGGTTGAAAAGTCAAATATAAAAGCAAAGGTTGTAAAAAATGAAATTCATCTGGCAAACCTGGTTCCTCCGGGTTCTCACTAGGTAAATCATACATTGTCGGTAAAGTTTCCCAAGGGGGAAGCGGTGGGTCACATTGAGGAATATACATAAAAATTCACAATTACAAATTTTTTGGGTTAGGGATTTAACAGTAATTAGGTTGGCAGATATTCAATAATTAATAAACGCAAATAATTCAAAGATTCAATGTAGTTTTTAATTAGAGGGTAATCAGATTTTTGGGAAAAGTACCACTCAGCAAAATAGGGAATATCAAAAATTTTTAATTTCTCTAAATTATTTACTATCTCTTGTTGATTTTCTAAATTATTACCAGCTATAATTTGAGCAGTATAGCCTCTAATATCAGTAGTGAACATTTCTATAACACCCAAAATACTAAACTCTTTTGATTCTTCCCACAATGCTAATTGATGTCTTTCTGGTTTTGTTTGCTGATAACCATGTACTAATTGCTTAAAAACTTCCTCAATATGTTCTTTAGCAATTTGGGTATTTTGAGATTTATTGGTTACTTCTAGATTTGGCATAATTTAATTTTCTCCATAGGATACTATTTTCCCGTTTCTTTCTATAATAAACTCATTTCCTTTATTCCATCTATCAGCACCATTTGGTAAAAGTTTTTTTCGCGCACCTTTTTCGTTAAAATTTGCAGCTTTTCGTAAATATTTTAAGTAATTACCTGTGAAACCATGTCTATCAGCATGATCTATTATACTATTTGCTAAAGTAGGATAACTTGCTTTATCCCACTTTTCCATGAGATTTTTGATTTCTGCTATTTCTATATCTGTATATCCTTCAAACAATATTTTTTCATAAGGGTCTGGTTGTTGAATTGGATTAATATCATCATTTTGATCAAGGCTCATCTAAAAGATAAAGTAAATTATGAACAATCTTATTTTACCTTAAAGTTTCTATTTCTGGCTTTTGTTTCTGTTTCATAAATTCATCAAACAAAATGAAAAATCTATCTACTGCACTTTTTTCATCAGCAGAATGGAACAAAATAATACTTGACCATAGCTGACCAGTTTCAACATTAAATCTTTCTCGTATCCATTGTAAAAAAGTTTGAAATTCGCTTTCTTTTTCTGTTAAAGGAATACCAATTTCCCGCCGTGCAAAATAATATCCATCCAAAAATGATTGTAGGCTAAAAATAGAATTTCTACCTAAATACATTGCTGGTCTTTTCTTTATGTTTTGCAGTAAATTGTAGAGATTATCCATAAGTATTTTTAAGAAAATACATTAAAATTCAGCTTCAGAACGAGTTTCATAAACAAGTTTAAGACATTCTTCAAAATCATCACCTTGCCAAGTACCAGCAAATTGTAATAAATCTTTAGCTTTAGAACCGCGCAATATTGGTTCTTCGTCTTTGTCGGAAATATCTGCTGGTTTAATTTTTCTAGCTTTCAGATATTCGAGATAATCGAGGATTTGTTCTAGAATTGATTCGGGTACAGTTTCAATTTCTGCTAGGAGTTTTTCTTTAACATTAGTCATGATTCTAGTGGACAATTGATGGTATTTATCTTATCATGATTATATCAATAATTTAATTTCTGTTGATTCTCCTAATGCTTCATTAACTAAAATTAACTTATATAAAAATAATTGCTGGTTTTTATGATGTGAGAATTTTAAGAAAGCATTACTCAACCAGAAGATTGCATTAAGGATGAGTGCTGGTAAGCGGTATTGTGCTGATTATTCTCTGACCAGAGATATTAAATTAGTATAAAATTATAACTAATATTACTTAGACTTGGTAAACTTTTATAGAACACTCAAGTATCTTAATTTCATTAACACTATGTACCTCTCAAAATTTCAACTGTTTAACTATAAGTCTTTTCTAGATTCTAGTTTGTTAGAGTTTACACCAGGAATTAATATTATTGTAGGTCAAAATAATACAGGCAAAACAGCTTTACTTGAAGCACTTACACTTAATTTTAACAACTGTCCTCATAAAAGTATCGCAACTCTTCCTACTGAAAACTCAGTTTTGAAAGATCCAGATTCTAGAGCAAAAATTTATCTGAGTCTTACTAAAAATGAATTACGTGAACTAATGGATAAGTTATCACCGATACTAATTTTAGCATCTAATTCAGATTCAGGAGATACAATTCAACAATTTCAATATTTGTTAATGCATAATGGTTTGATAGAGCTTAATTTATCAATTTTATGTAATGGTATTATTGATATAGAAAATACACCTGCATCTCAATTTACTTTTAACTTGTATTCTCCAGTACAAAACGAAACTATAAAAAATCAAAGATGTATTTTTGTTAATGTTAAACCAACAGCTACAGATCCTATAAAACTATATCAGCAAAGCTCGCATGAAATAGTTTCTTGGAATCAACTTCTATCCCTTTTTTATGTTAAAATTTTTAATTTATTTAGAAGTAATATTTACAGATTTTATGCAGAACGTTTAAATGTTGGAATATGCTCTTTTGGCCACAGCAGTTCCTTACATCCAAATGCATCGAATTTAGCTGAGGTTTTAAATTATCTACAATCAGGAAATTCTGCCAGATTTGAGCGTTTTAATAAATATGTTTCAGTAATTTTTCCTCAAATCAAAAGAATTAGTATTGAACCTAGACCTGATAATAGACTCGAAATCATGGTGTGGAATTTAGATCCGAAAGAAGAAAGACAAGATTTAGCTGTTAATTTGTCATCCTGTGGTACGGGAATTGGTCAAGTATTAGCAATTTTATATGTTGTGATGAACTCTACAGAACCTAAGACAATTATTATTGATGAACCTCAATCATTTTTACATCCGGGAGCAGCTAAAAAACTGATTGAAATATTGAAAGAATTTCCTCAACATCAATATTTTATATCTACTCATTCACCAACAATTATTAATGTTGCTAATCCTGATAAGATTGTAATGCTCAAATATGATAATTGCCAGACTCAAGCATCTGTAATGAATGCAGATTCAATCACAGAACAAAGAGCATTTTTAGATGAGTTAGGGGTTAGTTTGTCTGATGTTTTTGGTGCTGATAATATTCTTTGGGTAGAAGGACCAACGGAAAAAAAGAGTTTCCCTATTATAATAAGTAAGATTCTCAAAAAGTCATTAAGAGGTACAAATATTTTACCAGTTAGCAGTCCTGGAGATTTTGATATAAAACAAGTTGACCTTATATTTAATATCTATGACAAATTAAGCGATGGAGCAAGCTTATTTCCTCCTGCTATTGGATTTATATTTGATTCTGAACTTAGACCAGACACAAAACGGCAAGATTTACAAAGAAGAAGCAGAAACAAATTAAAATTTTTACCTCGACGTTTATATGAAAATTATCTACTTAATTCAAAAGCAATAGCAGCAGTTATTAACAAACATTATCAAAATGATGGTGAACCTGTAAACAAATTAGATATTGAAAATTGGCTTAATGAAAAAATGCAAGAAAAATCATATTTACCGAAGGGTACAAAGATTGAAGAACTTTCTAAAAATGATTGGCTTCGTCTGGTTGATGGTGCTAAATTGTTGAAGGATTTATTTATACATTTCTGTAGAGACAAATTATCGTTTTCTAAAACTACACACTCGGTTGAGCTTACTCAATGGATAGCTGAAAATTGTCCAGAAGAACTTTTTGAGTTAGCAGATTTATTGGAAAAAATACTATATCCTGATTCTGGGCAAAATTAGTCATTTATTAGTTTATCTTACAAACCAATAAAAAACGATCGCTCTTTCTCCCTCCATGTTAAGCGATCGCTATCCCAAATTTTCAGACATTTCAAGTTAATTTTCCGGTTCTATACCTGCTGCGCGTAGTTGTGCGGCTAGTCTTTCAGCGCGTTGTCGTTCTTGTTCGACCAATTCAGAACCCCATAGTAGCAGGTTTCCTTGTTCATCCCACCACCTTAACCATTTTCTGGTGTTGTTGAGTCTTGTTCCTAACCACACACCGAGATAAAGGTTTATTTCTGGTATCCAATGACGTTGATTTTCATCGGGTTCTTGTAAAATATATATCTTTTGTTTGGTGTCTAAACGATAAAATTCTAAGTCACCACTAGCAATGTTAAAGATGATGTAATTAGGGACTTTGAGAATACGCTCATAGAAAAACCATTTACCGGGAGGGTAAGTAGGTTTAGTGGAATATTCTTCGTCATTGGTATCAGAAAGATATTCCATGACTATGGCGGGTATTTCTCCTTGGAGGTGAGGGGTATAACTGCGGTTGACTTCTTGAATATCTACGTTAATTTTGGGGATATAAGCCCAGTCGGGAGCTTTAACGACAATTTTGCTATTTAGAGTGGCGCAGATGCCATAGTTAACGGATATCAGGGCATCTGGGGGAACTTTTCCGGCGAGTTGCAGGCTTTCGGTGAGTGCAGCTGCTAGATAGGGTTGGTGGATGCTGTCTACTGGTTCGTTTGGGAGGATGTAATCTTCTGGTAGTTTCTCCCAAGTGATTTGATATGCTTGGGTGTTGGTTGTCATGGTTGATTTTTCTTTGGGATGGGGTAGAGACGTTCCATGGAACGTCTCTACAAATTGCGACGGGTTATTCTTCCGGTTCTAAGTCCTCTTCTGTTAGGTTTTGTTGGGGGATGGCGGTAATAATTGCGTCAATAACTTTGGACACGGGAATGATTTCTATGTTTAATTCTGGGAATTTTTGGCCTTTGGGTACTATGGCGCGTTTAAATCCGAGTTTGGCGGCTTCTTTTAACCTGAGTTCCATTTGGGAGACGGGACGGACTTGGCCACCTAAACCGACTTCACCTATTAATACTGTACCTGGGTCCACGACGCGATCGCGGAAACTGGCCACTAAGGCCACAGCTATTCCCAAATCTACCGCAGGTTCTTCGACGTTTAACCCCCCGGCTGAGGCGACGTAAGAATCTAATTTGGACATGGGCACGCCTACCCGTTTTTCCAAGACTGCTAAAATTTGGACTAAACGGTTATAATCTATCCCTGTGCCGGAACGTCGGGGGGAAGGGTAGCTGGTGGGACTGACTAAAGCTTGTAATTCAACGACGATGGGGCGTGTACCTTCACAGGCTACCACAATGGCAGTACCAGGTGCAGGATCATCACGGTTGCCTAAAAATAATTCTGAGGGGTTCGGTACTTCTCGCAAACCATGAGACACCATTTCAAAGATACCAATTTCATGGGTAGCACCGAAACGGTTTTTTACAGTTCTTAATAATCGGTGGGAGGCAAAGCGATCGCCTTCAAAATATAATACAGTGTCTACTAAATGTTCTAATACTTTGGGTCCGGCGATCGCCCCTTCTTTGGTAACGTGTCCAACTATCAGCATGGTAATGTCTTCGTGTTTAGCCACTTTCATTAATGCGGCTGTACATTCTCTTACCTGTGCGACGGAACCCGGTGCGGAGGTTAAACCAGGGAAAAATACGGTTTGAATACTATCAATTACTGCTACATTCGGTCGAAGTGAATCAATTTCTCGCAAAATTTCTTCTAAATCGGTTTCAGGTAAAATATACAAATCTGCACCGACTTCTTCAGATTTGATGTTTTCTGCTTCTGGTTCTGATGTTGATTCTGCTTCAGTGGGATTATTTTCTTCGTTTTCAGTATTGGCAGATTTGGATACTCCTAAACGGGATGCTCTCAATTTTACTTGTTGTCCTGATTCTTCCCCAGATACATATAAAATGCGGTATCTTTGAGCTAACTCATTAGAAACTTGCAACAGTAAAGTAGATTTACCAATACCCGGATCACCACCTATTAACACCATTGAACCAGGAACTACACCACCACCCAAAACCCGATCTAATTCCCCGTAGCCAGATTCCCAGCGCGTTACTTGGCGATCGCTAATTTGATCAAACTTCAGTGCAAATCTGGGTTTAGCAGGTTTTCCCGGTGCTTTAGTATTACCACTAGTACCAGAATGCCAATTTCCGACACCCCCTCTACCAGCAATCTCCACAGATGAAGGTATAGCAATTTGTTCATCCAGGGAATCATAAGTATCACAATTAGGACACTTACCGAACCATTGGCTAGACTCAGCCCCGCATTCGCGACAAATGAAAATAGTTTTTTGCTTGGCCATTCTTAAATTTAGTTAAGTAATCTTAATTTTTCCTTAAGTTTTAGACTGAAAAAAATTTCCATATTTTCTCAAGACAAAAGCTTTTTCCCCAGAATTGAAGCAATGATATCTTAATATTATGGTATTAAAAAATTAATCATGAAAAATTTTAGTTAAGGAGCGTTGAGAAACTTGGAGAGTCATAAAGAAAAAATTCTGGTAGTAGACGACGAAGCTAGTATTCGCCGGATTTTAGAGACTCGCCTTTCCATGATTGGCTACGATGTAGTAACTGCTGGAGATGGGGAAGAAGCTTTAGAAACATTTCGTAAAACAGACCCAGACCTAGTAGTTTTAGATGTGATGATGCCCAAACTCGATGGTTATGGTGTTTGTCAAGAACTACGCAAAGAATCAGATGTCCCAATTATTATGTTAACAGCCTTGGGCGATGTAGCCGATCGCATAACTGGGCTAGAATTGGGAGCAGATGACTATGTAGTTAAGCCATTCTCCCCCAAAGAGCTAGAAGCACGTATTCGCTCAGTTTTACGTCGGGTAGACAAAACAGGCGCTTCAGGAATTCCCAGTTCTGGTGTGATTCATGTTGCTAACATCAGAATTGATACCAACAAACGCCAAGTTTACAAAGGTGATGAACGTATCCGCCTCACCGGAATGGAGTTTAGTTTGTTAGAATTGTTAGTCAGTCGTTCTGGCGAAGCTTTCTCCCGTTCGGAAATTTTACAAGAAGTTTGGGGTTATACTCCTGAGCGTCATGTAGATACTCGTGTAGTGGATGTACATATCTCGCGCTTACGGGCAAAACTAGAAGATGATCCTAGCAACCCAGAATTAATATTGACAGCTCGTGGTACTGGTTATCTGTTTCAAAGGATTATAGAACCCGGAGAAGAATGATTTTTTGGAACATTGACAGGAGGCAGGGGGCAGGGAGCAGGGAGCAGGGGGGCAGGGAGCAGGGGGGCAGGGAGCAGGGGGGAAAATAAGAATTAATTCTTAGTTGCCTATTGCCTATTGCTTATGACCTGTTGCCTGTTGCCTATTACCTGTTCCCTGTTCCCTGTTCCCTGTTCCCTTTCCCTATTGACCAATGACTAAATCAGATCCTAATCGAGTTTTACGGCTCTTACCCTTGGTAGTTGGTGGTTTAGGTGCAGTATTGTTGCTAATTAACCGCTTGCTAACTCCAGAATTAACCAACTATCAAGCGCGTAGTGATGCATTAGGAGTAATTTTAAGTGCCATTTTAATTTTAACTGGTTTAATTTGGCAGCAAGTCCAACCGCGATCGCCTGAAAGTGTAGAGTTAATAGGTGAAGAGGGATTTGTTTTGGCGGAGAATTTACCCGAAACCGTCAAAACCGAGTTAGCTTGGGCATCACATTTATTATTAACTAATACCGTCACGCGATCGCTAGTCATTTACTATCAAGGTAAAGTTTTATTACGCCGGGGAATCCTTAGCCCCAAAGCAGAAGTTACACCAGGGGTAATTTTAAACCGGGTGTTAGAAACTAAAAAACCTGTTTATCTGGTGGCTTTAAAGGTTTATCCAGGGAAAATAGAATTTGATTACTTACCAGAAAACACACAAGGAGTAATTTGTCAACCCATAGGTGACAAAGGTGTAATGATTTTAGGAGCAAACGCACCCCGCAGCTACACCAAACAAGATGAAAACTGGATTTCTGGAATTGCGGATAAATTAGCTGTGACTCTAAGTGCAGAGACAACTACTATATAGATATCCGCAAAATCTTAAACCGCTTCAAAGTGCGAATATAAGATTTTTAAATCACCATTTTGGCAAATTATCTCTTGTCATCATTCCCTGACAATTTTTCCCCATTATTTCGTACCCATCCTCAAACTTATTAAGAACTTTTCTCACTAATTTTACGGAAAATTAATAGCTACAGCCATTGATAATTTGTCAAGTTTGGGATATCATATTTATAGTGTATAATCTGCGGACACTTATAACCTTAAATTAGCATTTCTTTTGCTGATGGCTAGAAGCACGAGTGCTGTAAACCTGATATTAACATACCTAAACTTTTTAATTCTTAACTTTTAATTCCTACCTATGCAAATCATTTATTGGTTACTAATTATTTTGATGATGGTGGGAGTTATCGGTGCGGTAGTTCCGGCTTTACCTGGAAGTAGTTTAATTTTAATTGGTGTAATTGTGTGGGGAATAGTGCAAAAATCTATCACCGCAATTCAAATTCCCCTCATTGTGACAACGATTGTTTTTCTGCTGAGTATTGGGGTAGATTTTTTAGCCGGATATATTGGTGCAAAACAAGCCGGTGCTAGTAAATGGGGACAAATTGGTGCTTTTGTTGGTATCATTTTAGGATTATTCGGATTATTACCCACCATCCCTATTGGTGGTCCTTTAGGTCCATTAATCGGGATTTTAATGGGACCATTATTAGGAGCAATAATTGGTGAATATCTATATTGTCGAGATTTAAAAATAGCCATTAAAGCTGGAATTGGTATTTTTGTTGGTACAGTTGTTGGTAATTTGATTCAAGGATTATTAGCGATAATTGCTTTTATAGTATTTCTCGTCACCACTTGGCCACAAGTATATTGAATTATTTAAGTTAGGATGATAAAAATCTATCTATTAAGTAAAAATAAAATATATACTCTATACCTATAGATAGATATTATTGGAAAACTCGGTGTTGCATAAGGGATGTTTTTGAGTGTAGAGACGTTCCATGGAACGTCTCTACAAAGGTTTTGAATGTGTGCAAAATTATTTTCATCCCAAAAACCAGCAACGCTGAAAAATTCTACCTATTGATAGATGAAAATGTTATTTTCTTTTTTATGGACTTTTGTTACATAATTTAAAGTTTACAGAGTTCTGCATAAATCCCTGAGATATTTCAGATTAATAAATTAACAATGCCTCAATACTAGGCAAATTTTTAACAGTATTTAATCACAATTGAAGATAGCAATGACTAGTAAAATTAACTTTCTCTCTCGAAAAATGCTAATTAGTAGATACATTCACAAACTACAATCTATCTTACTAACAGTCATTTTTATACTCTGCATGAGTTTTTTGGCATCGAATAATACAGCAACAGCAGATACTTTTGGTTGTTTTGTAGGAACAGGAAACACACCAGCTATTTGTAACAGTAAACCTGCACTTACAACTTCAATAAATGGTCAGAAATGCACCAATGGTTTACCAGGAGTTGGAGACTGGAATACAACTTCCACCAATACTAATAATGATGTGACTGTTATATCTATTCATGGTGGAAATATTGAGGTTAAGACAAGTGACATCAGCGAAGATTTGCACAATTTCTACAATTGGAATCATTATAATTTTAATGGACACGTCATCAACTCAGATTGTGCACAATTAGCAACGCTTTATAATCCTATTTGTAAAGTTGGGGATACCTTCTGTACTTTACATATCACTGCGGAAAATTTTAATGATCCTACAGCTTTACAATTAGTAACAACTCATCCCAGAGCAGTATCAATTCATGGTTGTGGTTCTAGTTGTTCTACTAATACAATTTGTATTGGTGGTAGAAACCTAACTAATAGAAATTTAGTTAGAAATTATATCAACCAATATAAAGGTTTGATTAGTAATTCTCCGCTAACATTTGTTGAAGATAATCCTCAATCTGCTGACACAGGAGCTTTCTGTGATTCTGATATTATGGGTAATGACGAGGATAATATAGTTAATCTGACTAATACTGGTGAGGGTATTCAGTTGGAAATTAGCAAGGACATTAGACTAACACTAGCTAATAATTCCATTCAAAATGATTTACTGCGAACTATTGTTTATGGTGGTACAGCTGAAGGTGTGGGTGAGTTACCTTTACCAATACTAGCTACTAATGGAACTGAAAATTACACAACTTCTGCGGGAACATTCAAGAGATATCAACTTAAAGTAGAAAATAAAATTGAGTATCCTGCTGATTTATTTGCTGCTGCTCCTAATTTACCCCCTTGTGGATTGAATACTAACTCTTCTAGAACTTGGGTGAACATTTATAATGCTAGTAACGACCAGTATATCTATGGTTTCTGTGCTTTAGGAACACCTGAAAATCTTGATTCTATTTGGTTTGCTGTGCAAGATGGTAACATTCCTCCATCTGCTGTGTATATCACTTTGGAAGACAGACAAAATAATAGAATCTATCGCTCCAATCGAGTTACTATTACTCCTTAATTTTTAACTGATAGATGTTTTTAAAAACCTTGTAGAGACGTTGTAGATAACGTCTCTTTTTTAATTTAAAGTAGCTGTAAAGATTTTTGAGCTTCGGTAGATATGGCTTCTACTTCGTCGTTAGCTAAAATCTCTAAAATTGCTTTTGCTTCTGTTCCACCTAACCGAGTTAAAGCCTGTAAAACTCGATAACGCACTTGCCAATCTGGATCAGTTGCATAAGGTTTTAAGAGAGCAATTGCTTCGAGATTGCCTAATTCACCTAAAGAACTAATTGCGGCGGTTTTAATTAAGTCTACATCAGAATCAAGTGCCTCTTTGAGCATTTCAAACCCACGAGGATCACCTAGTTCTCCCAAGGTGGCAATAATGCTAAATTTGACTAACCATTCGGATGTTGTATTGTAAACCTGCTGCAAATCTGCAAAAGCTGTGTGTAATTTTAGCGCACCTAAACAGTCGGCTGCTGCTGCTTGTACATCTGCTTCGGGGTCGTGCAACAAGCGATCGCGCAAAATTTGCAAAGCTAAATCTAAATCTTGACCTCCCAATGTATCCATCTGACTAATTGCCGAATAACGGACACGGGAATTTTGGTCATTTATAGCGATTTGGATTAACTCAAAACCAATAGCCGGTTCTAGTTCTCGGATTTGATTTACTGCCCGCAGGCGATCGCCTAAATTTTCCGAGCTCAATGACTCCCTTATTATATTAGCAGATCCACTCATTTAATTTTCCTAATTTGTAAAAATTTGTTAATTTGGGAATAGGGAACAGGGAACAGGGAACAGGGAACAGGGAATAGGTCGTAGTCATTATTTTTGACTTTTGACTTTTGACTTTTGACTTTTTAATTTCCCCCCTGCCTCCTGCCTCCTGCCTCCTCATTCCGAGGCCATAGAGCGAATAATATCACCACGAGTTAAAATACCGATAACCTGACCTTGGGGATCTAAGACTGGGAGACGGTGAATGTTGCGATCGCTCATTAATTTTGCCGCTTGTGGTAAAGGCTTATTAGGAGTAATGGTTACAGGGTTTTTGCTCATTACTTCCCCTACAGTTTGACCTAATGCCTTATGTAGATCGCGATCGTAAGCCGCAGGATTTTTTAAATAAATCACACTATCCAAAAACATGATATAAGCCGGAGGAGTAACCCCTGTTTCCTGCCACATTAAATCTGTTTCTGAGAGAATCCCCACCAAATCCCCATCATTGTTTACTACAGGTAAACCACTGATCCGCTTTTCTGCCAAAGTTTGGATTGCTTCCTTTAGGGCAGTTTCCGGTGCAACCACAATCGGATTTTGGGTCATTACATCTGCAACTGTTTTAGCCATTTGTTTATTTACACCTTTTATTAAACTCTTGATCTTAATTGTAAAAAAAGTCTGTTCTTTTAATGAATAGGTTTAATAGAACGTTACCTTTAACTAAAAATTCCCCAATTCCTGCTTTTACTAAAAAATCCACTATATTACTCTTCAATCATAATTGATAATTGACATATTGAATATAAAATTTTACAAATTATGTATTATAATCAATAACTATAACTGAGATTAGCAACCTCGCGCAGCATGGCGAAAATAACTATCCATCTCAACCCTATCAAACATCAGTTAAATCAACCTTCTTACCTCCTGCCTCCTGCCTCCTGCCTCCTGCCTTATTCCACTAGCACCCAAACATAGAGGTATAGCTATGGTACAACAAATCACACCAGAAAACACAACAGAAATTATTTACCCGGACAGTGACGGACAACCGATGGCGGAAAATACAAAACAATATCAATGGCTAGTGAAAATTAAAGAAAATTTAGAAATTTTATTTGCATCTAACCCTGATGTATTTATTGCTGGTGATTTATTTTGGTATCCCGTGCAAGGGAGCGTCACAACTCGTTTAGCACCTGATGTAATGGTAGTTTTTGGTAGACCAAAAGGCGATAGAAGTTCATATAAACAATGGGAAGAAAATAATATCGCACCGCAGGTTGTATTTGAAATTTTATCACCTGGTAACACTACTTTAGAAATGTCTAAAAAACTGATTTTTTACCAAAGATATGGAGTAGAAGAATATTACATTTATGCTCCAGAAAAAAACGAATTAACTGGCTTTTTACGTTGTAATGATTGGTTAGAGGCAATAGAAAAAATTGAAACCTGGCAAAGTCCCAGATTAGGAATTAAATTTGACTTAAAACCAGATACTTTAGAAATTTATTACCCCGACGGTAAAAAGTTTCTCACAACTTTAGAATTAAATCAAATTCGTGAACAGGAAAGATTAGCAAAGGAAGCAGCACTTTTGCAATTAGAGCAAGAACGTCAAAAATATCAAGATTTATTAGCAAAACTCCAAGCTAAAGGAATTGATTTAGATAATCTTTAAAAGTCAGAACCAGGATGCTCAAGATTACAGAATAAACAGGATTTTTTATTGATATTAATTTTGATAGTTCCCAATTTTAAATATTCAGTTTACCTTCATCATGTAAATCCTAAAATCCTGTAAATCCTGATTCTGACAAAAGAGGATTATTGACCCCAGTTAAGATTCAGTAAGGTTATTTTGATAATTTTTCAAAGCCTCGATAATTTGCACATTAGCTTCAGGAAAATGAAACTGATCCAAATCATTCAAACTTACCCAGCGAACTTCCTCGCATTCCAAAGCTTGGGGAATACCTGATAAATGTTGACAATGATAAACCTTTAAAGTTACCCGCAAATGGGAATAAGTATGATCAATTGTAATTAGATGTTCACCTACAGCAATTTTAATGCCCAGTTCTTCTAAAATTTCCCGTTCAATACATTCTTGAATCGTCTCATTTGGTTCAAGTTTTCCCCCTGGAAATTCCCATAAACCCCCCATTACACCTTTTTGTAAACGACGGTCTATTAAAATTTGCTTTTGGTCATTCCAAATTACAGCCACACCGATAGTTTTATGGGGTATTACAGAACTGGTTGCACTCATGAAGGTAGTTAGTAAAAAGTTTTTATCATGGATATTTTACCTTTAATTATGCCTAAATATTGACTGATAAATTTTATTATTGCTGTTTGGGGTAAAAATATTAATTTGTCAACCGTAATTTCTACATGAAAACTGATAACTTTGTGAGGTATTTTCAGGAATCACCATTAAAAGTAAAATATTTGAAGACTGACGCAAGTATCACACTAAACATTTATTCTTATGTCTACTGAACCAAGATTAAAACATCCCTTTTATATGTACGAGGCGATTTTGGCACAACCTCAAGCCTTTGCTGATGCGGCTAAACGCAATGCAGGATTGATAGATGAATGTGCTGCTAGAATAGCTTCAGGGGATGGTAGCCTATTTTTAGTTGGTATTGGCACCTCATATCATGCAGCCCAAGTGGGTGAACACTTAATGCGATTATATGGGGGAGACTTATTTACTCAAGCCGTCCACTCTTTTGATTTTGCCCTTTATCCCCCCCGCATCACATCCAAAGATTGTGTCATCGGCATTAGTCATCGTGGCAATAAACTTTATACCGTTGACTCTCTCAAATATGCCTGCGAAATCGGTTGTTACACCGCCTTGATTACTGGCGAAGGTGGGGGTACTCTAGAAACAGATATCACCTTACCCACAGTAGCACAGGATAAATCATCAGCCCATACCGTCAGTTATGTTGGTGCTATATCCGTTTTATCTGCCTTAGCGGAATGTATTGGTTTTCATCGCAGTGGCACAAGTCAGTTATTAACGAGTTTTCTACACCAAGAACTGCCGCAACTACTGCACACAGCACTACAAACCGAGAACGAAATCATACATTTTGCCAAAGAACACATTAAACATCGGCGTATTTGGTTGGTGGGTGGTGGTGCAAATGCTATCACAGCCCAGGAAATCGCTTTGAAAATTAAAGAAACTTCCTACTTGCAAGCCGAAGGAATGTCCATAGAAACCATGTTGCATGGACCATTCCAATGCACTGAAGCCGAAGACCTGTTTATTTTAATTGCCCCCACTGGTGCAGCACAAACCAGAGTTCTCGAACTAGCGGGACTGGTTAAAGAAATCGGTGCAACCTGTATAGTAGTTAGCGACGGTACAACAGCACATCCTAGCGCCGCAGGTTGGGTGAATGTCCCCAAAGTACCAGAGCCCTTTTGCGCTCTTACCTGCCTGATACCGCTACAACTACTCACCTACTACCTAGCCCTAGAGTGCGGCACAAACCCCGATGGATTTCGCTTGGAAGATCCACGTTTTGCCAGTGCTCGTTCCTTAATCCAGTTGTAGAAACTTTTTACCCGAAAATCACCACTTTGTTGGAGGTGGGAGGCGATCGCCTCTGCATCTTTCACTGACGCTTGCAAATCTTTGGCACACTCATAAATATTAATACCAACAATTAAAGCTTCTCGACTCATAAGGAATACATAATACTAAATCTGTTATAACATTTTTATACCTGTAAATTAGCAAATTATTAACAACTCCTGACATAACAAATTGATTTATACCAATAAAATTGGTATAGTATTATCTGTTAAATCTTTAACCTTAAATCTAGCTACTAGGTATAAGTTCTTGCATAACTTCAACAAAATATTTCTTCCAGTAGTAGCAGGACTAGCCTCTAGTTTTTTACTATCCTACTCTGCTCATGCTGCCACTCTAGGCCAGAATTTGATTGTTAATGGTGATGCAGAACAAGGATCAGGAGATCCCATAGGTAATGCAGTGGGTGCTGATATTCCTACTATCCCCGGTTGGAATACGACTGGTGATTTTAGTGTTATCAAATACGGTGCTACTGGTTTTAACTTTGTCAATGGCTTTAATCAATTAGTAAGCGTTACTCTTCCCGGTCTTAATGTTCCTGGCCCGATCAATAGGGGTGAAAATCTCTTTTTTGGTGGTGCTAATAGAGCCTCATCTAGAGCTACACAAGTAATCAATGTAGCTAATTTGACTTCAATTATTGACGCAGGTAACGCCATCTATGATTTGAGTGGTTGGTTGGGTGGATATTCTAACGACCAGGATATCCCATCACTAAATATTACTTTTCTAGATCAGGCTAGTCAATCTCTTGGTACAGCCAGTATTTCTGCACCGACTCCAGCACAAAGGAATAACGAAACAGGTTTATTTTTTCAATCCACAGTTGGTCATGTACCTATAAGTACACGTCAAATGAATGTAGTTCTCAATGCAGCTTATACAAGGGGTCGAGTTAACGATTCTTTTGCTGACAATCTTTCACTGGTAATTACTCAAGTACCAGAATCATCATTTTCCGCTTTTATTCTCATAGGTGGGTTTTGTTTTGCAGCATGGAAATTGCAGAAAAAACGCCCATTAATTCATTAGCCTCTTATTCTCAATAATCTTTATGTTAAAAATCACGTCTTTCCAACAGCCATTAGTCGTTGTTTTGGGATTAGTATTAGCTGCCTTTTCTACTGCTAAACCTGCTCAATCGGCTATATTTACCTATGAAGATGATACAACAAATCAACCAACATGGCGACGTACTGCACCCGGTAATCCTCCCACTCTCATCACCGGTGAAAGAGATGGAAACTTGGGAATGACTGTACACTACAGCGTGTTTGATTTTACAGTAGACCAAAGCGGTTTATACACTATAAGCGGCTTATCTCAACCGACACCACCTAGAACTACACCTTGGGACATCTTCTTAGTTTTATATCAGGACAATTTCGATCCTCATCAACAATTAACCAACGTCCTTGTAGCAAGCACTACTACTACTGGTGTTGTGGAATTTAGCCGACAGTTGACTGCTCAAAGAAAATACTCTTTAGTCACAACTGGTCGCCGAGTAAATGACTTTGGTCTTTTTACTAATACAATTAGAGGAGTAGGTCAAATTGTACCAGTTCCAGAATCAGATTTAAAATCTGCCATACTAGTTGCTACTTGTTTAGGTTTTCTCCTTCGTAAGCGAAAAGGAGACCTTGTTGCATCACAATCAGATCATGAGGAAAACACAATATTAAAGCAGGAAACTCTTAACAGGATTGAAACCCCTTGAACATCAGGCTTTTTTCTTAAAGTTTGTACTTCATTTATCTGAAATGTGCTGTAAATCTCAGCAACAGCACAACTCCCTAACCTTACAATAGCTACTGTGTTTCATTTACATCTATTCAGATTCGTAAAACTAACTATCCCTAAAAATAGCATTAGGCGAATATGCTGCTACAAAATCGCCTATCACTATTGAAACAATTCTTAACAATTACTTACTATCGTTGTTATGAGTTTCAGAATTTTGCCAAGCCATGTCAAAATTCATTCTTTGTTCTGCGTTGCGGAGGAAATAACCGCTAATCATTGCAGAAGCTAATAAACGACCTAAACTTTCTCGGCTGGTGGTAATAGTAATATCGAAATGTTCTGAGGGTAAATTACCCAACAGGTTAACAATATTCCGTTCCATTACCTGAAACACCTCTGGAGAAGAAGGTTTAGATAATTGATTGATTGTTTCTGGACTTAAGGATTTAACGTATTGCCATAGTACATCGTTAGTTTCGGACTCTTCATTAAAAAATTCTGATACGCGATTAGATGGATTATTCATTTTAGACCTCCTGTAATGTCACTGCTAACTGCGGTGTAGGTGGTGAGAATAACTAATTTAGCTATTTGTATTCATTTAGTTAGCAATGATCTGTTTATGTCAACTAATGTAACAACCTGAAATGATTTTTGGGGTTGGTCTAACCGTACCACGAATGGAGGGAAAGAGGAAGAGGCAGGGGAGGCAGAGGGGCAGGGGGGCAGGGGGAAGAAGAAAACCAAGTAATTTTTATGAGATTAGGGGTGAAATAGTATCAGGATGATCAGGAAATCATTGATTCAAAATCCAAAATTGGAAATCTAAAATATTCCCTTTCCCCCTTTCCCCCTTTCATACCATTTCACCCCTACCCTGATACAAAGTGATTGTTTTTTAATTCTTCCCCCCCTGCCTCCTGCCTCCTGCCTCCTGCCTCCTGCCTCCTGCCTCCTGCCTAACTTGCTAAATACTCATTAATATTATGTTTGGATTTACGGAGTTTATTTAAAGCTTCTCGCTCTATTTGTCTAACTCGTTCGCGGCTGATATTGAGAATTTCCCCAATTCTGGCTAATGTTAAGGACTGCCCATCTATTAACCCAAATCGCATTGTAATTACTTCTTTTTGTTGTGGGGTAAGGGCTGCCATCATGCTTTCTAGGTCTTTGGCTAGGGAAGATTGGACGACAAAATCTTCTGGTGATGCGCCAGTATCTTCTAACATTTCGCCTAGTTCGGTGTCATAATTATCACCTAATCTTAGGTCGAGGGAAAGGGGCAATCGGGCTTTTTCTAAGTATTCTCTAACTTGTTTCGGCGTTAATTCTAATTCTCTGGCTAATTCGGAAATTGAGGGAGCGCGTCCCAGTTGTTGAGAAAGTTGACGTTGGGCTTTTTTGATTTTATTCAGTTTTTCGGTGATGTGTATTGGTAATCGGATAGTTCGGGCTTTTTCTGCAATAGCACGAGTAATGGCTTGACGTATCCACCAGTAAGCATAAGTAGAGAATCTATACCCTTTGGTTGGGTCAAATTTTTCTACTCCCCTTTGCATCCCAATACTACCTTCTTGGATCAGGTCGAGTAAATCCACGTTGCGCTTGATGTATTTTTTGGCAACGGACACAACCAGCCGCAGGTTAGCTTCTACCATTCTACGTTTAGCGATTTCTCCTTGAGCGATCGCTGTATTTAACTCTGCTGGTTCTAGCTGTGCTGCTTGGGCCCATTCTTCTATGGTTGGTGGATGACCTAACGTTTCAGACAGGTTTTCCCTGATTTCATACAAGGTAGTTGCTCGCTGTACTTGCTTACCATAGGCAATCTCTTCTTCATGGGTGAGAAGTGGTACTCGGCCAATTTCTCGCAGGTAAGTCCGCACTAGGTCTGTAGGTGAGGGAGCGATCTTCATGGCGCTACTTTTTGGTAATGATGGGTGTTCTGGTTGGGTCATTAATCTTAATCAATGCCTGTGAGAGACGATAGTTAGTCAAACTGGTTACCCATGCTATTTTGGGAAATTTACACATCAAACAGATATACTGTTTGAAATATGCTCGAAATCCGACTTTTTACTGCTAAAAGTTAATCTTACTTAGTTAGTTTGCCCAAGTGTCTCCATTACATATAAGGTAACAACTCAAACATTTTTTGGTTTTTGAGATATTAACAATTGTAACATTTATGAGAATGGTTTGACTAGCTCTCTCACAAAAATTTCTAAGCTAGAGACAAAACCCCAATAGACTAATTTTGCTGGAAACCCTTTATCTCCAGCACTCACAGCAATATTAAAGCGGCTATTAACTCCCCCCATATTTGTTAAAATATCTCAATGATAACTATAATGATTCTCTTTATAAGGATTGCTTAATATTTCTTGGGGCAGAGGGGCAGAGGGGCAGAGGGGCAGGGGGCAGAGGGGCAGAGGGGAAATATTGATTTTTACAACTGGGGAAATATTGGTTTTTACAACTATTGCCAATTAAACCGTATATTACACGTAGGGACATGGCAGTGCCATGTCCTAGTTGCATGACAGCGAACAAAAAATTATCAACCTAAACAACTACAAAATTTTTTACCATTCATCTGCGTCCATCCGCGTCCATCTGCGTTTAAATCATAACTTCCCGATCATGTAGAATCGTGTAAGATAGTACCTCAATACCCCAGATTCCAGCAAATTAAACCATGTTTGGCAAAAAACCTTCCTCCAACCCAGAAACCAATCATGATATGACAGGATTAATCAAAGTATCAGGATGTGACAACCCTAACCGGCGCGGGGACGTGATTTTTGTACATGGTTTAGCCGGTCATCCTTGGTATACTTGGCACTGGCAAAAACCAGAAGATAAAGATTATCAGCAAGATGACTTTTGGTTGAAGTGGTTGGGAGAGGAGTTTCCAGACATTGGCATCTGGACTTTTGGCTACAGTGCGGCACAGTTTTGGCCACAAGGTTCTTCTATGCCCCTTCTTGACCTAGCTAATTATTTTTTATATCAATTAGAAATTCATGATATCGGCAACCGTCCCATAATTTTTATCACTCACAGTATGGGTGGATTGCTAGTTAAAAAAATGTTAAGGACTGCGATGGATTTTCCAGAAGTTAAAAGTAAAAGGATCGTAATCGAGTCTACCAAAGGAATTGTATTTTTATCTACTCCACATCAAGGTTCTGACGTTGCGAACTGGGTACAATTTTTAGCAGGGATTGTGGCTGGGGATAATGTTAAAGAACTAATACCTAATGATCCACAATTACGTGAACTTCACCGATTTTATCGTCAATGGGTAGAAGAATTGAAGATTAAAACACAAGTTTTTTTTGAAACAGAACGCACTAACGGGGTTTATGTTGTAACTGAAAGTAGTGCTGACCCTGATATTAAAAATGTACAAGCGATTCCAGTTCCCCAAGCAGACCACAACAGCATTGTTAAACTAAAGCCAAGAGATAATCACGTTTATCCGGGTATTAAAAAATTTATTGGAGAATGCTTAATAAAGCCGAAAGCTTTACCTCCTGGTGATCCAAATTTAGATAATTTACCACAAACCACCCCAGAGAAAAACATAAACCCTCATCAGGCTCTCTAATATCATCTGGTGCCAAGTTAGAGAGCCGTAAAAAATGCCAGTTTTTTAAGTTACCACATTTACCAGAATATTATGTTGACCGTCCAGAAGTTAGTAAAAAGTTGAAAGAACGTTTGTTAGGAGATAGTAAAACTTTATTAATTAGTGCTATTCATGGTTTAGGTTCTGTTGGCAAATCAACCTTAGCCGCAGCTTTGGCTCATGACCCAGAGATACAAAATCATTTTTGTGATGGGATACTTTGGGCTACTTTAGGTCAAGAACCAAATATTCTCCAGCATTTAAGTAATTGGGTGAAAGGATTAGGAGACTACAATTATAATGCAACAGATATAACTAGCACTTCTCTACATTTATCTACTCTGCTTTTAGATAAATCTGTATTACTAATAGTTGATGATGCTTGGGCAGATAAAAATCATGGATATAAACATCTCGAAGCATTTAATGTGGGTGGTTCTCGCTGCCAAATATTAATAACAAGTCGTGATGCAACAATAACAGTAGATCAAAAGGTTGAACCCGAAATTTATTATCTGGATGAGATGACAGAAGCCCAAACACTAGAATTAGTTACTAAAAAACTTTCACTTGAAAATCAATCTTTGCCAGAAAGTGAAAAAGAGCAAGTCAAAGCTTTAGCTAAAGCTGTTGGTTATCTGCCATTGGCACTAGATTTAGCCGTTGCTCAAAAATTAAATGGTGTTTCTTGGCAAACTTTAACTGAGGAAATTCAAGAAGAAATTGGCAGATTAGATTCATTGAAAAAACCAGGAACAAGATATATTAATGATGATGAAGAGTTTAAATATAGGAGTATAAAAGCATCATTTAATTTAAGTTTTAAACGGTTACATAAACAAGACCAAGAGTATTTTGCTTGGTTAGGAGTATTACCAGAAGATGCCAGGATCACTCAAAAGATGGCGGCCACACTTTGGGGTGTAGATGAGCGTGATGCCAGAGATATTTTGCAATACTTTAAAAGTCAAGCTTTATTATTGTTTGATGTTCCCCTTAGTGATGGTACACGAGCCTATCGTTTACATGACTTATTCCATGATTTCGCACGAAATGTATTAACTGCTCCCCAAAACCCCCAGCATCCAGGCGATTTAATTGGGTTGGGATTAGAATTAAAAAATGCTCATTCTCAATTACTGAACAAGTATCAGCAAAAGTTAAAAAATAATCTTTGGCATACTGTACCAAATGATGGATATATTCATCAATATTTAGTTTGGCATTTTAAGAAAGCGGGTAAAATAGCAGAAATTCACCAATTACTGCGGGAAGAGTCAGCTAATGGTAATAACGGCTGGTATGAAGTACGGGAAAAATTAGGACAAACAGCAGGCTTTTTACAAGATGTTGCCGATGCTTCAGAATTGATAAAACCTGATTTTGACAGCGAAAATATATCACAAATTATCAGTTTACAATGTCGCTATGGCTTGATTCTGACTTCGTTAAATAGTTTATCAACAAATATACCAAAAGAATTATTAGTTGTATTTGTAAAAAACAAATTTTGGCAACCAGAGCAAGGATTAGCTTATGCTTTACAAAAACAAGATTTAAAGGATAAAGCTAATTCACTGATTGCATTAGTTGATTATTTACCAGAAACTTTAAAACAGCAAGCAATACAAACAGTATTAGAAATTGCCCGTGAAATTAAAAATGACGAGTATCACGCCAGATTTATCTCTGATTTAGCCGCAAAATTACAATCTGGAGATTTGTACCAAGAAGCATTAGAAACTGCTCGTAAAATTAAAGATGAATCTACTCGCGCAAGAGTTATTACATCTTTAGCAGAGAAATTACAATCTGAAGATTTGTACCAAGAAGCATTAGAAATTTCCTGTCAAATCCAACATGAATTTACTCGCACACAAGTTATTACATTTTTAGCAAAAAAATTACCAGCAACCTTGTACAACAAAGCATTAGACATTGCTCTTCAAATTAAAGATAAATCTAATCAAGCCATTATCTTCTCATCTTTTGCTATCTCATCTTTAACAGATGAATCATCACCAGACTTATACGATAAAGCATTAAAAAGTATCCGTGAAATCGAAAATAAATATTCTCGCGCTAGTGTTTTCTCATATTTAGCAGAAAAATCACCAGCAAGTTTGTATGATAAATTATTAGAAACCGTGCGTGAAGTTGAAGATGAATCTGCTCGTGCCATTATTTTTTCATCTTTAGTAGAAAAATTACCAGCAAATTTGTATGATAAAGCATTAGAAATTGTGCATGAAATTGAAAATGAATCTTCTCATGCCATTGCTCTCTCATTTTTAGCAGGGAAATTTCAATCTAAAGATTTGTACAACAAAGTATTAGAAATTACCCGTCAAATTGAAGATAAACCTGTTCGTGTAAGAATTACTTTACATTTAGCAAAAAAATTTCAATCTGAAGATTTGTACAACGAAGCATTAGAAGTTACCCGTCAAATCCAAAATGAATATTATCGTGCAGATGTTCTTTCATATTTAGCAGAAGAATTACCAGCAAATTTGTACAATGAAGCGTTAGAAATTGCCCGTGAAATTGAAGATCAATCTTCTCGTGCTATTGTTCTCGTATCTTTAGCAGAAGAATTAAAATTTGAATGTTTTTACAACGAAGCATTAGAAATTGCCCATGAAATTGAAGATAAATATTCTCGTGCTATTGTTCTCTTGTTTTTAGCAGAAGAATTAAAATTAAAATATTTGTTCAAAGAAGCATTAGAAATTGCCCATGAAATTGAAAATGAATTTTCTCGTGCAGATTTTCTCTCATCTTTAGCAGAAAACTTACCAACCAATCTATACGATCAAGCATTAGAAATTGCTCGTGAAATCAAAAATGAATCTGCTCGTACTATTGTTCTCTCATCTTTAACAGAAAAATTACCAGAAGATTTGTACAGCAAAGTGTTAGATATTGCCCATGAAATTGAAAATAAATATTCTTGTGCTATTGTTCTCTTACATTTAGCAGCAAAATTCTCATCTGAAAGTTTATACAATGAAGTATTAAAAATTAACCTTCAAATTGAAGATGAATATTCTCGCGCCAGTGTTTTCTCATATTTAGCAGAAAAAAAACAATCTAAAGATTTATATAACGAAGCATTAGAAACTACCCGTCAAATTGAAGATGAATCTGCTCGCGTCAGTGTTCTCTCATCATTAATAGAAAAATTACCAGAAGATTTTTACAACAAAGTATTAGAAATTGCCCGTCAAATTAAAAATGAAGATTCTCGTACAATTGTTATTTCATTATTAGCAGAAAAAAAACAATCTAAAGATTTATATGACGAAGCATTAGAAGTCGCCCGTCAAATTAAAAGCGAATATTCTCGTGCCAGTGTTTTCTCATATTTAGCAGCAAAATTCTCATGTGAATATTCGTACAACCAAGCATTAGAAATTACCCGTCAAATTAATGATGAATACTGTCGCGTTGATGTTCTCTCATCTTTAGCAGCAAAATTACCAGCAAATTTGTATGAGCAAGCATTAGAAATTGTCAATCAAATTAAAAATGAAGATTGTCGAGCTGATATTCTCTCATCTTTAGCAGCAAAATTACCAGCAAATTTGTATGAGCAAGCATTAGAAATTGTCAATCAAATTAAAGATACACATTCTCGCTCAAAATGTCTAAGTTTATTTTTTATAAAAATGTTTTCTGATAAACCTAAAAATCAGATATACGCAAGGTGGTTAGAAATTCTGCCAACTTTATACCGATTAAAACGCCGAGAATTTAATGAAAGTATCATCATCCTCATACCATTAATTTTCCAATTAGGTGGTAAAGAAGCCTTAATGGAGATTGCTGCTGCTGTTCAGGATGTCGGCAGATGGTGGCGTTAAAATATTAGGCGTTGTTCCACCTTTAGGGTTCATTATTCCACCTTTAGGGTACAACTTTCTACCTTTAAGGTTCATCATTCTACCTCTGAGGTCGAACCGTCGAGTTATTTTCTCGAACCGTCGAGTTATTTTCTCGAACTGTCAAGATATTTTCTCGAACTGTCGAGTTATTTTCTTGAACCATCGAGTTATTTTCTCAAACCGTCGAGTTATTTTCTCGAACTGTCGAGTTATTTTCTCGGAACGTCAAGGTATTTTCTCGAACTGTCGAGTTATTATGTGGAAATTACGGTTGACACTTTCTCTGAGAGGGTTTCAACTCAGGAAAGATCCTGTTTGTGTGGTGGTTAACCAAAATTAAGGTGCGTTAGGGAACGCACCCTACATCTGCCCCTCATCCTTATTCTGGGAGTGTGAGAATTTCTACACCATCTTCTGTAACTACGATGGTATGTTCAAACTGGGCAGAAAGGAGGCGATCGCGTGTCACTGCTGTCCAACCATCCCCTAACATCTCTACTTCATGAGTTCCCTCATTAATCATCGGTTCAATGGTAAACACCATTCCCGGTCTTAACTTTTTACCTTTACCCCTAACACCATAATGGGGAATATCTGGCGCGGTGTGGAAAATATTACTAATCCCATGACCGACAAAATCCCGCACTACAGAAAAGCCCTGTGATTCTGCATATTCTTGAATCGCAGCCCCAATATCACCCACTTTTGCCCCTGGTTTAACTTCCGCAATCCCCAAATATAGACATTTTTCTGTCACTTCTACCAACTTTTTCACCTTGGGGGCAGGATTACCGACAATAAAAGTTTTAGAAGTATCTCCGTGATAACCTTCCACAATCGGAGTTACATCTATATTAATAATGTCCCCATCTTTAAGGATTTGCTTGGCGTTGGGAATACCATGACAAATCACCTCATTCACACTGGTACAAATTGATTTAGGATAACCTTTATACCCCAAAGGCGCACTTTTAGCACCATGTTTTTGTGTCCAGCGTTCCGCTTCATCATTTAATTCCAGAGTGCTCACCCCTGGTTTGACCATTGGTTCTAAATGTTGTAAAAGTTGGGCAGCCAAACGACCAGCCCGGCGCATTTTGTCTATTTCTCGTTGAGATAAAATTACAATCGTCTCAGTTTTCATTGACATTGTTATATTTTTACAGATATAGTTAAACCTGTTTCTGCTGCATTTTTAGCAGCGTCCGCAACCTTTAAAGTATACAAGCTTTCCTCTGGAGTGATATATAAGGGTGTACCATCAAAAAGATAATCTAAAACCATATTAGTATCTTTGGTAAATAAACCCCGACGAGTCCCTAAATCTATATCTTTTGTTTCCTGGGATTTGATTATTATCCCTGTATCGCCATTCAAAATTAATCCTCCATTTGTACCATGTACCTCAAATTTACGCTCTGATTGCCATAAAGTCTCACCTTTACCATAAATAACTTGTGCTAACAGCCCCGACTCAAAGCATAATTGAGCCATACAAATACAGCTTTGATAATAATTATCTTCAATTTCCCAATATCGTTGATGACAGTTAACAGTTAGCACAGATCCAAACAAATTGATCATTCGGTGTAAGCGAGATAAAGCCCCCATCAAAGGAAAACCAAACATTTGATGATGATAACTCCACTTCCGGGGGGCAGGGTTTTGATGATTAATTGTGCTGTAGCGAATATAAAATAAATCCCCAAGTTCTGCTAAATGTTGTTTAACGGCTTGATGCCAACCACCCAACACCTCTATATGTTCAACGTGGAGAAGTTTATTTTTGGTTTTAGCTAGGGTAATTAGTTCCTCAGCTTCTTGGACATCCAAGGATAAGGGATATTCAACTACTACGTGTTTATCATGATTTAAAGCTGCGCGGGTAATTTGACCATGATCTCGATTGATGGTAGAGATAATAATTAGGTCTAAATCTTCCCGTTTTACCAGTTGTTGCCAAGTTTCTATCACTTGGACATCATACTGTTGAGCAAAAGCCGCCGTTTTTTCGGGAGTATAACCTGCGATCGCTACTAATTCCCCCCTTGGTGATGCTAATAATGCCTCAGCCCTCAGTCTAGCCGCGTATCCAGTCCCAACTAAACCCACCCTGACTTTTGTTTTTGCCCAAGGTAGCCACGAATTATCCATTATTCTCCCCAATCTCGATGGTTTTGCTTTGTTACCCTACAGCTTTTCTGCTGCTTGAACACCCAACTAATGATACACTGAACTATGTTCTCTCGCATTTTATCAATAAAGAGTTATTAGTCATTAGGGAACAGGGAACAGGGAACAGGGAACAGGGAACAGGCAATAGGCAATAGGCAATAGGATTTAAGATTTTGGATTGAGTTTAGAAGTGAGAAAGTAAGTTATTTCCCCCCTGCCCCTCTGCCCCTCTGCCC
>DATGXB010000170.1:0-46275 GCA_035299225.1 Nostocaceae cyanobacterium | reverse complement strand
TTATAACGGTTTTTTGCTCCAAAAAAATCTAAAGAAATTCTTAAATTACATGGGTACAAAAAAACCAGAAAAAGCCTATATTGCTTGCTATACAACCCTTTGAAATTTATCTGGTACACCTGTACGGGGGAAGCTCAGTTTTAAGTTTATCTTAACTTAATTAAGAAAAAGCCGCCGTCCTTCAACCTCAACATTTATGATTCTTCTGAGAGGTTTAATATTAGCTGGTATCTAATAAAAATTTGACTTACTTTTGAGGGTAAGTTTTAAGTCTATTTTGACAAATTTTTCAACGGAGAGGGGGAGATTCGAACTCCCGGAGGTTTTACCCTCATCCGATTTCAAGTCGGACGCAATCGACCACTCTGCCACCTCTCCAAATTAAACTGTCTGGCTGGTTGATGGTGTTAACTACTCTCGCAGCAACAGACAGATTACAGTATATCTTATATTTACAAAATTTGCACTACCGATGGCGATCGCTCATATAAATTTTCTTGTTGGATCACCTCAAAGTCTTCACCTACCCAAATTTGAGCAGCTTTTGTCACTTCACTCCCCTCTATTTCCACTAGGGCAAAATGCCGGATTTTCCCATTTGCCGTGGCTAAAATCCGGGGTACGCTGGCCGCATTTAAGTAAATTATCCCCTCTGGACTCTTAAAAATAGATTTACGCTTGATTTTTGTGTGGCGGAGGGAATGGTGCATGTGTCCGAAGGTGACGAGAGGAATGGTTTTTTCGATTGTCAAACTTAACGATATCGCTTCCGCTAAATCTGGATCTCCATAGTCCCCACCGATAGGATGCCAATCTTTCCCGCAGGGGTCTTCAGCGCGATCGCCTAATCCACTCGGTCCATTATGTCCTAAAAAGATAATTGTTTCATACTCGGCACTTTTCACCGCTTGAAAGATTTTTTCGGCTGATTCTTCCAAGCTGTTAACTCCATACCGTTCTAAACAAATATCCGCAAATCTCCATTCCGGGCCACCCCAGGTAAAGGGACGACCCCCCACCACAGTTAAACCCCATTCAGGAAAATCCTTTTTACTGTAACCCACATGATCACAGCCAAATAAATCTAACTGTTCTTGTACTCTGTCTTCCTGAGTGCGGTCATAAGGACACTTTTTCCGTCCCCATTCCGTGGCTGTATACCAGGCATCATGGTTTCCCATTACTGCTGCTTTGGGAATCTCCAGAGAGGCGATCGCCCTCACCACTTCTACCGCTTCATTGCCAAAATCACCAACAAATAACACTAAATCTACACCTAAATGTTTTAGTGCTTCTCCGTCTTCCGGTTCCCATTGGTCGTGAACATCGCCAACTACAGCAATTTTGAGTTTTTTTGGTTGTTTTGTCTGACTGGTCATGCCACATTCACAAGCTGTCTACTTCCAGCATAGAAAAATCCACCAGATTTAGATCCAAATGGAAAAAATCAACTGTCCACTATTTTTGGTAAAATCTACTATAATTAATTGTAACGAAACAATCAATCCAACTATAACTAGCTGTTAACTGTGTTTACGAATACAATTGCTCGCACAAACTCACCCACACAACAGAACATCCCACTAGATTTATTTGCAGCCATTGAGGAACTAAAACAGCAACTCAACGCCGTAATTCTAGCGCACTACTATCAAGAACCAGACATCCAAGATATTGCAGATTTTATTGGTGATTCCTTACAATTAGCCAAAGCCGCAGCCCAGACAAACGCTGATACCATCGTCTTTGCTGGCGTTCACTTTATGGCAGAAACCGCCAAAATTCTCAACCCTGATAAATTGGTGTTGCTGCCAGACTTAAATGCTGGTTGTTCTTTGGCTGATAGCTGCCCTCCTGGGGAGTTTGCCAAATTCAAAGCGGCTCACCCTGGTGCTCTGGTAATATCTTACATTAATTGCTCGGCGGAAATTAAAGCCATGAGCGATATTATTTGCACCAGTTCCAATGCTGTGAATATTGTCAAGCAAATACCCAAAGAACAGCCGATTATTTTTGCTCCTGACCGCAACTTAGGCAGATATGTGATGCAACAAACGGGAAGGGATTTAATTCTCTGGCAAGGTAGCTGTATTGTGCATGAAACCTTTTCCGAGAAAAAGATGGTACAATTAAAGATTGCCCATCCTCAAGCTGAGGCGATCGCCCATCCAGAATGCGAAACAGGGGTTTTGCGTCATGCTAATTTTATCGGTTCTACAGCCGCTTTACTCAAATATTGTCAACAAAGCTCATCACCAGAGTTTATTGTCGCTACTGAACCAGGCATTATTCACCAAATGCAAAAACTAGCACCACATAAACATTTTATTCCCGCACCACCAGAGAATAATTGTAATTGTAATGAATGTCCCTTTATGCGATTAAATACTTTAGAAAAGCTATATTTAGCCATGAAAAATCGCACTCCTGAAATTACCATGTCAGAAGAAACTCGCTTGGCTGCATTAAAACCAATTCAAAGAATGTTAGAAATGAGCGCTTAGTGCAGGAGGCAGGAGGCAGGAGGCAGGAGGCAGGAGGTAAGAGGGGAAATAACAATAAATTCCCTAATGACCAATGACTAATGACTGTTCCCTGTTCCCTGTTCCCTGTTCCCTGTTCCCTTATTATTTTCCAACAAAATCACAGGAATTGAACTATTTTCTAAAACAGCCTCAGACACCGAACCAAGTAACACATTTTCCCAAGGTTGACGCTCATTTTTACCCATAACAATCGCTGTAACCTTGTATTCCTCAGCAATGCGATTAATTTCTTCCGCAATCACACCATTAGAAGTTACAAACTTATATCTAATATCAGCAAGTAGTTTTTGCGCTTGTTGATGTAATCTTTTTACATCTGCTGCATTCTCAATATTAATTACGTGTAAAACAATTACTTCCCCATTACTCCGTCGGGCTAAATCTGCCACTTTTCGCAATACCACCGGAGCTAAATTTGATGTATCCACTGCTGCTAAAAATAAAGTGTATTGATTAATAGCAACTTTCGTCGGATCTACCTCTCCTCTAGTTAATAACTTAGGCGCAAAAGTCATAGTAGACCAAGCCCCTAAAGGAGCAGTAATTAAAATTGAAAGTGCAGAAACAGCCAAAATTATTTCACCTCCTGGTATTCCTTGAGTAAGAGGAATTGCCCCAATAGCTGCTTGTACCGTAGCTTTAGCCGAATTTGCAGGTAATAAAAATAATCTTTCCCTCCAATTCCAATTACTGCCTAAAGTGGAAAGATACCAACCAAGAGAACGACCAAAAAACAAACCAATAGCTAAAACTAAAATTCCTGGTAATAGGATATTTTCTAAAACTTTTAATTGAATAGTTGCACCCAACAAAACAAAGAGAAATATTTCTCCCACTATCCATAAACTATCAAAACCACCTCTTAACCTTCTGGCTAAAGGAGCATCTAATTCAATCAGAAAAAATCCCATTGCCATTGTCGCCAAATAGCCGGAAAAGTAAGGTAAAATATTCGCAGTAATGACCAAAAACAAAGCTAAACTAGCAGCAATAACAGTATCTTGAACAGCGTTTTGAGTCCAGTTGTATTTGGTTAAAAGTAAAACCAATAATTTAGCAGTGAAGTAACCAAAGACAATACCCAAAACAATTTGTAAAATAATTTGTAATGGTAATAATTGCAGAGCAGTTAAAGTTAATCCACCGGGTAAATTAATTTGTTCAACACCTTTAGTTAAAAAACTGAGTAATAAACTGAACACTAATAATAAAAGTACATCAGATAAAGCACTACCCGTTAAAATTGCATCAGGAATCCCTTTTGTCACACCCCAACCTAAACTTTTTAATCTCAGCATTGCTGGTACAATCACAGCTGGAGATTCTGCACTAATGACACAACCTAAAAGTAGACCTGTAGTTAAGTTTAGCTGAAAAATCGCAGAAGAGGCGATCGCAATCATCACCGCCTCCGTAATTGCAGGTAAAAACCCTAACCTTAAAGCCACCGTTCCTTGTTCCGCCAACTTTTCCCGATCTAACCCTAAACCCGCTTTCATCAAAATAATCATCACGGCCAAAGTTCTCAACTCATCCGCAGCATCCAACATTTCCACACTGAGAAAATTACCAACTTGAGGGCTAAGAATAATACCAATTAAAATCATCCCAATTAACGGCGGAGCACCCAAACGACGGGCAACTTGTCCACCAAAAAAGCCCAACATCAACACCCAAACAACACTAAATAACATTTTCTCACTCCTGCATAATACGTATAGATAAACACTAACTACAGGAGGTTTAGGTAAAATACAACAAGCTCCCACCATCCCGCAGTTAGCCAGGAAAGTAGGAGCTATCAGCCTTTTAGGTATTATTTCGGTAAAAAGGCGGTTTTGGCGAGCTCCATCGCCAGTTAAATTAACATATCACATCTTTTTGCAAAAATCATCTGATTAAAGTATGTGTAGGGTGGGCATTTTTCGGTAAAACAGTGAATAGAAGCGGAAAACTTTAGAAATGCCCACCTCAGTATTTTTCCAAAATCCAAAAGGAATCCTATAACTCAATAGCAAGCATTATTTTTACCGAAAAATCCCAGAGAAAAAACCGAACCAGAAATATTGAGTTTTTAGCACTGTGCTGGAGAATCGAGTTAGATACAATTAAAACAAGGGGAAATCAATCCTATTGTCTAGTAATCTTTACAAAAATTAATACAGCCTGAACAGGAGAGAATAACCATTATGGGAAATCAAGTCAAAACAACTGCTTTGTTAGCTGCATTAAGCGGTTTATTGATTGCTATTAGTTACTGGGTAATTGGTGGTACTGGTGGCTTACTAATAGGTATTGGTTTAGCCGCAGTTACTAACCTCTTTTCTTGGTATCAATCGGATAGAATTGCTTTAGCAGTTTACAATGCTCAACCAGTGAGCGAAGCTGAAGCACCGGGACTGTATCGCATGGTAGAAAAACTATCAGTCCGTGCCAGTATTCCCACTCCCAGAGTTTATATTATTCCTAGTCACACTGCCAACGCCTTCGCCACAGGACGAGATCCAGAACACGCCGCAGTAGCAGTCACCCAAGGAATCATGAGCATCCTACCAGAAGACGAGTTAGAAGGAGTAATTGCCCACGAATTAACTCATATTGTTAATCGTGATACCTTAACTCAAGCCGTAGCGGCTACCGTTGCCGGTGCTATCTCCTTCCTAGCCCAAATGTTAAGTTATAGTTTATGGTGGGGTGGTTCACGGGATAACGAGCGCGGAAACCCGTTAGGAGTTTTGTTAACAGTTATACTTGCACCCATAGCTGCAACCATTATTCAATTAGCCATTTCCCGCACCAGAGAATATTCTGCTGATGCTGGTGCTGCTAAGTTAACAGGCAACCCCCGCGCCTTAGCTAGAGCATTACAACGGTTAGAAGCCACTGCCAAACAAATACCCATGCACGCTAACCCAGCTTTTGAACCATTGTTAATTATTAATCCCATTTCTGGAGAATTTTTAGGTAATTTATTCTCTAGTCACCCAGCCACAGAAGCACGAGTTCAAGCCCTGCTAAAGTTAGAACAAGAAATGGTCAGATATTAGTCATTTAGGTAATCATTTTGTAGGGACAAGGCAATGCCTTGTCCTTATCTGTAAATTGGAGTAATGGAGGTATTTGTAAAGTCATAATAGTCATCATTTATAGCTTTTTTATATTTCATAAAATAAGGGGAGATTTTTCGTTTCTACCGTTCCCTTTATGGTAAAGAGAGTAAATATAATTTTCGTAGTTGAACGAAGTAAAACCCAACATTAGCGCAGAATAGCAAGATTAGGTGTTGGGTTATCCTACGGCAAGCCGCTCCGCATCTACGTTCCACCCCTACGGGGAAGCAAGCTACAACCCAACCTACAAAAATTAATTTAATATTATTTACCATAAGGGGAGCGATAGAACCATAATTCCTTCTCATAAAGTTGCTTTAAATCAGGAGTGGAATTAGTAGTAATTGCCATAACATCACCTTTTAATTATTTCATCCTGTCATCTGACATATAGGATTCCGATTTGATTTTTGAAAAATACAGGGGTGGGCATTTCCTATAATTTCCCGCTTCTATTCATGATTTTACCAAAAATGCCCACCCTACATATACTCTTATTTTTCACAAATAATTTAGTATTCCTATAAAATTTATTCAATTTAACCTAAATAATCTTGGTCTAATAATTGTTCAAGAGTGTAGGGACATTCTTCGGGAAAATTAACTTTAAACTTTGTTTTTAATCTAACTTGTTTTAATGCCCTGTTATAAATATTTTCTAGTTCTTCAGCTAAATAATTATGTAACTTAGCTGTTAATCTATCCTCAAGTTGATGACGAAAATCTAAAATTTCTGATTGCCAATGATAATAATTTCTTTCTGATTCTTCAGACCAATATTCTAATAATAATAGATGTCTAATTACTTGTTCTAATAAACTTTTAACTGCATTTCTTTTTTCACTTCCCAAGTCTTCCAACTCCTCAATTAAGTTCTTTAAATCCAATTCCTCAAAACGATTTTGTTTTAATAATTTAATAGTTTCTAATAACCATAAATAATCATCGGTTTCATAGAGTTGCTGTAAATTAGTAGTAGCTGTCATAAAAACCTCTATTTACCTCTAAAAAACACAAGATGAATTTTTAATTATTCAATTATTCAAAAATTCTTTTATTCTTACTAAATAAGTTTCTGGAGCTTCTAACATCGGAAAATGGGCAGTGTTAGGAATTACTGTAAATTCCACTTGTTCATTTAATTCCGCCGCTTGTTTACCCATTTCCGCCGGGATAATTTTATCGTATTGTCCCGATATGATCAAAGTCGGTACACTTAACTTAGCAAACTCTTCTGGCATTAATTCCGCTTGGGCTTTACTCACAGAAGTGAAAATTGTTCCCAAAGCCGCATCATAATTAGCATCAATAAAATCTTGTAAAAAGGCTTTTTTCTCAGATTTGGGAATGGGACGATGCAGAAATCTGGCCATGAAGAATTTATCCGCCAAGGGGATTTTTACCAACCATTTAGGGCGGAATTTGACCACATAACCACCAAATTTATGAAAAGCGGTAAAAGCTTGTTCATCATACTCAAAAATACCGCTACAGGTTAATATTCCCTTTTCCACTTGTTGGGGGTAGCGGTTAAAAAATAATGTGGCTATAGAAGCACCCATAGAATGAGCATTTACATACACACGCTGGAGATTTAATTTTTGTAGTAAAACGGTTAAATCTTCAGCATAATCTGTTAATTCATAGCTTAATTCTGTCCATGCTTGGGCTTGTTCTTCCAGTGATTCTGACTCTATTACAGCTTCAGTTGCTTGAGCAAGTTTTGGTTGACCTGATGAACGACCAAACCCCCGCAAATCATAGAGTAAACAATCAAATTGATCTGCTAAAGCTTCAGCTGTGTTTTGCCAATATCTGGCCGACCCAGCCCAACCATGAATAAATACCAGCGTTGGCTTAACTAAAACGCTGGATGGTTCTTTTATCCATTCATAGTAATGCTCAACGCCACGGACTTTTACGTAAGGCATTATTCTAATTTTGGATTTTGGATTTTAGTATTTAGTCAGAATTCAAACCCCAAAAGTCAACTCATAACCAATGTTAAATTTTAGATTTGGGATTTTTAGTATTTAGTCAAAATTTAAAACCCAAAAGTCAACTAATGACTAATTTGAGATTTTAGATTATGGATTTTAGTGTGAGTCAGAATTTAAAATCCAAAAGTCAAAAGCTCAATACTAATGACTAATGACTAATAACTAATGATAATTAAGCCGATTCTGGTTTTGGTAGGGAAGAAGGATGTACTAACAGTTCAGCAGTAGAACGTTTTTCTACCATTTCCCTGGTGACAGTACAGCGAGTTACATCTTTACGAGATGGTAGCTCATACATCACATCTAACATTAATTCTTCCACAATTCCCCGTAAAGCGCGTGCTCCTGTTTTACGGCGGTATGCTTCTTGAGCGATCGCTCTCAAAGCATCGGCCTTAAAATCTAGTTGTACATTGTCCATTTTCAGCAATTTTTGATATTGCTTGACCAAAGCACTCCGGGGTTGGGTTAGAATTGCCATCAGTGCTTCTTCATCTAGTGGATCAACCACGGCCACCATTGGCACCCGCCCGATAAATTCGGGAATCATGCCAAATTTCACTAAATCATCTGGTTCCAAATGTCTGAGTGTATCGGCGGCTCGTTTCTCTTTTGTGGCATTTTCCCCGGCTTGGACAAAGCCAATGGATTTTTTGCCCACACGCTGATCAACTACTTTTTCTAAACCAACAAAAGCACCACCACAAATAAATAGTATGTTACTTGTGTCAATTTGTATACAATCTTGGTAAGGGTGTTTACGGCCTCCTTGGGGGGGAACGTTGGCGATCGTTCCTTCCAACATTTTCAGTAAAGCCTGTTGCACACCTTCCCCAGAAACATCTCTTGTAATGGAGGGGTTTTCACTCTTACGAGCAATTTTATCAATTTCATCAATGTAGATAATCCCCCGTTGGGCTTCTTCTACATCTAAATCTGCCACTTGTAACAGCCGCAGCAAGATATTTTCCACATCTTCCCCTACATACCCCGCTTCTGTCAGAGTTGTAGCATCAGCCACCGCAAAGGGAACATCCAGGATTTTGGCTAAGGTTTGGGCCAGGAGAGTTTTACCGCAGCCAGTGGGGCCAATTAACAAAATATTAGACTTTTGTAGTTCTACCACATCATCAGCAGCACCTTTGCCATTACCCTTAGATTGCAGGATGGCTAGGCGTTTGTAATGGTTATAAACGGCGACAGATAAAACTTTTTTGGCTTCATCTTGGCCAATTACGTGTTCGTCTAAATATTTTTTAATTTCTCTCGGTTTGGGTATTTGGTTAAACGAGAGATTGGCGGAACGGGTACGGCGTTTTTGAGGTGGTTCTGACTTGGGTGCTGGTGGAGAGGCTGGACTGTTGGTGTCCAGTAATTCCTCATCCAGAATTTCATTACACAAGTCCACGCATTCATCGCAGATGTAGACTCCCGGCCCTGCGATTAATTTACGCACCTGCTCTTGAGACTTGCCACAAAATGAACATTTTAAATGGGAGTCGTACTTAGACATACCAGCCTCTTATTTCAGAATGGTGACGTTTTCCCCAGCAGTGGGGAGATTTTGTCTAGAAATAACCTGATCGATTAAACCGTAGGTTTTGGCTTCTTCCGCCGACATGAAAAAGTCGCGTTCTGTATCTGCTTCTATTCTTTCTAGGGGTTGACCAGTATGTTTAGATAGTAACTGGTTTAGCTTGGCTTTAATGTAAAGAATTTCTCGCGCTTGAATTTCAATATCAATGGCTTGTCCCTGTGCTCCTCCCAGTGGTTGGTGAATCATAATTCGGGAGTCGGGTAGAGACATACGTTTTCCCTCAGTTCCCGAAGCTAACAAAAATGCTCCCATGCTGGCAGCTAGGCCAAAACAGATTGTCACTACGTCCGGGCGTATCTGCTGTATTGTATCATAGATGGCCATGCCTGCGTAAACTGAGCCACCAGGAGAATTAATGTAGAGTTGAATATCTTTCTCTGGATCTTCAGCATCTAAAAATAGCAATTGGGCAACAATGGAGTTAGCAACAGTATCATCTATTGGTGTTCCCAAAAAAATAATCCGCTCACGCAGTAAACGGGAGTAGATGTCGAAAGCCCGTTCACCCATGCCGGATTGTTCTACTACCATGGGGACGATGTTACTAGGCCCACTGAGGTGGGAACTAATGCTGATGCAACTTAAACTGTTGATGTGGTGATTTCCCGACTGCGATACAAGCATAGAAGAACTTTTAACTGTAAGTGGGACATTGGTTGCAGCCTGATAGCTGCTAGGAATGAAAGTTGGATTTTTGAGCTATTTGTTAACCATTATGACTTATACAAAATATTCTCGTGTGGATAGAGGGAAATTTGGGAGAGGAGGCAGGAGGCAGGGGGCAGGAGGCAGGGGGGAAAGAGAGGATTTGAGATTTTCCATTTTGGATTTTGGATTTAATGATTTCCTCATCCTTAAAAACTTAATACAGATTATGAGTTCTTAATTTTTCTCCCTTTCTCCCTTTCTCCCTACTCCCTGCCCCCTTTCCCCTTGCCCTTTGCCCCTGGAGGCTCTTCCCTTCATCCTTTCAGGAGATTTGAGGTTATTCAGGATTAGTTGTTGTTTCTTCCTGAGCAGGTTCTGTGGTTTCGGCGGTGGGTTCTTCTGATGCTGTTGTTTCCGGGGTTTCTGGGGTTTCTGGGGTTAAAGAACCTTGGGGTACTAGTTCCACAGTGGAGTGTTCTAACAACCAATCAAAGATTTTTTTGGTTAAAAGTTCCTCTTCTACAACTCCAGCTAATCTTTTTTCATCCAGGTCTTCGTCTCCATACTCTTCTAGGATTTCGTTGACTCTGGCTCGGATTTCTTGGTTGGTGACTGTGATTGATTCCCGTTTACCGACTTCTCTCAGGGCTAATGAGCGTTTGATCCGTTCGCAGGCTTCATCATGCGATCGCTGCCGCAGTTGGGGAATCATATCTTGAGTAAACAATTGTTTGATATCTATTCCTTGCTGAGACAAGCGATAGGCTGTCTGTGACAACATAGCATCAATTTCGCGCTCAATTAAAGTTGCTGGTAACTCAACCTCTATATGCTTGAGCAGTTCTTCAACGATCGCCTCTTGCTGGTTGCTTCTGGTTTGATCTTGGGCTTCTTTTTGGTAACGTTCTTCTAAGGATGCCCGTAATTCTGCGATGGTTTCAAAATCGCTTACGTCTTGTGCAAAATCATCATCTAAGGGCGGTAATTCTTTTTCTTTGATTTCTTTGAGGGTAATGGTAAATAAGGCCGGTTTACCAGCTAATTCCTGATTGGTGTAGGGGTCTGGGAACTGGGCGGATACTTCTTTGGTTTCACCAGGATTCATCCCGACTATCCCCCCTACAAAGCCAGGGATAAATTTATCTTCTTGTAATTCGACTTGAAAATCAGTTCCCTCTCCTCCGGGAATGGGTTCGGGTTCTGTTCCGTCGTCTTTAACTATTACGCCTTTAAAGTCAACAACAACAATATCCCCTAGTTGGCAAGCTCGCCCTTCTACGGGAATTAATGTGGCTAAATATTCCTGTTGTTTTTCTAAGGCTTCATCTACACGACTAGGATCGTAGGCGATTTCTTCAGCTTTGGCTTGTAAACCAGTATATTGATTAACTTTGACTTCTGGTTCTACGTCCAGTGCTACGTTAAAAACTAGGGGTTGCCCTGGTTGATAATTGTTAATTAAATCCTCAAAGGAGGAAACTAAACGCGGTTCGCCCATAGCTTGGATAGATTCTTGCTTAACCGCTTTTTCTATCCCTTCTTGAATTAACTCTTCTAGCGCCGCAGCCTTGATCCGATTACTGCCAAAGCGTTGTAATAATATTGGCCGGGGTACTTTACCTTTCCGAAACCCAGGAATATTGGCAGTGCTAATTAAATTTTTAATTACCTGTTCGTATTTTTCTTTGGTCGCTTCTGGTGTAATCTCTATTTCCAGACCGATTTGGCTGGCTGGGAGTTTTTCCTGGGTGATTTTCATGCTTGTCTCGATTTTCTGGTGTTTTTGGCTCTTGGAGGTAAAAATAAAGTGCCTTTTGCACGATGGTGGAACGCCTGCCGTTGGTGATGGTCTATTGACGTAAGACCATGCTTAAGGTTGGACAGATGTTTTTTAGCAAATACATAGTTTACCAAAAAATTGGGTTTGAGGTTCCCCGTCCTTTGAGGACGGCTTTTTGGTAGAATAGTGTAAACAGGCAGGGCATTGTCTGTTGGGCGAGATAGTGTAAGACGGTATGAAACTGCAACTGTTGTTTGAACCCAGAATCTCCGCACTTTTAGGGCGGGGAGTATGTCAACTGTTCCTTCCTTAGCACTCAACCATAGGGGCGGGTTTTGTAAGTACATAACTGGATTTTATCCAAGGTTACTTATAAGCAGCATTCGTACAGCTATCAATAACAAGGATTTTGCACAAAATATCCTTTTTAGAGGCTAAACAAATGCTGAAGAACCGATCTAAAAAGCTAAAAGCTTTCCTGCCCTCAGTAAATTTGTGTTAAACTTGCCCATTACATGATATTCTTTCAACATAGCAGCTCCACAGGTCAAAGTTCTACTACTTATATTGGTAGCCTGATGGCAAAAGTGCGGCTTTGACTCTATCCTTTGGTTGAATTATGTTCTCCTCCTCTGCTCCCATCCATTTTGAATTATATTATATTACCAAAAAATGGGGTTTAAAGCCCCGTCCTTTGAGGACGGCTTTTTGGTAGAATAGTGGAACCAGGCAGGGCATTGTCTGTCGGGCGAGATAGTGTAAGACAGTATGAAACTGCAACTGTTGTTTGAACCCAGAATCTCCGCACTTTTACGGCGGGAAGTATGTCAATTGCTTGAGCAATCTAATTAGGCAGGAAGTCTATTAACTGGATACTAAGCTATAATAGTTCAAGAAGGCGGGAGGTAAAAACCTTAGTAACCTGATTGAACTGGATAGCTATTTCAGGCAAACAGTAATAAAAAATATTTTGATTTTGCTCATTAGTAGCCATAGCCCAGACTATCCAGACTATTATGTGTCACTACCTCCTCATCTATCAATTTCTTTATTTTGTCTTTACTTCATAATTTTATATGATAAAATATAATTCTTCTACGTAATTATTAATTTAGATTAATAATTGTTGTAAAGTATGATCAACTGCTATATTTAGTTAAAATCCAGAAAACATAACAAAATAACTTAAGCGTTCTAAAGTTATAAATATCTACTAAATTTTTAGAGAAAAACCCAACTATTCAAACCTAACTCTGATTTTACTTAACGTAGCTAATTGGTATAAATTCTTGGTTTGTTAAATGCAAAAAATTACTAATAACCTCATGAAAGGAGGAACTCTGATTGTCTAGAACCTATCGTGTCGCTATTTTGGGAGCAACTGGTGCTGTAGGTGCTGAGTTGCTGGAACTATTAGAAAGTCGCAATTTTCCCCTAGCGGATTTGAGCTTAATAGCATCAGAGCGTAGTGCGGGGAAAAAGCTAAAGTTTAAAGGAGAAGAAATAGCAGTTACGGCAGTAAGCGATCGCTCCTTTGAGCATATAGACATAGTATTAGCTAGTGCAGGTGGTAGCACATCCAAAGCCTGGGCGCAAACAGCAGTAAACAAAGGCGCAATAGTGATAGATAACTCTAGCGCTTTTCGGATGCACCCAAATGTGCCGCTCATCGTTCCCGAAGTTAACCCCCAAGCATTAGCCGACCATCAAGGCATTATCGCCAATCCTAACTGTACAACTATTTTAATGACCTTGGCAGTGTGGCCATTACACCAAATTAACCCAGTCAGAAGGATTGTAGCCGCCACTTATCAATCAGCTAGTGGTGCAGGCGCACAAGCAATGGAAGAAGTGAAAATTCAAAGCCAAGCCATCCTCCAAGGACAAACACCAACAGCAAAAGTTTTACCCTATCCCTTAGCATTTAATCTTTTTCCCCACAACTCCCCCTTAAATGATTTTGGCTACTGTGAGGAAGAAATGAAAATGGTCAATGAAACGCGAAAGATTTTCAACGACCAACAAATTCGTATTACTGCTACCTGTGTCAGAGTTCCGGTGCTGCGAGCCCATTCTGAAGCCATTAACCTAGAATTTGAATCACCTTTTAACCCTGACAAAGCCAGAGAAATTTTAAGTACGGCCCCTGGAGTAAAATTGGTGGAAAATTGGCAAACAAATTATTTCCCCATGCCGATAGAAGCCAGTGGAAAAGATGAAGTATTAGTAGGTAGAATTCGCCAAGATATTTCTCATCCTTGTGGGTTAGATTTGTGGTTATGTGGCGACCAAATTCGCAAAGGTGCGGCTTTGAATGCTGTGCAAATTGCGGAATTAGTCATTGGTCATTAGTGATTTAAAGATAAATTGACAATGACAATTTACAAAAATGAGGAGCATTCTGTTTTGAGAGATATAAAAAAAATTCAAACAAGTGGGAAAAACATCTTAGCTAACTGAAAGCTAATTTTAAAACCACCAAGACAACAATAATCAAGAGGTAAATGTAGGAGTGAAAATAGGGTGGTAGATTTTGGTACGGTTATAACTGCGATGATTACGCCGTTTCACACAGACGGCAGCGTTAACTATCAATTAGCCGCAGAACTAGCAACACATTTAGTTAACAACGGTACAGATTCTTTAGTGATATGTGGCACAACAGGAGAATCACCGACCTTAACATGGGATGAAGAATACCAGCTATTTGTAGAGGTATTGCAAGCAGTAGCCGGGAAAGCCAAGGTAATTGCTGGGTGTGGATCTAACTCCACAGAAGAAGCGATCGCCGCAACCCAAAAAGCCGCTAAAATAGGAGTACATGGTTCTCTCCATGTTGTACCTTACTACAACAAACCACCACAAGCGGGACTATATCACCACTTTCAGGCGATCGCCAAAGCTTGTCCCGACCTGCCCATGTTGTTGTATAATATTCCTGGACGTACTGGACAAAACCTGAGTCCAGAAACAGTAGTGCGGTTAGCAAAAATTAACAACATAGTCGGGATCAAAGAAGCTAGTGGTAGTTTAGATCAAGCTAGTGAAATTCGCCGCTTGACACCACAGGAATTTGAGATTTACGCTGGAGATGACTCATTAACTTTACCGTTATTAGCAATTGGTGCTAGGGGTGTAGTTAGTGTAGCTTCTCATCTAGTAGGTAATCAAATACAACAGATGATTCAAGCCTTTAAAATTGGGAAAACACAAACTGCCATAGATATTCATCTACAACTTTTCCCTTTGTTTAAAGCTCTATTTTTAACTACAAATCCCATTCCCATTAAACAAGCTTTAAAACTTCAAGGTTGGGAGGTAGGTTACACCCGTCCGCCCATTTGTGATGACCAACCAGAAATCAGTCAGAAGTTAGAAGCAATACTCAAACAACTAGGTTTAATCTCAGCAGCCTAATCATGGAAACTAGCAGACTGCTAGTGTTAGGAGGCAGGAAGAAAAATGCTTTCTGAATTAACTTTTGACTTTTCTTCAACTGGAAACTTATTTCCGTCATCCTGCACTAGTTGACCAAGATAGATATAAATAACTAGAAATTCAATCTTACTCAGTGATAATTTACAGCTTGATTTTTCATAAATTTAATGTTGCTGTAAAAAAACTGTGTTAAAACTGAAAAATATTAATAATTATTTCAGTTGCCAGCCTGTTTTAGTCAAGAGAAAATTCACATCCAAAATTAAAGTTTGGCCTTTTAAGAAGCGAACAAAGTAGATATTTCTAGTAGTTTTGCATACAAAAACGCTAACTATTAACTGATTAACCACAAACAACAAACTCAAGGAGCAAATGGCTAAAAACCAAACAGACTCCGCCCTCAAAATCATTCCTTTGGGCGGTTTACATGAAATCGGTAAAAATACTTGTGTTTTCGAGTACGATGATGAAATAATCCTGCTAGATGCCGGACTAGCCTTTCCTACGGAGGCAATGCATGGTGTAAACATCGTCCTACCTGACACCACCTATATCCGGGAAAATCGCCATAAGATTAAGGGGATGATTGTAACTCATGGTCATGAAGATCATATTGGTGGTATAGCTTTTCACCTCAAACAATTTGATATCCCGGTGATCTATGGGCCAAGATTAGCCATGGCCATGTTAGAGGGTAAACTAGAAGAAGCAGGAGTGCGCGATCGCACAGAATTAAGAAGCGTCATCCCCCGAAATGTAGTCCGCATTGGTAAACATTTCTTTGTGGAATATATCCGCAACACCCACTCCATCGCTGATAGTTTCACCGTGGCAATTCATACACCGATTGGTGTAGTTATCCATACTGGCGATTTTAAATTTGACCATACCCCAGTAGACGGAGAAAGGTTTGACATCCAACGATTAGCAGAACATGGCGAAAAAGGCGTGTTGTGCTTAATGAGTGATTCCACTAACTCAGAAGTTCCAGGATTTACACCCTCTGAACAATCAGTTTACCCCAATTTAGACCGGGTATTTAGTCAAACCCAAGGACGGCTATTCGTTACTACTTTTGCTTCTAGCGTGCATCGCATCAATCTAGTTTTGCAACTGGCTAAGAAGCATAACCGAGTAGTTACCGTAGTTGGGCGCTCGATGTTAAATATTATCGCCCACGCCCGAAATTTAGGTTACATCAAATGCGAAGATAGCTTACTTCAACCCCTGCACGTAGCCCGCAGCTTACCAGATGAAAACGTGTTAGTTCTGACCACTGGTTCTCAAGGTGAAACCATGTCAGCCATGACCCGTATCGCTAACAAAGAACATCCCCATATCAAAATTAGACCAGGGGATACAGTAGTATTTTCTGCTAACCCCATTCCCGGTAATACCATTGCCGTTGTCACCGTCATAGATAAATTGATGATGCAAGGGGCTCATGTTGTCTATGGACGAGATAAAGGTGTTCACGTCTCTGGTCACGGCTGTCAAGAAGACCAAAAATTAATGCTGGCCTTGACCCGTCCTAAATTCTTCCTTCCCGTTCACGGTGAACATAGAATGCTAGTCAAGCACTCGGCAACCGCCCAAAGCATGGGCATTCCCGCCGAAAATATGGTGATCATTGATAATGGTCATGTAGTTGAGTTAACAGAAAACTCAATTCAAGTCGTGGGTAAAGTGCCATCAGGAATTGAACTAGTAGATACAGCTAGTTCTGGCATGGTGAGTGACAAAGTATTGCAAGAAAGACAACGCATGGCCTCAGAAGGCATTGTGACTATTGCGGCGGCTATTGATTGGCAAGGTAAATTAATGGCTAAACCGGAAATTCACCTGCGGGGTGTGGTGACAAGCTTAGAGCGATCGCTTCTGCAAAAGTGGGTACAACAACGGATAGAGGAAATTCTCAACATCCGTTGGTCAGAATTTTCCCCCAGCAATAACCCCGCAGATACTGACTGGGGTAGTTTGCAAGGCACCATAGAAAGAGAAATGGCGCGTCATATTCGCAAAGAATTACAATGTAATCCCTCTGTTACATTATTATTGCAAATCCCTGACCAACCCCCTGCACCCGTATCTGTACCTGCACCTGCACCTGCTGTTAATGTGGCTGATGGTAGAAGACGCAGGACTCGTTCGGCTGCGGTAGCTTCTTAAAAAGTTATTTCGCGCAAAGACGCATACCGCTAAGGCGGAACCCGCAGGGTAGGCGCAAAGTATTGATTTTTGAAGGAGTAGTGGTAGCTTATAAATTACCACTACTCCTTATTTTTCAACAAAATACGAGGATTTTTAGCAGCAAAGGTGAAAACCCGCCATTTTTAGGTTAGTTGAAAACGGCAGGTTAAGAAATATAAACCTTGTTCTCAAGGGTTGTAGTTACTTAATTTTCTGTTTAATAAATGTCACAATTTGATTTAGCTGTTTTTTCAAACCTTCAATTTCTGCTTGCATCTTGACAATTTTTTCATTTAGTGCCTCTATCTCGGCGGAAGAACTAGCAGCCTGAGCAGGAGTAGCTGCGGGCACTGGGGTTGGTGATGCAGCTGGTGTTGCTGGTGTTGTTGGAGTCGCCGGGACTAGTTTCGCCTTAGCCATAGCTGATTTCATGGCGTTAATCAACAGCTTTTGATCAAAAGGCTTACCGAGAAATTCAAAGTATTCAAAAGGTTCGGGGATTTTCTCCGTTACTTCTTCCTTCCGACCAGACATAATGACTAGGGGGATTTTCCGCAACTCAGGTTGAGCCTGAATTTTTTGGAAAACTTCCCAACCACTCATTTTCGGTAACAGAAAGTCCAACATGATCAGGCTGAGTTTTTCCTTCATGATCATGTTATAGCCTTCCAAGCCGTCTTTAGCTTCTAATACCTCAAAGTTACCAGGAGGAAGCATTTCTTTGACTTTTACCCTGACAACCGTTGTGTCATCTATAACTAAAATTTTGTTACTTGCCACGACTGTATTACTCTACCAGAAATTTAAGTTTAAATGGCTATGTTGCCGATTGACATTAAGAATTCTCCCACTATATCTAAAATTTATATAGATGGGGAGAGAGTATATTCTTTTATAACTGACAATAGCGCAAGTGCTTTGCAAAACTTCTACTGATATTCCTATTAATTTGTATCATATTTATTCACCATACAGGAAGGGGGATAAGGATTTCTATGAATTTTCCACAAACACCAGCCCCGGCTTCAGAACTGACTGCTCTACCTAGTTGGTTACGTCGTTCTATTGGCAAAGCCAGCGAAATATCCACTGTGCAGCGTATTATTAAGCAGCGCCAAATTCATACGATTTGTGAAGAGGGGCGTTGTCCGAATCGGGGGGAGTGCTACGCCCAAAAAACAGCAACTTTTTTACTTTTGGGTCCTACTTGTACTCGCTCTTGTGGTTTTTGTCAAGTAGATAAAGGTCATGCCCCCATGCCTGTGGATGAGGGTGAACCCCAAAAAGTGGCGGAAGCGGTGCAGTTGTTAGGTTTACGTTATGTAGTTTTAACTTCTGTGGCGCGTGATGATTTGGCAGATGGGGGTGCGGGGCATTTTGTCCGCACAATGGAGGCGATTCGCCAAATTAATCCAGATATTCAGATTGAGGTGTTAACGCCGGATTTTTGGGGGAGTGGGGGTGTAGTTAGTCAGTGCGATCGCATCTCCCTAATAGTCCAAGCTCAACCCACTTGTTTTAACCATAATGTGGAAACAGTCAGAAGGTTAACGCCTCCAGTGCGTCGGGGTGCTAAATACGATCGCTCTTTAGGAGTTTTAGCCAAAGTTAAAGAATTAGATCCGACGATTCCCACCAAATCCGGGTTAATGTTGGGACATGGGGAAACGGAAGCAGAAATTATCGAAACAATGGCCGATTTAAGGAATGTGGGATGCGATCGCCTCACGCTTGGTCAGTATATGCGCCCCTCCCTTGACCATTTACCAGTCCAAAAATATTGGACACCAGAAGAATTTGACCAATTAGGCCAAATCGCTCAAGAAATGGGATTTACTCACGTCCGTTCCGGCCCCTTGGTGCGGAGTTCCTATCATGCCGGTGAGGTGTGAGGGAGGAAGAGGCAGGGGTGCAGGGGGCAGGGGAGGCAGGGGAGGCAGGGGAGGCAGGGGAGAAAGAAGAATTAATTAGCCTATTGTCTATTCCCTGTTCCCTGTTCCCTATTCCCTATTCCCTATTCTCTATTCCCTGTTCCCTGTTCCCTGTTCCCTGTTCCCTACTTCCTAATGACTAATATTTTTAAAGAATTTGACTAATTGGGGCATCTGTTTGATATTTCTGAATACAGTGTTGAAATGAGGAGAATTTAGTTATGACTTCTAAAAGCAAGAGTTCTGCGGTAGCTGAAACCGGTGCTAAAGCACCTTACCCCTTTCGTACCGTTTGGGCGCTGCTACTTTTAGCCGTTAACTTTTTAGTAGCAGCTTATTACTTCCACATCATTGAATAGTTAACGGTTGGTGTTGCTCAGATTGTGCCTTTAAATAAACCTTTAGGACGAATGAGCAGCACCAAAATCATGATTAACAAAGCGACACCTTGCTTATACTGGGGGCTAATAATGGCAACGCTGAGTTCCTGGGTAATGCCGATGATTAATGCACCGGCGATCGCTCCATAAGGGTTGCCAATACCCCCCAGAATTACAGAAGCGAACAAGGGCAAAATCAAAAACCAGCCCATATTCGGACGTACAGCTTCAATCAAACCGTACATACTGCCACCTAAAGAGGTAAACACGCCAGCAATTACCCAAGTCCAGATAATCACTGTTTCTATATTGATTCCCGAAACTCTGGCTAGGTCTAAATCATCCGCTACAGCTCGCATGGCTTTACCAATTTTGGTGTATTGCAAGAGCAAAAATAATGACCCAACAGCAAATACAGCTAAACCCAGCACTACTAATTGATTTTGCTGGACTTTTAAGCCAAACAAGTCTAAGGCAGTGAAAACCGGTAGATCATATTTTTGGTTTCTACCTCCCCAAATAAAAATGATTCCGTTTCGCAAAAATAAAGCCAGTCCAATCGAGATAATAATCAGTGTGGTGGAAGTAGCACGGATAGAACGCATCCTCGACCATAAAAGTTTTTCCGTCAGTAACATTACGATAACAGTTCCCCCAGCTGCCAGAATCATTGACAGCCAAATATTTACCCCCAGTTGGTTGATAAATAAACACAAATAAGCTCCCAAGGTGAGAAAATCGCCGTGAGCAAAATTAGAAAGTCGGAGAATGCCATAGGTAAGAGTTAAACCAACTGCTCCTAGAGCAATAATGCTACCTACAGCGATGCCATTGACGATTAATTGCAGGATTTGCTGTATATCCATAAATTCCTGATCAAAACTTTTTCAGTGGATCTTTGTATAAAATAAATTCTTATAGCTGTCATAAACGACACTATTAGCTATGGTTTATAAATAATTAATGTCGTAAGTTAATATACATAAATTCCTGTTCGCTTTTTGTGGACGGTTCATTTTGTTCACCGGTCTAGTTGACCATGCAGCAGTCTTCCAGCTTACCAGAACATAACTCACAAATAGATGCAACACCAAAGCTTTTGCAAACAATCCAGCAACTACAGGCTGATTTGTGGTTAGAAAGTAACTTGAATCATTTACAGAGTTGCTTCAGTGATTGCTTATTAACGGCTTCGGCAATGATTCCACCAGCGACGACCACAGAAGCAGAAATTTGCCAAATCCTGGTAAATGAACTGCAAAAAGCTTTAAATGCTGACTGGGTAGCGATCGCTCTATTTCCACCACCAGCTACTATTGGCCAAATTAGCTATATTTCCTCTGTCTTTTCCCCTGTTTTTGTTGGGGAAATCATCACCACAGCAGGGAACAGGCTAGAGTGTCAATTAAAAGCACCTATTAGACTTGAAGATGTACAAGCACTGGAAAGTCAAAATCCACCCAGCACTTGGCCGTTAATGACAGATACTAATGGTAATGTCACTGGATGGTTGATTGTCCATACAGCCAACCCCATCGCTGATGATAGCTTACTACCACACTCACAATTAATTACCCGAACCCTCCAGCAATTTAGGCTTACTTTGACACAACTCCGCCAAATCCAGTCTTGGCAGCAAAGGTTTCAAGAATTAGCTAACTTTAATCAGGAATTAGAGCGCACTAATCAACTGAAGAACCAGTTTTTAGCTAACACCAGCCATGAAATCCGCACACCACTGAGTTCTATTATCGGGTTTACTCATCTGCTGTTAGCCCAAGGTTATAACCCAGGTAAACAGCGACATCAAGAGTATCTAAATATTATTCAATCAAGCGGTAAGCATCTACTGGGACTGATTAATGATATTTTGGATCTTTCCAAAATTGAAGCTAATCAACTAGAAGTGCAGTGGGAAATAGTTGATATATCAACCCTGTGTAAAAATGTTTTGGCTTTGGTGAAAGAGAAAGCTGCAAATAAAGGCTTAAAGCTGCGTCTAGAAGTAGATCCAGATGTAAATAATTTAGTTGCTGATCCTTTACGACTCAAACAAATGCTATTGAATTTACTGTTTAATGCGGTCAAATTCACCACCAAAGGTAGTGTAGGTTTACAGGTAAAAACTGAAGCTGAATATTTACGATTTACCGTTTGGGACACAGGATCTGGTATTTCTCAAGAAGATCAAAAACTTTTATTTAAACCGTATTGTCAAATTGTCAACCCAGCAGTTGAACGAAATGAAGGTACTGGTTTGGGATTAGTAGTAACTAAAAAATTAGCAGAGATTCATGGTGGTTCTTTGGAGTTGGAATCAGAACTAAATCAAGGTTCACGCTTTACTATTATTCTGCCATTACAACCGATGGGGAAAGTTTTAGAAGCAATAGAAACCAAAGCCGCAGAAGATTTGAGAAGAAGTGAAGAATTTGGTTATGCTGGATTTCCTAATGTTCAGAATCCCAATTCAGCTATGAATGGAAATACTGATTTTGCGACAAAGGTTTTATTAGTAGAAGATGATATTCCTAATGCTGAATTAATCCGTATTTATCTAACTCAATTAGGTTATCAAGTGAGTTGGGTGAAAAATGCTGCTGATATGTGGGCTACTTTGGCAAGGCTAGAACCCACAGTAATTTTAATGGATGTGATTTTACCTGATACTAATGGACTGAAGCTAGTACAAGAAATCAGAAAAAATCAGCAATATCAAGATATTTCGATTATTGTCCAAACAGCAATGGCTATGAAAGGCGATCGCGAAATTTGTCTGGCTGCTGGTGTTGATGATTACATCTGTAAACCCTTGGATTTAGCACTATTAGCTAGTATGGTAGCCAAGTACACACAATAGTTAGAGGCAGACAGAAAAGGGAGAAAGGAGGGAAAAGGGAGATGGGGAAGAGTTATTAATCCAGAATCCAAAATTTTCTTGCACCCCTGCATCTCCCTTATTCTCCTATCAAAAAACAAAAAGTTCTCACCATTGCTTAGTTGAAATGAGAACCAGTAGTATTGGAACTTGAAAATAATTGATTGACATACCTCCTCGTCCTGAAGGAACAAGGATTCCTTGACACTTCACTGGGGTGTGCCACATAAGCGGTCTTATCATCCCTCCATGTCCGTTTAAAGTCTCCCAATGCCATGAGGCGACTATATCCACATTTTAGTACAAAGCCGTCCTAGAAGGACGAGGCTTGTATCCGATTTTTTTGGTCACAAAATCTGAATCTACTTAGATTTTAGTTGCTTGCTTGCGACGAGATTGAGTGAAACCTATTCCTAGAACAGCAAGGCTTAACAGACTGATAGTAGCTGGTTCTGGAACTGCTTTTTGCTCCAGAATAATAGAAGTATCAATGCGTAAATTAGAAGCTACTGTTTGTCTTTCTGCAAAGAAAAAGTCTAGATCATATTTTTCCCCAACAGTCAACCCTAAATCATCAAGATTGACAGTTTGTGACAATGATTGGTGAACCCCGCCTAAATCTATCACTAATTTATCGTTGATGAATAAAAACACATCATCATCACCCGTAAATTGGAATGTTTCTCCACCATTGTAAGTAAACTGAGAATTGATCTCATAGGTGAAGTGGTAGTTTTGGGAACGGCCTTGATTCCCAAATAGTTCATTGTTGATAGGAAAGAAAGAATCGCTGGCATAAGTGAAGATGCCATCACCATCTAAATCTTCCAGTGTAATGCTATGGTCTTTGCTTAAATTAACACCTGGTACGTCACGATACCATTGATCAAAATTAGCTTGGCCAGAAGTAGTTGGGTTGCCTGCCAAGCCAGCATAAACTGGTTTTTTGTCTGCACCTAAATCCACTGCCACAATACCAGGATCAAAACCACCTGGTTTTCCTTTGGCAAATATTTCAAAATCTGGGTGGGTGTCTTGAAAATCCCGTACTGTTCCTGTCAAAGAGAAGCTTGCTGCTTGAGCCGAAGAAGCTGTAAAAGCTAAGATAACACTAGCAGCTAATGTTTTCAGTATTAAACCAAACTTCATATTTTTGCGTAACCCTGTTTAGGTTAAGTAAGCTACTCTAAATTATAACCACGCTATGATTCAATTTTACGCGAAAAGCCAGATATTACGGTATCACTTTACAGATATTTCACAATATCCAGCCTTATATTAAAGATTATATGAAGATTTTACAACCAATTTGACTAAAATCTGATGTATAGTTTTATGCTCTCGATCACATACAGCCCGTTTCAGGTAAATGAGGTACAAATTTTTGGAACAAACTCTTATAAGCAGTTGTGCAAAATTAATTTCCTACGTAAAGCAAGGGAACAGGGAACAGGGAACAGGGAACAGGGAAATAAGTTGTGTAATTAATTCTGCCTAATTACTTACAAAGAGACTTTCAACCCTGTTCCCTGCTGTAATTAAAGAAAGATTTTGACACAATATGGGGTAACTGTATAGTTACCCCATTGTTATATATTCCGTTAGTATCAATTAACTAAGCTGTAACTTCTGCCATTTCAATGATGCGTCCGTCATAGTCCTTGACCAAAAAATTTAATGGCTTTTGGTTGCGAATCTTGAACTTTAAACCCCTGACTTCTACGCGCATTAAAATCAATTCTAAACATTCATGGTCAAAACAAACATGACGCTGTTGATTTTTTGCACCTAAACTTGCACCTGTAATTACGTGTAATTGTGTATTCTTCTTTAACTGATACCACAGTCCACTACTAGCGTTATTCATGCTTTTACTAGACCAGCTGGGACTTGTGGACATATAAAGTGGGTCAACCCCTGCGGCACCAATGGTTTGTTCGTAATTATAATAATAGTGCAAAGGTACTTCCGCCACTGGTAAATCTAGCAACCCTTCATACAACTGTCGCGCTATTTCTAAATCTGACACCATGACAGTGTAAACTTTTGGTGCACTAGTCAGAAACATCCACATTGCACCAGCATAGGCCGCCAGCAGCATGATCATTATCCCTTGGGTGGAAAATAGGCTATCCAAGGGTAAAGAGGGTAAAAACGAGGCTAATGTAATGGGACTAAGTAGAAAAGAGAATAAATTAGCTGCTATAACCATGTACAAACAGAAATTGTATAAGGGAGGCGGTTTTAATATTGTCGCTAAAGACTAAAATTAAGTCCTTCTCTATAGTTTATCAAGATCATAGCGGCGTGGGACTAGTTCACCAAATTAGTCAAGCCAGGATATTATGCCTTTAATTCTTTGATTACCATTTTCGGGTATATTTTAACAACTAACTACGCTTAAGCTTGTGTATATCCCTCAGTTTCCCGAAACTAATCATCCGTTGGTACAGTCGCTATTTCATCATAGCGACCAAGAGTTGCTGCATCTGTTCCAACATCACCCTGATGACGGTAAGTATTTTACGGTGATATTTTGTCGTTATAGTCCCATAGTTTACACGTTAATCCGTCATTCGGCGCGATCGCCTGTGCAGGCTGACTATCTTTTTGCTCTCACTTGGCGACATATCTATTATGAACTGGGTGGGCTGGATTTAAACAATCTCCCCTCGGAACAAACTGGTTTAACCATGCAAAACTGGTTAATTAACATGACTGCTTTTTGTATTAATGAAATTGAACTTCCACCGACAGAAGCAATACATTATTCTCTCAAAGTCTCCTCTCCTCCGCTTTGGTGTTATGTTGAACAAGCTTTAGAACAACTACCCCCCCTATTACGTCTCATTGTCCTCATGTCCCAAACTTTTCACTGGAGTGAAACTAGAATTGCTGCTTATTTGCAAGCAGAAGGTGAACAAATTTCGCCGGATGAAGTAGCCAATTTGCTTCAGGAAGGTTATCTTATGCTAGAGGACAAATTACCAGATGATATTCGCACTATTTACTTAGGAGAAGATTTACAGTAGGAGGCAGAAGAATTTTAGGTTTTAGATTTTAGATTTTGGATTGAGGATTTTAGATTTGGAATTGATGGAAAAATTTAAAATTCTGGATTGTCAATCTAAAAGCAAAAAGCACCTGATAAATTGATTTTGGTAATTTCCTGTTTTTGTCAAAAACAGTTACAGCAGGGAACAGGCTTGAAAGTCTCTTTATATAAGGGTTCGTTCCAAAAATTTGTACCTCATTTACCTGAAACGGGCTGTATCTTTAATTTCTTCTATTTCCCTAATAACAATTAAATCTGTTACCGAAACTTTTTATTAACAACTAAATCACAGGGTAGTCAGTTATGACCCAGAAGGTTTTTCTACCAACACATTCTATTTTTTATCTCGTTTCTCAGAAATTAACTTTTGCTGTTTTTCTCCTTACCTGTTTACTTCTTCCCCAAACGGCTAAAGCTGATGATATTACTCAACAATTACAACGACCTTTAATTAATCCGGCGATTGTTCCAAACAGGAATCAGGCCGATAGTTGGTTACGTACTGGTGAACAACAATATGCTTCTGGATTCTACGAAAAAAGCATTACATCTGGCTTACAAGCATTAAGAATTTATCGCTCCTTGGGTGATTTAAAAGCTCAAGGTAAAACTTATGATTTATTGGCTGGTGCTTATATTCAAGTCGGGGATTTAAAAAATGCCGAGGATTTTTTACGCCGGAGAATTGGTATCGCTCGTGATAATCAAGATTTTTTGACTCAGATTTTTGCTTTAAATAATTTGGGGACTTTATTACTGCAAAAAGGTGAAATTAAGGCAGCAGAAATAACAATTACAGATGCTCTGATGGTGGCTAGAAATATTGAAGACCTGGAAGGACAAGGACTTTCTCTCAGTAACTTAGGTCTTGTTGCCAATAGATTAGGTGATTATTACCGCGCGGTTAAATTAAGTGAAACTGCTTTAATTTTCCGCCGTCAAACTAAGAATGTTATCGGAGAAATCAATACTTTAAATAATTTGGGAGATGCTTATTTAGCTATTGGTGATTATGACAATACAATTGGTACTTATGGGGTGGCTTTGCGGTTAGCTAAATTACATTTGCATCGTCCTACTCAATTAAGAGCAATTGATGGTTTAGTGACTGCTCATAGTTCAGTAGGACGTTATGATCGGGCTTTAGAATTATTAGAACAACGTTCAGCAATTACTAAATTTCTCAACAATCCTAGAGAGGAATTAATTTACTTTTTTAGAGCAGCAGAATTGTATGAGAAAATGGGTAGAATAGCTAAAGCTAAAGATTTTTATCAACAAGCGATCGCACTAGCTGATAAATTACAAGATAGCAAGCAAGCAGCATTATTAGTTAATCGGCTGGACAACTTGCGCGATCGCTAATCTTCCACTAATTCAAAAATACAGCACCAGTTCTTTGGATTCTCAAAGCGCGAGTGTCTTCTTGTTTATCCGTAGTCCCTTGTAGCGTTACATCTAAAGTACCCCGTTCCCTCGAAGGTTGGGGAATCGCTCTTAATAGTCCCCTGTCTTGTCTGTACAATGTCACAGTTACAGGTGCACTTAAATCCTGCAATACTACTCCTGACTGATTTTCTAATGCTCTGGGTCTTGTATCACCAATTACTTGGTAATTAACTCTCCCACCCGTATCATTAAATAACCTTATGTTTACCTTACCATTCTCTAAAGCAATTCTCGTCGCTGGGTTTTGTCTTTGACTCGGTGCTGGTGTGGTCTGCGTTGGAGTTTGTTCATCAGGTAATTGACCTTGGATTTGTTGGTCAGTTCCCATAGTTCGATTTTCACCACCAGTCCTTGGTGTTTGTCTTTGTCTCGGTGTCGGTCTCTGTGTACCAGTTGGGGGGGAAGTGGGTTGTGTCGTTGGTGGGAAAGTGGGTTGTGTCGTTGGGGGGGAAGTCGGTTGTGTCGTTGGGGGGAAAGTCGGTTGTGTTGTTGGGGGGAAAGTCGGTTGTGTCGTTGGTGGAAGAGTCGGTTGTGTTGTTGGTGGAAGAGTCGGTTGTGTTGTTGGGGGGGAAGTCGGTTGTCTAGTTGGTTGTATACTTCTTGGAGTTTGGCTATCAATCTGCTGTCCGGTATCCATTCTGGGATCTTCACCACCAACACCTAATCTAGTTTGTTCTGGTGTGGGAGTTTGAGACGTTGGAGGATAGGAAGGTATAAAACCTTGGTTTAATTGTCTGAGACTAAAAGCATTGGGTGGACAATTTTGGGGTGAAACCATTCGATTGTTATATGGTTCTTCGTAATAAATACCCGGACAGGGATTTAATGCTGATACCCTTTGTTGTGCTGACGCTTTCTGTCCAATGATTGGTAAAGTAATTACTAAGCTACCACAAATCAACCCCAGCATTTGCGGAAACTTACGCCATTTCAGGAAATTAATATTCATAATTTACTCCTGTTGCACATCTGAATTTTAAATTTTGGCTGGCAAATTTTAAATTTAAAAAATACTAGCGAAATGTTATAACAAAGGAATTGGGACTAAAAATCATGCAAAATCAATTGCAATCAATCAATTAATTCATTAAGCAAATTTATTCACAAATTAAACTAATTGACAAACAAAGCTTTTACTTAATTTGAACAAGTAATTAAGTTTGTGAAATTACTTATTCATGCTCATCTGGAAATTCTCTCAATCCTGATTCAGACTCTATTTTTGTTTTTTTAAATTTACGCAGAGAATATATCTCTTAATTAAAGCAACTAGATATATATTAATTAGTCAAATCATGTATTTCCATCTACCACAGGTAACAGATATTGAGACAAAATTAACACTCTATAGTTATAGGTAAGGTGACAGTGAAAGTAGTACCAATTCCTAAACAGCTTTCTACTTGAATTTGTCCGTGATGATGTTCGACAATAGCTTGAGCGATCGCTAAACCCAAACCTGAACCAGCCATAACATGAGTACGAGAAGGATCAACTCGATAAAATCGATCAAATAATCGCGGTAATGCTTCTGGAGGAATCCCGATTCCCGTATCACTAACTTGAATTTGTAATTGCTGATGGGTGTAACGCAGTCCCGAAATTCGCGCTAATTCGATCTTGACTTTTCCCTGACTTGGTGTATACTGCAAAGCATTACTAATTAAATTAGTACACAATCGCACCAACTCATCCCAATTACCCAATATTGTAAACCAATTGTCTTGTAATTTATGATCAAGCTCTGAGTCTGGCGGATCAACTAAATTTAAAGATAAGGCAATATTCTTTTCAGCAGCTAATAGTTTTTGTTCTTCCACCACTTCCATTAGTAAAGCGTCTACTGGACAAAGAGTAAACAAATTATTGCTGATTCCGCTATCCTGTCTAGCTAAAAATAATAAATCATTTACTAACTTTCCTAGTCGTTGGGTTAATTTTTCAACGGTTTTTAGCTGCTGGCGATAATTGACAACCGTATTTATACTGTTTTCTGCGTCTAAGTCCGTTAGTGCGACTTGAACATTTGTTTGAATCAAAGTTAAAGGACTTCTTAGTTCATGGGACGCATCCGCAGTAAACTGTTTAAGACGTTGGTATGATTCCTTGACAGGTTCCATCGCTTTTCCTGATAAAAACCAGCCAATTCCCCCTACTGACAGCACCATCAACCCAGTACCCCCAGCCAAATCTAGAATTAATTTCCGGCTAGGTTTTGTCACCTCAAACCACGGATGACTCACACGCAAATATCCTAAAACCTGTCTCCCTAATTCTATCCTTTTTGTCACCTGTCTTAATGATTGTCCTGACTCTTCCCATCCTCCCATACCTTCTAAACGAACGGTTTCGCCATTATTATGAGTATGGATAGGAATATTTAACGGCGTAGAAAAAGTAGACCACAATAATTCGCCGGTAGGACTAAACCATTCTAAATCAATATGGTCATCTTCTGCATTATTGGTATTATTGCGAAAACTAGCTTCTACATTTACCTGCTTTTGAGCAGTTTCGGAATTTACGGATTGAATCACTAGCGATCGCTCAACTACTTCTATAACATGATTTAATGTATCATCAATCCTTTCGATTAATGTACTACGCACATATAAATATACTCCACTAGCGAAAAGTATTAATAATATGGCAGTTACGCAAGTATACCAAAGTGCTAAACGCTGACGAGTGGCTTGAAACATTTCTTAACTCCTGAAATACCGCATAAAAGCGAACTGATTTAAGTAATACGCAAATTTACGAAGTAGTCCAATTTATTTTAGATGTTTTCAGCTCACAAATAGTATAAAAGTCTAAACTCACTTTATTTCCAGGGATTTGCAAGATAGATCAGGAGTGGCGATCGCCTAAGCTCATCTCTCTCATTTCTTCAGAAGTTAAAGAATAAATTAAGATATTGATAATATTCAGTAAAGCCTAAGTAGTATTACTGGCTATAATTGCTTGTATATATCCAATTCCTTAGTATCATTTTGGTTTTTTGCCCAACTTTGTTTTTAAAGTTTCAGTAATTTTTCAGTAGTCGCTTGTTTTGCATAGGGGTTAAATTCTATTTGCAGATAAATTAGTCAGGAGATACACAAGACAGAAAGCAAAATAATCACAAAATTTAATTAACTAAATAATAAAGAGCAAATCAATTCTTAACCAAAATTAAATTCAGCTTACATTTAATATTTTAGGTTAGATTTGCTGGTAGTTGGTCAAAACTCGTATACAAATTTCCCAAAGCCCAAGCTACTATCATCTAGCTATCAGTAATTTGGGGTTAACTATTACAAGTAATGGTCAACACTAAAATTTCACCAGCATCATCAAAGATGCATTCAACATTAAGTAGCTCCGCTAGTTATTTTTTACATCATTATTACTACCATCAAAAACTGTACAGAGTGCTAGTCAATAGTAATCTGTCAAAGCAAAACATCTTAAAGTATCTACCAAAAAGTGGACAAAATACCTAGTTATAAAAAACTTATACTTTTTATAGGTCAGGCTCTTTACACACATAGCAGGGATTTGTTATAAATTGCGGGGGTGCTTAGTTAGAAATAGTAAAAGTATCTTTACATCATAGTCAAAAATAGTGCAAAAACTTGTATAAATTTAGGCTTCTAAGTTTTACAATATACTTGGAGTGAAATAAACATATACCTATGGGAACTTTCAATGGTACAACATCCTTCCCCGATCCAGGCAGTAGCACATCCACAGCCCTAGATACTGGTGCTTATATTGGTGGCTCTCTCCTCAGTACACCAAGCTTATTTCAAGACAGCCTCAGCCGTTTAAGTCCATCTGATTTATCTGATTATTACAGATTCACTATTAGCAGCTCCAGTATTGTCACCTTAGAAATGGATGGACTAACTGACAATGCTAACTTGTTCCTGCGAAATAGTGCTGGTAGTGCAGTTGCAGCTTCTAGCAACACAGGAACTAATCCAGAGAGAGTTCGTGTTAGTCTGGCCGATACACCCAGTAACATCTTTTTTGCACACGCCTTTATTCCCACTGGTTCAACCTCCACCCCTTACAATCTCCGACTCTCCGCAGAAGCTATTCAGCAAAACAATATAGACGATAATACAAGAGCCAACGCCAGAAGCATTGATGGCTTAATAACTAATGGTATACTCTCAACCATCACAGATTATGTAAGTGGCTCAGGTCAAATTGTAGATCAAAATGATTACTACAGCTTCACATTAACCGAAAGCGGAACAGTTGACATCAGTTTAGTAAGCCTGAATGGTACTGATACTCTCTATACTGATCTTCAACTTATAAATAGTTCCAACTCAGTTCTTCAAACCAGTGCCACTAGTGGAACAACATCAGAATCAATTAGTTATAGCCTTGCAGCCGGCACATATTATATCCGGGCTTATTCTACATCAGATCCTGGTAACTATAACCTAGATTTCACCTTTACCGCCGATCCAGCAGATACCGGGGGAAACACAATAGGAACTGCTGCCCCAATTAACCTAACCCCTGATTTTTTACCCATCACTTCCGATGGTCAAGTCAGCCTAGCAGACACCAGCGACTATTACCAATTCACTTTAGGTACAGCATCTTTAGTAGACATCCGATTTACATCTTTGACAGCAGATGCAAACTTATTTCTGCAAAACCAAAGTGGTGGGAACATTCTTAGTTCAAACCAGCCTGGAACAGCCTTAGATGGGGTTCGCCTCAGTTTAAATGCTGGTACTTACAATATTTTAGTTAATCGCGGTTCTGGAACAACAGCTCAATATACGTTAAGTGGTTCGGCTCAACCAATAAACCCAGATCAAGCACCAAATAGCACAACATTCGCTCAGGATTTAGGTAGCCTAAGTGGTTTTATCTCCCGCAGTGAATTTGTAGGCAACATAGACACTAATGATTACTACAAATTCACACTGGATGCAACCACAGAACTAAATCTTGATCTGATTATTGCCAGTAACTATCCAAACGCACAGCTAGTCAATGCAGATGTACAACTGCTCAACTCTTCGGGTGCACAAATAGCTATATCTAATCAACCTGGAAATAGTAATGAAAGTATTAACACAAGCCTCAATGCTGGTACATACTTCATTCGTGTCTATACCTCTGGATTAGCTAATACCTTCTATGATTTGGAAATCACAGCTAATCCACAAGTAACATTAGTACAAGACATTAATCCTGCTGGCAATTCTGACCCTGCCAACCTCACCGCATTAGGCAATACACTATACTTTACAGCTAATGATGGTGTAAATGGTGTGCAGTTGTGGAGCAGTGATGGTAACACAGCCACTTCTCTGAGTAATATTAGTGGCTTTAACCCCAATAATCTGATAGCCTTCAACAACAGATTATACTTTACCGCCAGTGACAGCACCTTTGGTCGGGAACTTTGGGAATATAACGGTACGTCAGTCAACAGAGTTAGTGATATAAATATTGGTGTCGGCAATTCTGATCCAGGTAATTTAACTGTGGTCGGGAACAATCTTTTCTTTACTGCCGTCGATAGTAGCACTACCAGAAAACTCTGGTTCTATAATGGTGCGAGTGTTAATTTAGTAGACATTAACCCTGGTTTTGCTACTAGCAGTACACCTACCTTTACCACCGCTTTTAATAATCGTCTCTTCTTCACAGCCCAAAATAACCGTCAATTGTGGTCAACTGACGGCACCATAGCTGGTACGCAGGTTATAACTGCTGGGGGAGTTCTTAACTCGTCTCCGCGTAGTTTGACAGTAGTTGGTAATACTCTCTACTTCACTGCCAAAGACGGCACGAGCGGCCAAGAAATATGGCAGTATCAAAGTGGCACTACAGCCAACTTGTTAGCAGATATTACCCCAGGAAATAATTCCTACGCTCCAGATTATCTCACAGCCGTGGGTAATACCCTGTACTTTGTCACAGATAGCGACAACGACTTTAACCTGGAACTGTGGAAGAGTGACGGTACTGCTGGTGGCACCCAAATAATTGGCACTGACGGACAACCACCAAATTTAGGTATAGGTTCCTTATATTTGACTGCTGTGGGAAATACCCTTTATTTTGTGGCAAATGATCCGGTTTCAGGTTTAGAGCTATGGAAAACAGATGGTACAGATGCCAACGTGGTTAAGGACATCTCATCTGGTAGTCCTGACAGTCTTCCTACTGGCCTTGTCAACTTCAATGGTACCCTGGCTTTTGCAGCTTCAGATGGTATCAGTCGTGAGGTGTGGTTCAGTGACGGCACAGAGCAGAATACACGTAGGGTTAGCAGCATTTATATTGAAGAAAATGCTAACCCTGATTGGCTCACTGTCGTTGGTACGCAACTGTTCTTCACCGCTACAGACGGGGTTAGTGGAACAGAGTTATACAGAATTTAATTAGGAGGTGTTAATAAAAAAAACAGTCAAAATTACTTTAATTTCAGTTGGTTGCAGATGCACCTAAATCATCATCTCATTTGCTCTTATTCCAACTACAAATCTAGTTTACTAACTTGAGACTGAAAGATTTGCTCACAGTGAGCATAACTTCACACAAACACAAAAAATAGGGAGAAGTTTTCCGATATGAAGAACAAATTTTTAGTTTTGGCTGCTTTCGGCGCTGCTGCTTTGGGTAGTGCAATTGTTTCTGCTCCTGCTAAAGCAGATATTCCTCAAGGTTCAGGCCCAACCAGCAACATCACCGTTAACGTAGCTGTTCCAGAAGTTCTGTATTTGAGAACAATCGCTGATATTGATATACAAATCACAGATACAGATTTGACCGCTACCCCATTAACTGAACTAGCTGGACCTCCTATTGCTTACATTGGCAGTGATCAAGTTGAAGAAGGTGCTACTAACACCGTAAATGCTACTTCTCCATTTGCGGGTGGATTTGCAGAAGGCGTACCCGTCGAAAAAACTCTGACCAGCGCCTACATTGTTTGGTCTAATTCTCCCGCAGGTACATACAGTGTACAAGTTACACCTCCTGCTGGTGGACTTGTTGGACCTGGTGCAGCAACTATTAACGCTGCTGTTGTTGGTGCTAACCCTGTTCAATTGCCTGCTGAAGGTCTAGTTACTTCCACTCCTCAAGATATTGTCTTAGAACTGTCAGCTTCAGATGACAACATCACTGCTGGAACCTACACAGGTGATCTCACTGTTGAAGCTTTCACACCATAGGTTGTTAAGCTAAATGTTGGTGGCATAGGTAGTAATGGTTTGCCTCAAACCTCGCAAGTCAAAAACAAACCTTTCTACCATTGCTCACCTAATTTAGTCACATAACTCTATCTTACACCCCCTAAAATCAAGGGGGTCTTTACCTTATCAAACCTCCTAAAAATATCCGACGTTGCTGATTTTAGGGATGAAAATCATTGTGCATAAATCCAAAACCCTTGTAGAGACGTTCCATGGAACGTCTCTACATTCAAAAATCATCCCGCAATTATGCAACGCCAAATATCCAAACTTTTACACACAACAAACTCAGTTTTTGCTGATTGCCAAATTAGCAGTAAGTAAGAATATAATTATACATTACTTTAGTGTGAGTGATTTAGTTAGTATGCGGTGGTACAAAACCAAAAGTTATAAATCTTACCTCCTGTCCTGCTTGGGTGCAAGTATGGCTGTTTTAATGGGTACACAAGCTAAGGTTTTGGCTCAGTCTTTTCCTGGATTTGAACCTACAGAAATTTACCAATTAGCTATTCCCCAACAGTTAACTATTCCTCCCATTGCTCAGTCAGAAATTGCACTGACTAGCGGGAGTGAAACAGTCAAAAATCCAGGAGATTTATTTGCACCTCCCCAATTTAATACCGTCCTCCTGCGGGAATTTCCCAATATTTGGCAGATGCGTGTCCCCATAGAAGATGTAGATTCACTCTATGCTACCTATGAAATAAAAGCTCAAAACGGTAGGGATAATGCTGTGAGTGGTGAACAGCGTTCTGATGCTGCTTTGCCCTTAATGATAGAACCCTTACCGATTGTAGAAATTTCCCGTGACCTTGACAGTAATACCGCTTTAGTGCAAGGCGGTTTTCGCTTAAGAATGGATATTAGTAGTACCCAGTTTGCAGGTAATTATTCTGGGGAATTAACGGTGATTGTGGATCGGCGTTAATGTTTTTCAGACTCAAAAGACTCAAAAAATAGTTAAATTGTGGTGTGTTAAAGTGAGAGAATTAATCAACAAAATACCAAAATATTCAAGTGTTGCCTTGGGGTTAATGGGGGTATTAGCTTTAAGTGTACCTCCAGCAACAGCAGTTAATCTTGGTGTCACCCCAACCAGATTTGAAATAAACTTAAATAGCAACCAAACCCGCACAGAAACTATCCGAGTGATCAACCTTGATTCCCGTCCAGTGGAACTGAAAGTTAGTGTGCGCTCTTGGGTGTTAAATGAAAATAATAAAGTGGTAACAACTCCCCCTACTGAGCAATCATTAGAACAGTGGATTGTTTACACGCCTTCTAGATTTACAATTCCAGCTGGTGGTGCCCAAACTGTTCGTTTTGCCATCCGTCCGCGTTCCCAACCCCAAGCAGGTGAACATCGAGCGATGGTGTTACTCGAAGAAGTTCCATCCGCTAACTCTAACTCTCAATCTAAAGGGGTAAGAATTATTGGTAGATTGGGCGTTGCTGTCTACGCCTATGTAGGAAATATTAAACGCAGTGGGGTGTTAAATTCTGTTACTGTAGACACGAAACCCAAAGCTCCTTGGGCAATTTTTGATGTTTCTAGCGAAGGTAATGGCTATGTCAGACTTAATGGTCAATATGCTGTCTGGCCTGCTGCTCAATATCCAGGTGCTGAAGTTACAAAACCTATAGCTGATGTGGGTAAACCAACAGCCAAAGTTCCAGAAACTATTTTGGATGCGGGTGTATTACCTGATACACCAGTTTTACCTAATAACCGTCGGCGTATCCTCTTACCTATTAAGAAAACCTTGCCCCCTGGTCAATATGTATTGGACATCAAAGGGGATTTGAGTGGTAAATCAATTAACCAAGGTATTCCTTTTACAGTGCCACAGCCTAAACCAGAGACTAGAACACAGCCTAAAAAATAACTTGACTCAGCGTTATATCATGTAGATAGTTGAATTAACTGAATGCACTTCTGTTTGATGGGGATACCGTGTTATATTTTCCCTGGACAAATGAGCAAACATGATATAAATGTCAAGTTTGGTGAATCAAATTTTGCTCCTTAATAACTTTGCAGCCTAAATTTCTCTAGGCTGTTGATGGTGAATATAGCGACATAACAGAATATGTTATCCCAACCAACAACACCCCCTCCAGCAGTAGTCATCTTGCCAGAAAGTTCTCAGCAAGAAATTGCTCTCAAAGATGATTCTCAAATCACAAAAGAAAGAAATTTACACACGGTATCTACTCCTTCCGCACCAGAAACGCTGCCTTCCCAATTTTCTACGGATAGCTTACCGGAGTTTTCTGCTGAGAATCAATTAACTAACAAGGTTGTTGACTCTCTGGATACAACCCCATCAACTGTACAATTATTTGCTAATCAGCATTCTTTACAACCATCAACACCTCAAATATCTAATGTTGATGAAAATAAAATAATATCTGTTCAGGAAAAATCTGAAGGAAAAGCAGTTGTAATTTCTCTACCACAACTAGCAGAAAAAGCAAAAGAAAATGAACAAAATTTACAATCATTAACAACTGCACAAGTTGCTGCTACTCCTGAAAATTCTCAAGCAAAAACAACTTTACAGGATAATCAAAATAACAAAGTTCCCTCTAATGGGATTCTGCAAAACATTATAGCAGAAGCTGAAAATCTATTAGTGGGAGTAATTATTAATAATAGAGAAGTTGGGAGTTTAGAAGTTATTCCAGAGGGGAATAATCTTTTAATTCCTTTAGAAGATTTTGCCCAAATCACGGGAATTACAATTGAAAATCTTGGGGAAAATACTCAACTCAAAACACCTTTAGGAGAAGTTACTTTAACCCCTAATGAACTGCGAAGGATAAAAGGTATCACTTATATTAGTGATGCTATTCTCAAAGAAAAATTACTGACTAATCTAGAATTAAAAGTTTCAGATTTAACTTTAGCGGTTGATCTACCTTGGCAGAGAACTAGTAGACAAGCGACAAATCAAGAAATAGATTTACAACCAGAAGTTAAGCCTCCTAGTGCTGGTTTATCCAATTTGCGGCAAGAATTACGATATATCAATAATTCTGGTGATTCAGTTTTGCGTAGTTCTACTCTTTTGGGTGGACGTATCGCTGGAGGTTCTTGGCGTTTACGCTTAGACAATAATTTTGAAGATCAGCCTAATCTGACGGAATATTTTTTCTTTAAGCGGGAAAATCAATTTCTTTATCAAGTTGGGAGACAGCAGTTTGTCTTAAACCCTGTGTTTTCTGGTTTGAATTTTACAGGGGTACAATTGGGTTATACCAATTTATCTGCAAATCGCTTCAACTCCAGCTCTAGTGCTAATGAAATATTACCCCGACGTTATCAAGCTTCACAAACATTTCGTGGTGTAGTTCCCCCAGCAAGTTTTGTACAGTTACGAGTTGGTGGTGCTGTTATTGCACAACAACAAGTGGGTTTAAGTGGAGAATATGAGTTTCAGGATGTCAGGCTGGCGGTTAGTCAAAGCAGTGATATTGAATTATTCATATTCGATCGCAATAATCGCAGTGTACCGATAGAAGTTCGTTCTATCACCCTGAATGCTTCTGATTTATTATTACCCGCAGGTGGTAACGTCCAGTTGGCTGGTTTAGGGGTGACAGGTAACTGGGTACAAAATAGTTTATTTGATGATTTTAATTCTGCTGAAGCTGGGCGGTTTACTAGCTTTTATCAGGTACGTCAAGGGATTTCCCGTGACTTGACCTTAGAAGCAGGTGTACAGGTACTTCCAGAAACAACACAAGCCCAGGCGGGTTTTGCTTGGCGGTTAGCTAATCCATTGATTTTATCTGCTAATGTGGGAACTTCGGCTGGTGAGTTTGCTTACAAGGCAGATTTAGACTTTCAACTCAAGGATTTGCGGATTTTGGGTAGTTCGGAGATTTTTCCGGGGAATTATTTAACAAGATTTTTGAATACAGATCGGCGCGATCGCTACAACCACAGTGTAGATGCTCGATATAGGTTTGGTAATGATTTAACTTTAGGATTTATTGCCCGCAGTTACCAAAATCAAAATCGAGAAAATGACTATATCCTGCCAACCTTTTACTTCCGTCCCATCTCTACTTTATCCTTTAGAGGTACTCCTAACTTCACAGGAACTTACTCACTTAACGCCACCTACATCCCCAACAACCGCACCAGAATGTTCTTTAACTCCTATGGTGACATCTATACATCTGATTTGAGTTATAGACTGGCTCGGCAATATCAATTAGCTTTTGGGACAGAATCAGGTGCTGATTTACCTACTCGTTACACTTTAACATTAGCCCATAATGCTGCTAGTTTGTCAGGATTAAGTTGGCGCTTAGGAGTAGGATATAGAGATGATGAAATTGGGGCTATAGCTGGTGCTAGTATACGCGTTTTACCAGGCTTATATGCTTCCATTGATTATCAAGGTATACCTTCTCGCAACAGAGATATTTTTGGTGGCTTTGGAGACGATCGCCTGACTGTATCTTTAATATCTGATTTATCTTTTGCTGGGGGAAGAGTTACACCCGCAGAAAATTCCATCTTGGGTAAAGATCGGGGTGGTATAGCTGGACAGCTAATGGTAGAAGGAGGCAGAAAAGGCTCTGACCTCAGTGGTGCAATTATTCAGGTTTACAATAATCAGGGCAGAAATGTCCGCAGTGCTGTAGTTGATCCTCAAGGTAACTTCTTTGCAGGTAACTTACTAGAAGGTGTGTATGTAGTCCAACTTGATCCAGGTAGCTTACCATTAGAAGTAGCTGTGAAAAAGACGGCTATAGTGGCAGAGGTGGCTAGTGCTGCTGTGACTAAGTTAGATTTCCCAGTTACACTAGAATATGGTTTAGCTGGCAGGATTACAGATAATGCAGGTCAACCGATTCCAGAGTTAGAAGTAGAGTTAGTCAATGCCGAAGGTCAAAAAATATCCTCAGCCTCTACTGACCAGTTTGGTTTGTATCGTTTAGATGGTGTACCTGCGGGTAAATATTTGTTACAGATTCCTACTCAAGCAGGGATTACCAATACTGAAGGTTTACCCAAACGGGAAGTTACCATTGATGGGGAATTCCTATTTGACCAAAACTTGCAATTACCCATTTCTCCTAGTGTTAAAGAAGATAAAGAATCTACAACTACTATTGAGTCATAAGTAATCAACGGCTCCTTTATCTTTTGGTTTGAGCTATACTGCAAGCGTTCATGTACCGTTTAACATGGTATATTAAGTATATCTATGTTGAAGGGGCTACATCTGCCTGCTGTTAGGTGATTATGCCAAAATCTAAAAAGAGTTCTAATTCCGTTAATCTGACTGATCCGCAATACTATATCAACCGTGAGCTAAGTTGGTTAGAGTTTAACGCTAGAGTTTTACACGAAGCTTGTGATATTCGCACACCCTTATTGGAACGCTTGAAGTTTTTAGCGATATTCTGTTCCAATTTGGATGAATTTTTCATGGTCAGGGTTGCAGCTTTAAAACAACAGGTAGAAGCCAAAGTCAGCCAGTTAAGTCCTGATGGACGCACACCACAACAACAGTTGGATGATATTGCAGCTAAACTCCGTCCCCAAATTACTAAGCAGAATGAGCAGTTTGAAGAAGTGTTGCGGCCTTTGTTGGCGCAGCAGGGGATTCATATTTTAAACTATATAGAACTGAATCAAAAACAACGTAGCTATTTAGATCATTATTTTGAAGAACAGGTTTTTCCGGTTCTAACGCCTCTCGCGGTTGATCCTAGCCACCCTTTCCCCTACATTTCTAACCTCAGTTTAAATTTGGCCGTGGTGGTGAAAAATCCTGATACAGATGAAGAATTCTTTGCCAGGGTGAAAGTTCCCAAAGTTTTACCGCGCTTTTTACCTTTACCGTCAGAATTGGGGATGGATGATCACGGTAAAGTAGCACATTGGACGGGTGTACCTTTAGAACAGGCGATCGCTCATAATTTAGAATCCCTATTTCCAGGGATGACCATTCAAGAATATCACCCTTTCCGAATTACCCGTGATGCTGACTTAGAATTAGAAGAAGATGAGGCAGATGATCTGCTGTTAGCCATTGAACAGGAACTGCGTAAACGCCGTATGGGTGGAACTCCTGTACGGATAGAAATTCGCTCCCAGACTCCAGAATCAGTCCGTAGTCGTCTGTTACAAGATTTAGATTTAACAGAAAATGATATTTATGAAGTAGATGGATTGTTGGGACTGCGAGATTTAATGTATTTTATGGCCTTGCCATTGCCAGAATTGAAAGATGTACCTAGACAATCTGTTGTTCCTGCTCGTTTACAACGTTTGAAAGAACCTAACCTCAACAATAATGGGGGAGAATTAGAAGAAGGTAAAGATTTCTTTGCGGTGATTCGGGAAAAAGATTTGCTAGTGCATCATCCTTATCAATCTTTTACTGGGACAGTAGTCCGTTTTATTACTACTGCTGCCCATGATCCTGATGTACTGGCAATTAAAATGACATTATATCGCACTTCTGGCGACTCACCCATAGTTAATGCTTTAATTGCGGCGGCAGAAAACGGTAAACAGGTGTCGGTATTGGTAGAATTAAAAGCCCGATTTGATGAAGAGAATAATATTTATTGGGCTAGGCGGTTAGAAAGGGTTGGTGTACACGTAGTTTACGGTTTAGTGGGACTAAAAACCCATAGCAAAATCGTTTTGGTGGTGAGAAGAGAAAAAGACAGAATGCGCCGTTATGTGCATATAGGTACAGGTAACTATAATCCTAAAACTGCCAGACTGTATACAGATTTAGGGTTGTTTAGTTGTCGAGAAGAATTAGGAGCAGATTTAACAGATGTGTTTAACTTTTTGACGGGTTACTCTCGCCAAAAATCCTATCGAGCAATTATGGTAGCCCCTGTGAATATGCGCGATCGCTTTCTAGAATTAATTCACCGGGAAATGGAAAATGTACAACAAGGTCATTCTGGGCGCATTGTCGCCAAAATGAATTCTTTAGTTGATCCGCAAATTATTACTACTTTATATGAAGCAGCTCGTGCAGGAGTGCAAATTGATTTGATTGTGCGGGGTATATGCTGTTTACGTCCTGGACTAAAAGATATTAGTGAAAATATCCGCGTGATTAGCATTATTGGCCGCTTCCTAGAACATTCTCGAATTTTTTATTTTTATAACAATGGTCAAGAAGAAATCTATATCGGTAGTGCTGACTGGATGCGTCGTAATTTAGATCGAAGAGTAGAAGTAGTTACCCCAATAGCTGATTCAGATATTGCCAAAGATTTGCAAGAAATTTTAGGAATTATGTTAGCTGATAACCGCCACGCTTGGGAACTACAGCCCAATGGTAGTTATATTCAAAGAAGACCAGGTAATGATTGCCCAGAAGCTAACTCACAAAATAGCCTGATGTCTATGGCTTTACGTTCAGTGGGTATGACTTAAAATTGTCTAGTGCAAGAAGGCAGCTTTGCTGGAGGCAGGAGGTAAGAAGGTTGATTTAACAGGTACTATACTTTAATTGAACTGGATAGTTATTTCCGCCATGCGGCACTATTAGTAACAAAGCATGACCTCAAAAAATAATGTCAACCCAATCCTACTTGCTTTGTGCATTTTCAACTCAAAATCTAGGTTGAGACAAAAGTTAAAGGGTAAAAGTTAAAGGCTTTTTCTTTTTCTTTTTTACATTTCCAGAGAATTATTAAATGTCAACCTAGTTTTTTAAATTTACCTTAATTTTTTGGTGAATTTTCTAATTTTTATCATCTTTAAATTCAAGTGATTCAACCATAAGGTAGATTAAATTCAGGTGTTAATTCCCATAAACTAAAAAAATTAACCCACTTAATTTTTTTTGGAATATTAATGTTGTCTTGTGATTCCTTACGCGTTCTAGTGGTTGATGATCACGAACTGACACGTTTAACCTTACAGTTAGCGTTTTCCACTCAAGAAAACATCCAGGTAGTAGGTTTAGCGACTAATGGCAAAGAAGCTATAGAAATGGTTAAACGTTGCCATCCTGATGTGATCATCTTGGATTTGCAAATGCCAGTGATGGACGGTTGGAGTGCATCTGGTCAAATCAAAGCTATCTCCCCTAATACACGAATTGTTGCTTACTCTTCAGTAGAAGAAGCACAAATTCAGCAAACAAAGGCCATGCCAAGTTTTGATGATGTTTGTCAAAAAGATACACCCACAACCGAACTGATAGCTTTAGTCAAACAATTAGGGCAACATATAGCAGATAGTTCAGTTAGAGGATAAATTATGTGGTGGTATAACTTGATTCAATCAGGTTTAAACCCTTTTGGGAATCTCATTATACAGCAGGGAACAGGGAACAGGGAACTCTTAACAGGGTTGAAAATCTCTTTGTATAAGGGTTCGTTCCAAAAATTTGTACCTCATTTACCTGAAACGGGCTGTATGTTTAAAATTTAGTAGCGTCAGTTCAGCTTCAAGTCATAGCTGCAACGACGCTATTTTTGCTAATATGCCAACCTGAGTGGGTTTAGTTTAATTTCTGTTAGCATCAGGAATAGTGCGTTTAAATTCATCTAATAAATCATCCAATTCTTCCAAAGCTTGATTAACATCTACCCTTAAAGTACCTAAATTGGGTTGTTCTAGTAGACTTAGAAGATAGTCACGTTTACCTTGAACAGCAGCAATTCTTTCTTTGAGTGTTTGCAGATCCATTTTTTACTTCCTGTTTTTAAATAACCTCAAATTTAAAGTTAACGCAAAATTGACTGGGGGAGGGGAAACAAATAACTTTTAACCTGTACCCCTGTTCTAGTATTGCTTTGTGAGTGGCGATCGCCCAATGATCATAAAATTAAAATGTTACGCACTTATTTTGTATCACCAAGTTTAAATCATGCTAGGCCGAATTTCTCTAGGAACACTGGGTTTAAGTGTTGGTAGCATTTTAACCATCATTGGTTTTATCGCTTACGCTGCTAATAACCCTACTCTTAATCTAGTCGGGTTTTTTTATGGGTTTCCTCTGTTGCTGGGGGGTTTAGCCTTAAAAGCTAATGAACTCCAGCCAATACCTTTTAGTCAACCTACTACACCATCAGTATTAGCACTCAGAAAACAACAAGCTACCATTACCCAAAATAAGATCCGTAAAGATATTACCCGTTATTGCTATGGTCAAGAAGCACACTTAGACCGGGCTTTAGAATATCTGGGTTTGAGTCCCTCCGATGAAGAAAGACCAATAGTTACTGGTTTAAGAGAAACAGAAATTAACGGGGCATATACTTTAATTTTAGAATTTGATTCCCCATTTATACCCCTTGAAACTTGGTTAGAAAAACAGGAAAAAATGACTAAATATTTTGCTCCCAATGTAGAAGTAAAAATAACTCAACCCAGTGAAGAAAAAATCGAATTGACATTAATTAATAGTCAAAAAAACTAACCAAAACCTGTTGGTAAGTTAAACAAACAGGAGCAGGTTAAGCAGATAATTATGATTACATAAAATTAATCTCTGAAACCTGCCCTTAACTAATAACTAACACTCAAAATTTACTTTTCTAATCTGACTGCATACCATTGTAAATATTGACCAGGACCCAAATCTAACTCACAACTGGTATTAAGTAAATATTTTGCTCTTTCCTCCACAGATGGAAATCTTTGCACATCAGGAGGTAAATCTTCAAAGGCAATTTTTTCCAGAACTTGTTGCAGTTTTATTAATAACTCTGCCACTGTGAGAAATTGCTCTGGCTGGTTAGTTTCTAGGACAACAAAATTATCCTCTTCATACATTAAAGAATTTGGCATTTTTATATTTTCAACGTGATTATTTTTCAGGTTATCAAGAAATAAGAGAGTTCCAACCAAAGAGAGTTCCTTTTTGTGTAGTGGTCAACCAAAGCTAAGGTGCGTTAGGGAACGCACCCTACACAAGTACAAATTGGATCATTTATTTTTTGGTCTTTTCTAAAAGAAAGTTAAAAAGTAAATTTGATGATTTCCCCTTTTTCCCTGTCCCTACATCCTGCTTTAACTCTTGAGTTTTAAAGCTTCTTTTGCTGATATTCCCTCACCTTGAGAGCCAAAATACCACAAAGCAGCAGCCGCTTCAGCACGAGTTACAGGTTTTTTCGGTTGAAATAGAGTCGTATAGCCAAATACTCGGCGAATATTAGACTGTTCACCATTTTGATAATCAGCCAAAATTGCTTTTAATACTTTAGGTTCAATTTTTTCTGTATCTTGAAATCCCCAAGCTTGTTTAACTGCTTCTAAATTAGCACTTGGTAAACCTTGACGGGTATCTAAAGGAACTTTCCACAATAACAACTGTTCCCTGGTGAGGGGTGCATCAGGACGAAATAACAATGCTGTAGCATCTCCCGATAAAGGACTAGGAATTAAACCAGCTTCCGCTAATCCTTGAATAGCTGGAAAATCAGGATCTTTTGGGGATACATCCTTAAAAATAGGTTGGTTACTTTCTCCTGCTAACCGAATTTGTTTAGCTGGGTTATTAGCGTACATGGCATTATTAGCCGCCATTAACCAACGGGCATATTGACGACGGGTAATAATTTGATTGGGGGCAAATTGGTTAGAGGTAGGAGTAGAGTTGTTTTTATTGGTTGGTGATTCTAGGGATAAAACCCCTAAAGCGGCCAAATCTCCAATTTGCGATCGCCATTCAGCCGGCACTTTATTTAAATCAGTAAATTCCTGACTAGCTATAGTTTCCGGTTGGTTTGTTGGTTGTGCGGTGGAATTAGGAGAGGGTGATACTGGTTCACTAACATCCGGTTGAGCAGATGCTTGATTACTAGGTGTATATTCAATTAATAATTCTGTAGCCGTTTGGGGTTGGTTGGGTGTAGCTTGAGTAACTTGTTGTGGTTGAATAGCTACTTTAACTAACGCATTATCACGCTTTGCCTCAAAAGCACCAACATCATCGGTTGGTTGTTGGATAACTTGCCAGTTTTTAGCAGGGAATTGACTACGGTAAAAGCTGGCGATAAAATTACTAGGATCAGCACTTTGCCAACGAGTAGCAACCCGATTTTCCAAATTATCAACTGGTTTAACTTCCACCAATTGAGCATTAGGATAAATAGGGACATCTTGAGGAAAGTCAGATGGTAACTCAACTTTTGGGGTTGTGGGTGTTGGTTGTGCTTGGGGCTGATTTGCTCTAAACAGGAAAGGGTTATCTTTGAGTTGGGGGTCTGCCGCCAAAGCCTGTTCTAAATTTTTGGCAGACTGGCCGTTAGTACAAGCTGTTAAGGAAGAAAGTAAAACAGCCAAACCTAAAAATATAGCTGGATGTTTACAGGGCAGCACAGTAAATCACAATTTAGTTATCAATTACTAAGCTAACATTATTCAGCCGTCATTTACGCCAAGGAATGTAATTTTTTAGTTGTTTTTGACGGAGAAATGAATCAATAGTTGATTTGTTCCAATCTTTTTTGTTACTTCATACTAAATCCGCGAATCAAACCCCTTTTATTCAGTACACCACCTGAGAATAAATTCTCAGGCTCATAGCATAACTCGGCTCAAGCCGGCTAAATTCATTGAATTATCGGAATCCTGCTGGAATTTGAATAATTACACTGAGACTGAAAGCCTGTTCATACAAAGCTTGTTCCAGTTTTTCAAAAATCCAAATAGTAAGCTTGAGCTTACTTCGATTATGAGCCTCAGAATTTATTCTGAGGCGGCTTTGTCAGCAATATTATGATCTTAGTATGGTAATTACTCAACATTTTTAGGGGGTTTTTACAACTGGATTTGGTATCATCGGCTAATTCAATCAGATATCTTGCACTTTGGGGTGTGACAATGTAAGGTTTTTTAGTATTTTGAAGGGAACAGGGAATAGGGAATAGGGAACAGGGAACAGGGAATAGGGAACAGGGAATAGGGAACAGGGAACAGGGAACAGGGAACAGGGAACAGGGAACAGGGAACAGTCAGTAGTTATTAATCATTAGGGAATTTATTGTTATTTCTCCTCTGCCCCCCTGCCCCCCTAGTATTTTCTATACCTTTTGCAAAA